>DYLG01000243.1 GCA_020722215.1 Desulfomonile tiedjei
GAAGCCATGGATGCAAAAGGCCGCCAATTCGGTGAGCAGGCGCTTGTCGAGAGTGTACTGGCTCATCGAATGCTGGGTTGTTATGGACTGATCCACCATGTCAAGGACGATATCGTGCGCTTCAGCGGTTCGGAAACATTTCAGGATGATTTTACCGCTGTGGCTGTCGCATTTTCGAATATCAGTCAGGATAACGTACTGATCCAGGCCTCTCTCGAGCTTGAAAACAAGCTGGTCCATGTTCCGCTTGTCCGGGAATTCATTCAGGATTTCTGCAAGTTGGATCGGGACAATCCTCTGAACGATCTGCTGATCGATCGGTTGACGCTTGCGGCGACCGAAGTGGTCACCAATATCATGCGGCATGCCTATCGGAATCAATCAGGGGGAAAGATTCAGATGCTGGCCCGGCTGACACGGAGGCATATCCAGATTGAATTTTTTGATCGTGGCGCCGCCTTCAACCCAAACCAGGTTCCTGCACCCAAGTTTGACGGCACGCAGGAAGGCGGCTATGGCATGTACATCATCTCCCGGTGTGTGGATCGGGTCGTATACGAGAGAGACCGGATGGGTGTCAATGTCACACGACTGATCTTGTCGCGTGATGCTGCACCCGATATGGGGGAGTTATCCCCAAAGGATCCCTCATGACCGTCAAAGCCTATGGGGGAACCCTGATCGATCTGATCGTCGATCCGGAGCAGAGGGCCGATTTGCAAAAGCGATCCCGGGAATTTCCCAGCCTGATGCTTTCCCGGGCGGCGGTATCCGATCTCGGGCTACTGATGAACGGGGGGTTTTCTCCGTTGAAGGGCTTCATGTGCCGGAAGGATTATGAATCGGTACTGAGTTGCATGCGCCTGTCCAACGGTATGCTCTGGCCCCTGCCTATCTGCCTGGATGTCGATCCGAAGAAACACCCCGGCATCGAGCAGGGTCGAAAGATTGCACTGCGCGACCCGGAAGGGTTCATGCTCGCCGTCCTGTGTGTGCAGGATATGTGGCCGATCGACAAGGAACGGGAGGCCGAAGTCGTCTTTGGCACGGGGGATACGACACATCCTGGTGTCTTTCACCTGATGAGTCGCGTTGCCACCCATTATGTCGGCGGAACGATTGAAGGAATTCAGCACCCCATCCATTCGGCCTTTAAAAGCCATCACCACAGCCCCAAAGAGCTTCGATCTCTGTTCCGTAAGCTTGGATGGCGAAGAATCGTTGGATTCCATACCCGTCATCCCATTCATCGATCCCAATATGCCATGACGCTTCTGGCGATGGAACGGGCCAAAGCGAACCTGTTGATTCATCCGGTGACGCACGGTGGCCTTGCAACGGACATCGACGATTTTACACGCATTCACTGTTATCTCGCCCTTCAGCGCCACTATCCGGCCAATATGATGCAGTTGAGTCTTCTGCCCTATGCCATGCGCATGGCAGGGGCCAGGGAGGCGCTGTTGCATGCCATCATCCGGCGGAATTTCGGATGCACCCACTTCATTGTGGGGCCGAATCACGCCAGCCCGCAATCGGCGGATGGCAAGACGTGTTATGGAAAGAACACGGCGCAACAATCGGCCTTGGCCTATCAGCATGAGCTCGGGATCGAAATTCTCGATATGGAAGAAATGATCTACCTGGTCGAGGAGGATCGGCATTTGCCGCGTACCTGCGTTTCACAGGATGTCCCAACGCGCAGCATGAACGATGAGCAGTTCATGGATCGCTTACGGAACAGCCGAATCGTTCCGAAATGGTATTCATTCCCCGAGGTACTGGATGTGCTCCGTACGGCTTATCCTCCCAGACATCGGCAGGGTTTTACCATTTTCTTCACCGGATTGTCGGGCGCCGGCAAATCGACCATCGCCAAAATTCTCTATGCGCGGTTTCAGGAGATGGGCCGAAGGCCTGTAAGCCTTCTCGACGGCGATATCGTTCGGCAGAACCTTTCCAGCGAATTGGGTTTTTCCCGTGAGCATCGCGATATCAATGTCCGCAGGATCGGCTTTGTTGCCAGCGAAATCACCAAGAACCGGGGGATCGCCATCTGTGCCCCCATTGCCCCTTATGCTGCCACACGCAACCAGATCAGGTCCCTCATTTCCAGCTATGGCGGTTTTATCGAGGTCTATGTTTCCACACCCCTTGATGTATGTGAAATGCGGGATAGAAAAGGGCTCTATGCCAAGGCCAGAGCCGGCCTGATTCCCGAATTTACGGGCATCAGTGATCCTTACGAGCCTCCGCAGAGCCCGGAAGTGATGATCGATACGACGGAAATCACCCCGGATGAAGCTGCACAGGAGGTGCTGCTCTATCTCGAACGAGAGGGCTATGCGAGGGAATAGACGATTGTTGTCATGAGGCCTTATCAACCGCTGGAAGGTTACAACACATGAACGGAGAGTATATCAACGCGGAATTTCTGGGTTTGATCGCTTTGGAAGCTGGAAAAGCAGTTCTCGAAATTTACGAAGGCGATTTTTCCACCGAACAAAAAGCCGATGCATCGCCCATCACCGTGGCCGATACAACGGCCCATGCAATCCTGAGCAGCAGACTTCAGAAACGCTATCCCCACATTCCGATTCTGTCGGAAGAGGGAGAGGCAGTCGATTTTGACATCAGACGGCACTGGCGCCAGTTCTGGTTGATCGATCCGCTCGATGGGACCAGGGAATTCGTTCACCGAAACGGGGAATTCACCATCAATATTGCACTGATCGAGGAAGGACAGCCCGTCATGGGTGTGGTGTATGTGCCGGTTCTCGATTTGCTCTATATCGGGGATCGTAATGTCGGATGCCGCAGGGAGTTTCGTGGTATCAAGACCATGCTGCAGTTAGATGTTTCCGAGGAAAATGCAAAGCTTCGCGTGGTTCACAGCCGATCCCATATTTCCGATTCGTTGAGGGCATTTCTGGGAAGGCTTCCGGAGCATTCGGCCATCAGCAGGGGAAGTTCCCTGAAGTTCTGCGCCGTTGCAGCCGGAGAGGCCGATCTCTATCCGAGACTCGGCCCTACCTGGGAATGGGATACTGCGGCAGGTCAGGCTGTGCTGGAGGCTGCGGGGGGCACTGTGGTGGATATGAATGGAAATCCGCTGCGTTACAACAAGGAGGATTTGCACAATCCGGCGTTTTTGGCGGCATCCAATCGGCAATTGCTCCAGCGGATCGGACTCATCTGAACGGGTGTTCCATCTATGGATATGAAAATCCTATAGCGCCCCGATCGATCGCCGGATCAGTTTGGCGCAGGATGGGCAATAGAGATGTTGCTCCTTGACATCGGGATGATGTTCCGTAGATCGGCTATGAACGTGATCCAGGAAGCGAGGCGTTGTGAACATGGCTCCGCATCCTTCACATCGCAGCAGGGGATGCCTGCCGATGATCTCATCCCGGATGGAGATCGTTCGCACGTTGTCCTTGTCTTCGATCCGGATGGCCTTTGTCGGACAGATGTTGACGCAGGTGCCGCAGCCGATGCAATTGCCCGGATCCGGAACGACGAAGGTTCTGTCGTTGATACGAGATGTTCGAAGTGCGTTTGCGCCAACGATTTCTTTGCATATCTGAACACAGAGCCTGCAACGGATGCATCCGTCAGGGGCCGGTGTGGTCGGCAGTTGGAAACGTTCGGCGATCTGAAGAAGGATTTCCGATTGGGGGGCCAGCGATAAGAGATGGTTGATGGCTGTTGTCCTGGCCTGACGAACTGCTTCGGTATCTGTCTCGACCACCAGACCTGTTTGCGCTTTCAACGTACAGGCAAGCTTGATTTTTCCGGGGGCGCCGGCATCAGTGTTCATGATCTCGACGGCGCAAAGTTTGCAAGATGCGATGGGATGCGAAAGTGCAGGATGGTAGCATAAGGAGGGAATGGCGATTCCTTCTTTCCGGAGTATCGTCATCAACGAAGTATCCTCTTCAACTTCGATATCCTGCCCGTTTATCGTAATCTGAATCATCCCGTGATTCCCTTCTTCCAGTTTGCATTCAAACCGATGGCTTTGTCCGCTTCGCTGTGCTGCGCATTCGGCGTACGAAAGGTGCAGTTTTTTGCACCGGGGACTGTTCGCTCCGTTTACAATGCCCTCAGACAATCCTGAGGCAGACGAAACGTACCCTTGCCGTTGATGCTGACCTCGACGAGCGATTCGGGATCGTTAATGGATGTATCGGGATCCGTGATGATGCCATGCCTGCCGATCAGCTCATCCATGTGACTTTCCCAGGCTTCGTCGTTCGATTTTTGAAATACTTCGACTTTTTGACCTTTATGAAATGACATTTCGGAAACCTCCTGTTGCTTGCGTTCCTACGGTATCCTATCGTGTTCGAGTGCCTGAACGGAACCTCCGTTGTTGTCCGACATGAGCCGGGTGACGGGTAAGTTTACGCTGCATCGCAAAACAGCCAGCCCTCCGGCGAAATGTCGCTCCGAGGATTTTTGTTCAGGTACGGTTCACACCGGCGTCGTCTCGTCGTGGGCTCCGGCATGGCGCTTGCGCTGACAGGATTCACACAGCAGCATGTCTTCAGGGGACGGGGTCGATGTTGTTTTTTTTCGGATGAATTCCCGGTACCGCGTTGTCCCCAAAATGGCATGACAGTCCTCGCAGAACAAGAGCTTCTGCCGGTTGAGAATGGTGCCGCAAAGGCTCAGTATCCGCTCCTCTCCCCGATCCTCGATACGCATGGCATGGGTGGGGCAGTTTGCGGCGCAGGCGCCGCACAAAATACATCGCTCGGCGGTAATCCGATAGTCCGTCGGGTCGGGCTGATCGAAGTGGATGTATCCCATCGAAAGGGCATCGATACCCATCTTGTCCCGGCAGATTTCGACACATTTCCCGCACCGGATGCATACATCGCATCGCAGGCACCGCCTGGCCTCCTCACGCACCATGTTTTCGGTAAATCCGAGTTCCACCTGCTGGAACGTGGTACGGCGCCGATCGATGTTGAGAAGCGGCATGTCGGCCCGTTTGAGGATCATCTTGGTGGTTGCCGGCACTTCGAGAAAATCGATTCGACCACGGCGCACCGGAACCGGTCTGCCTTTTGGTTGCGGTATGCCGTTGATGTATCGGTCGATGGCCAGAGCCGCCCGCTTGCCGCCGCCGATGGCCTCGATGACCGTGGCAGGCCCTGAGACCGCATCGCCTGCGGCAAACACACCCGGTATCGATGTTTCCATGCTGACGGTATTGGTCTCGATCGTTTTTCTTCGGGACCATTTGAGCTCGGAGAGCTCTTCTAAACATCCATGATCGACTTGCTGGCCGATGGCGGAGATAATGGCATCCGTTTCGATGTCGAAATCACTGCCTTCGATGGGAACCGGGACCTTACGTTTTCCGCCTTCCTGCTCCTTCATTTCCGCGCGGATGCAGCGAAGCGCCGCAACCTTTCCATCTTTGCCGACAACCTGAGCAGGAATGGTCAGAAAGGAAATCTGAATGCCTTCCTCTTCGGCCTGCTCGACTTCCTCGATATCCGCCGGCATTTCCGCACGGGTCCGGCGGTAGGCCATCACCACTTCTTCGGCGCCAAGCCGAAGACTCGTTCTGGCGGCGTCGATGGCGACATTGCCGCCGCCGACGATGACCACCCTGCGGCCCGGCCTGTGCCGTTGGCCAAGCGCCACATTCTTCAAAAAGGAAATCGCCTCGATGACCTGGGGATAATCATTTTCGCCGGGGATGTTGAGCTTGTAAGAGCGATGCGCACCGATGGCGAAGAAAAACGCCTCAAAACCCTCGGATTTCAGGCTATCGATTGTCACATTCTTCCCGAAAGATGTCCCGAAACGAAATTCGACACCCAAATCCTCGAGCATGGCCACTTCCCGGTCGATCACCTCTCGGGGGAGGCGGTAGCGGGGAATGCCGACCATGATCATGCCGCCTGCCATCGGCAGCGCTTCGATCACCGAAACCGCGTATCCTTTGAGGCCGAGATAGTAGGCGCAACTGAGTCCTGCAGGACCTGCGCCGACGATGCAGATCTTATGGCCGTTTTCAGGCGCCTTTTGGGGATTGCGGTACAGCCGGGTGGACATGGCGCGCTCTGCCGCGAACGCCTTGAGAAACTTGATCGACACAGGCTCG
>DYLG01000244.1 GCA_020722215.1 Desulfomonile tiedjei
GATTGGAGGAAATGGAACACACCTTTGACACATGGAAAAGCCTGCTCCATCCGGAAGATCAGTCCCGCGTTATGGAAATGGTCCTACGCCATCTGAACGGCACGGATCCGTCCTTCGAGGCCGAGTACAGAGCACGGGCAAAGTCCGGGGAGTGGAAATGGATAATGGCTCGCGGCAAAGTTATCGAAAAGGAATCAGGCGGCCATCCCCTTCGGATGGCCGGGACTTTCATTGACGTCACTGAGCGCAAACAAACGGAAGAAGCCATGGGCGCAATGGAGAGGCTGCTCACCCACGTCCTTTCCGCCTCGCCCGTAGGCATAGGTCTTGCCGAAGAAAGTAGCCTTGTTTGGGCCAACCAGGCGATGCGCAGCATGCTTGGATTCGAGCCGGAGGGAGAGTTTCCGGAAACTCACTTTCGCGAAATCTATGCCTCGGAAGGTGAGTATCGGCGTGCCGACCGAATCTTGGGCCAACAACTCCGCTCCGGGGAAAATGTCGACTTTGACGCGCAGCTCAAGACAAGGGAAGGCAAGAAATTTTACGGCCACATCCGGGCCCGCGGCCTTGATCCTTCCCACCCCGCGGCAAGAACTATTATCACGATTTCGGATATTACCGAACAGCAAGAAGCGGAAGCAGCGCTTCGCATCAGTGAAGAGAGGTACAGGTCCCTCTTTGACCACGCTCCGGTAGGGATTCTGATCGTCGACAGGGAAGGTCGAATCCTGGAACTGAACCGCAGCCTCCTTGAAATCCTCGGCTCTCCCTCAGAGGAGGCAAGCAAACAGATCAATGTGCTGACGTTTCCTCTGACGGTTCAGGCGGGGATCTCCGAAATTTTCAGGCGCTGTATGGAGGAAGGGCGACTGATAGTTACGGAAGCGCCATATACAAGCAAGTGGGGAAAGTACTGCTATTTCAGGATCGTGATCGCGCCTGTGAGGGACGCAGAGGGCAGGGTTTGCGGATGCCAGGGCGTGTTTGACGACGTATCGGAGCGCAAGCGCCTCGAGGAACAGCTCCGGCAGGCGGCAAGAATGGAGGCCATAGGCCGATTGGCAGGGGGTGTGGCCCACGACTTCAACAATCTGCTCACAGCGATCATCGGTTACGCAGGCATCTTACTGAACAATCTGGATCGCCAGGATCCTAATCGCCAGAAGGTCTTCCAGATCAACCGGGCCGCAGAGCGAGCGGCCGGACTGACCAAACAGCTACTCGCCTTTGGCCGTAAGCAGGTTCTCGATGTCAAAATCATAGATCTCAACGCCCTGATCGCGGATATGCGCACTATTCTCGATCGGTTGATCGGCGAAGAGGTTGAGCTGGTCACCTTATTCGACGTTTCGCTGGGCAAAGTAAGGGGCGACCAGACGCAGATCGAGCAAATTGTGCTCAACCTTGCCGTCAATGCCCGCGACGCAATGCCCGGCGGCGGAAGGCTAGTTATCAAGACATCCAATGCTTTCCTGGGCGAAGAGTATGCCCATTCTCACTCAGAAGTGAAGGCAGGTCCGTATGTTATGCTCAGTGTTTCCGATACCGGCCAGGGAATGACCGCGGACACCCTTTCTCAGATATTCGAACCGTTTTTCACCACCAAGGGCAAAGGCATGGGCACCGGCCTTGGCCTTGCCACCGTATATGGAATCATTAAGCAGCACAGTGGCCACATCGTGGCAGAAAGTGAACCGGGAAAAGGCTCGACATTCAAGATATATATCCCTAGGGCCGAGGGGTCTGCCGAGACCACCGACAAGCCGCATTCCGTCGAGGTGCATCGAGGTGCGGGCGAGACCGTCCTGGTGGTCGAAGATGAAGACAGTGTCCGCGGCCTTACAGTGGAAGCGCTGGAAATGCTCGGCTATCGGGTGGTTCACGCGGCCACTCCGCACCAGGCCGTGGCCCTTTGCGCAGGATACGAAGGGCCGATCCATATCATGGTGACCGACGTGGTCCTCCCCCAGATGGACGGGAAAAGCCTTTTCCAATGCCTGGCACAAAATCGGCCCCTGATGAAGGTCCTCTACGTTTCGGGCCACGCTGAGCACGCGATTGTTCAGCGAGGCGTACTGGAAAAGGGGGTTGACTTCCTGCCCAAGCCTTTTGACCTGAGAACGCTGGCAAAGAAAGTCAGAGAAGTTCTCGATCGGTAGCGCTTTTCACATACGTGGGGGTGTGGCGGTAAAGAAGATGGCATACGAAAATGCGACTAGAGACGAACTGCTGGCCGAGTTGGAACGCTTGCGGCAAAGGGTCGTGCTGCTTGAAGCCCGGACCGCTCAATCCTCTGAAGATCCCTCTCTGCCAGAAGGGTCCGATCTGGAACGAAGGTTCGCAAAACTCGCCCCGCACCTGCGCCGGCCCAAGAATCTGTTGCAAGGAATTCTGAACAGCTCCACGCTGGTATCCGTCATCTGCACTGATCCTGATCAGAACATACTGTTCTGGAACACCGGAGCTGAGAGAATATTCGGCTATTCAGCGGAAGAGGCTGTCGGCTCCAAAATAACGATGCTCTATCCGCCGGATGCTCTCACCAAGGAGATAGTCGATGACCTGCGGGCGCTCGTTCAGAAAGAGACCGGCGCAGTTCATCGAAAGATGCGCCAGGTGACAAAGGACGGCCGAACCCTGACCATATCCCTGGCCATATCTCCCATGTCGGGTGAACAGGGAACGGTAGAGGCAATCCTCGGAATGGGTCTCGATGTCACCGAAGAGGTGCGACAACACGAAGAAGTCATTAGACTACTGGGGCTTGTGAAGAAGACTCAAGACGTATCCATTATGGCCCTGGCAAAGCTTGCCGAATCCAGGGACGAAGAAACCGGCGCGCATCTCCTCCGAATGAGGGAGTACTGCCGGGCGCTGTGTGAACATCTCGTTGGACACGCGGATCGAGACTATTCGGTGTCGCCCAGTTTCACGGAAGATCTTGTCCAGTCTTCGGTGCTCCACGACATCGGCAAGGTGGCCATCCCTGACAGCGTTCTTCTGTCACCGGAGAAATTCTGTCCGGAAGATCGAAGGATTATGAATCGACACACTGTGGTGGGGGGAGACGCTCTCAAGGAAGCAGTTGCAACGTTGGGAGAAGAGAGCTTCCTCACTCTCGGAATGGAGGTCGCGTACCACCACCACGAGCATTGGGACGGCGCCGGTTACCCCTTCGGGCTTGTAGGAGCCGAGATCCCTCTTTCTGCTCGCATCGTGGCCATAGCCGACGTGTACGACGCCCTGACCACGGAGAGGAGATACAAGCCCGCGTTCAACCACAATGAAGCCGCTTCAATAATCATTGAGGGCAGAGGCAAGCATTTCGATCCCGTCCTGGTCGATGTGTTTGTCGCTGCCGCGGATCGGTTCCGGGAAATCAGGGACGCGATCGGATAGATACGTCCGGACCGCGCGGCGACATTTGGCGTTCCCGATACGCTCTCGGAACATGGAGGATATGAGTTCAACCAAATGACTATGATCAAGCTGACAACGTGGCTCCTTATGGGGGCGATAATCATAGCTGCAAGCGCATGGGACCGAGGGGATGAGCATCGGGCCCCTGATGCCTTCAAGAACGGAGCCTCGCCGTCAGCTTCGAGCACGGTTCCGGAACCGGCGTACGGGGACATGATGGTGATAGGTGTCATCCAGGATGCCACAGTTCTGCTTCCGGTCCTTGCTCCGGACGTGCCGAGTCACCGCGTCACGGACCTGATTCTCAATGGTCTGGTCAGGTACGACAAGAACGTTAACCTCATAGGAGACCTGGCAGAGAGATGGGGGATCTCCGAGGATCAGAAGACCATTCGCTTCTTTCTGCGCAAGGGAGTCAAGTGGCACGATGGAAAGCCGTTCACGGCAAGAGATGTCGAATTCACTTGCAGGGTGTATATGGATCCGAAGACCCCGACGCCCTATGCAAGCCATTTCCTGAAGGTGAAGGAATTTGGGGTTATTGACGCGCACACCGTCGAAGTGACCTATCATGAGCCGTATGCGCCTGCGCTTGCCTCGTGGCAGGCGGGCATGCTGCCGGCCCACCTGCTGGAAGCTCAGGACATCACCCGCAGCACTCTTCAACGGGCTCCGGTCGGAACCGGGCCATCCAGATTCGTGGAATGGATTCCCGGGGGAAAAATGGTGCTCGAGGCCAACCCTGACTGCTTCAGAGGAAGACCTTACATTTCCGGAGTGGTATTTCGCGTCGTTCTGGACAGAGCCACGTCGTTTCCGGAACTGAAGGCAGGCAACCTGGACTGGGCCCAACTGACGCCCTTGCAGTTCAAACGACAGACATGCAGTCCATGGTTCAGGCAGAATTTCAGGAAATACAGTTACCTGAACTTCGGGTACACATACCCGGCATACAACCTTCAGGATTGTAAGTTCAGGGACAAGAGGGTCAGGCAAGCCGTCACCATGGGAATCGACCGAGAGAGCATCGTCGAATCAGTGCTCATGGGAATGGGCCAAGTAGCCCACACTCCGTACAATCCTGCCACGAATTGGCATAATCCAAAGGTCAGGAAATATCCGTACAATCCCGAAGGGGCAAAGAGGCTGCTTGCCGAAGCAGGATGGAAGATTCGGACGGAGACGGGATCCTCGACAAGGACGGCACAAGATTCGAGTTCACGATCCTCACCAATCAGGGTCAGGACCAGAGGAAGAACGCCGCCACCATTATTCAGTACCATCTCGGCAAACTGGGGATTTGCGTGAATGTGCACACCCTCGAGTGGGCCGCATTGCTCCACCATTTTCTGTACAAGAGGAACTTCGAAGCCTGCATCATCGGGTGGGCTCTCGCCCAGGAGCCGGACCAACTGAACAAGTGGCATTCCGCGAAGACAGGCCCACATGACTTCAATTGGATCGACTACCGGAACAGTGAAGTGGACAGGCTTCTGGAACAAGGGGTGTCAATGCTTGATCCCAAGTGGTATGCGGCACAAATGCGGTCGCAGATCCGGCCGGGACCGGCCTTGGTGGGACCGGCGGCCCGCCGGTATTCATTCAAAATGCCGCCAGAGACGCCGGCTGCCAAACGAATCGTGCTTTGACTCCTTGGTGACTTTGTGGTTTGATTTTCCGTGTCCAAGAAACGGTCTTCAACGATTACGTTCTACCCAACAAGGATGTGAGCATGGACCTTTTCACTGCCATCAAGGAGCGAAGAAGCTGTCGGAGCTACCTGCCCGACGCCGTTGACGATGAAACGATTGACAGAATCCTCGAAGCAGCGGTGTGGGCACCGTCTCCGGCAAACAACCAACCATGGGAATTCGTCGTGATCACCGGAGCGGAAGCCAAAGAGAAGATTTTCTCCGAAGCGGAATTCCGCAAGAAGGAACTCTTTGAAAAAAGCGGGTGGAAGTGGATGGACAAGTACCGAGTTGACTTCCTCAAGCAAACCCCGCTTATTATCGCAGTCATAGGCGACCCCCAGAAAACAGGTGCGGACATGTTCGCCGAAGAAGGCCGCGGCCTGGCTTATCAGCACGCATGCGCCGCTGCCATTCAGAACATGCTTCTTGCCGCACATGCTCTGGGGCTGGCCGGACTGTGGTTCACCCTTTTCGACAAGACCGCAATGCGGCAAATCCTCGGCGTAGATTCGGAAAAGGATCCCATCGCGCTGATCTGCCTCGGCAAACCGGGAGCAGAACCGCTTCAAACCCCGCGAAAGGACCCGAAGGGACGCACGACCTACATGCGGTGACCGGAAGCGCGTGGTACGGCCCTCGGCATATTATTCGTCTTCAGTGCAACACTGTCCTCAAGAAGCCGTAGGGCCGGCTCTGCCCGCCACCTCTGTCGGGTGGAGCCCGACCTACACCTGGTAGTAGGACGCGGTCAGCGAAGTGAACCGCATCACTCGCGGTCTGCCGAAAGATTGGACCGGTGCGGTTCCCGCTGGTCACCGCATCCTACGGGACTCGTTATCCGCCGTCTAACACCTCCTTTCCAGCCTCCAGGGCCTTCCAGGCCTGGGCTCCCTTGACAGCCCTCCGAAACGTGACAATCGTTTGACGTGAAGAGAGACTGGGTTAGCCCAACCCAACTTTCGCAGAAATGAACGCGCACTCAGTATTATCAGCACCTTACGATGGA
>DYLG01000245.1:0-3729 GCA_020722215.1 Desulfomonile tiedjei
CCGCTATATCAATAGCTTATCGCCGATTTGAACACCCCCGTGGAAAACTCCGGAAGAATAGAGCTGACCCTCTCATATCCACTGACCGACCCGCACGGCCGAAAAGCGGAGGCGTCATGAAAGGCCTATTCTCGTTCGATTGCATGCAAATTCTCACCGCTACACAATTGTTTTAGCGAAGCCTCCTGCCTCAAACAGCCGAGTCATCGGCCGGCCGGGGTTTTTAGCCCAGGTCGGGATCGGAGTATCCTTGGTGATTATGCCGGACCCAAACGAAATGCTGCGTTACCATCGTGGGACAGACCAAGCGCAATGACACCGGCCAACCCTTCCATTGTGCCCAAAGCTCTATGGAGTTCCCCCCGGTTTGGTGTATACTTGCCTGACTGCGGGCTGCCAAGCTGCGCGCAGAAACCGGACACTCAACGCGGAGGAAGTGAGGATGGCCGATCTCATACGATTCGGGGTTTCCATCCCCGATGATTTGCTGGGGAAGTTCGACACGCTCATCTCAGGGCAAGGGTACACCAACAGATCCGAGGCCATCCGCGATCTGATCCGGGACCGATTGGTCGAGCACCAGTGGACTGAATCGGATCATGAAGTTGTTGGCACGGCAACGGTTGTTTACAACCACGAGCAAAGCGACCTTGCCCAGAAACTGACTCAGATTCAGCATCAGAAACACAACCTGATAATCAGTTCGGTTCATGTGCACCTCGACGCGCACAATTGTCTTGAAGTTCTCATCATGAGGGGCCGCGTGGAGGAAGTAAAGAAGGCAGGGGAGTTGCTGATCTCCACTCGAGGCGTGAAACACGGCAAGATAACCATGACCACTACGGGAAGCGATATCGACTGATCGGTTCGCAGGGTGACGGAGCACCGTCTGTCAAACGGTAGCCGGTATGCTTCCTGTCATGGCTGCTCGTTTGTAACATGTGGGGGAACCCACTTGTTCTGCAGATAATCGAAGCGCTCCCTCCATTTCTTTGCCTGTTCGGAATCGAGGACAGCGGCCACGTCTTCCCTGGTGCGCTCCAGTTCTTTTCTCAGTCTGGGCTGAATCTCACGAAAAATTCCCAGCAGCGCCTTTTCTCGTTCGGTAAGGATAGCCTGAACCTTTGCCGCCTGCGCATCGGTGAGATCCAGTTTTCGTCTCATCCGTTCGGTGATCCTCTTGGGGGCTTCTCCCGGAGTATGGATAATGTGCGCCATCTTCCGGACCACAATGACAGTCACTCCCGAACCCATGGCAAAGCCGCAAATCAAGATAATCAGTCCAAGCAACACCGCACGCCACCGTTTGCGCTTGGGGGGGAGGGACGAGTCCGTCGAGTGAGAAAAAGATTGTGTATTCAGTTGGTTCATAGCGTCATCCATGCAAATGCAAAGAACATCTCTTGAAGAGGGTCCGTCAATGCTTCCAGATTATTGTAAGCCAGTACGACCATCGGGAGGGCCGCGGCGAGAGAGAAACCTGCGACCCAGGCCAGTGGCCGGTACACGTCATCGCCGGTCACGCCGATGGTCCGGATAACTTCTCCGACCACGTCCACTCCGGGAACACGTTCCCTGGCGGCCGCTGCCGCTAGTTTTCGGAGGATTTCCACTTCGTTCATTGCCCTATCTCCAATCCTGATTCCTCAAGGAGTCTTCTGAGCTTCTTGCGGGCTCGCCATGTCTGGACCTTGACCATGGTCTGCGTCCAGCCGGTAAGCTGTGCAGTCTCTTCTACGTCCCGCTCCTCAACATATCGAAGCGTCAGCACCAGGCGGTCTCGCGGCGGCAACTCACCCAGAAAAGCGTGAAGCGCACGCGCTGCGTCTGCGGGCTCTATTTCATGCTGCTCCCGGGTGAGCAGATGTTCAACTTCTTCTATAGGAATCCCCGGAGCGGAGCGTGCTCGGGAAAGCCGCTTCCAGAATCGATACCCGACTCTGGTAGCAATGCGGGCAAGCCAGTGCTCGAAAGGCGCTTTCCCGCGAAAACCGCTAAGGCTCAGGTACGCTTGAACAAAGACTTCCTGGACGAGTTCCCGATGCTCGGTATCGTTCCTGGTGAATCTCCACATGCGAGCTGCCACCGCGTCCTGGTAACGCCCCACGAGCCTGGCGTACGCCTCCCCATTGCCTGAGAGGGTTTCCCGGATATCCTGTTCATCCTGCTTCTGCGTGGAACACACCCGCTCAACACCCTTGGCGACGAGGCTCGAAAATCCGGCAACCCATGTCGTTCCGGAAAAAGGCGCTTCTTCAGATCGAAGCTCCATCTCATCAGGCTTCCTGCACCCAGGCCGGAAAATGCGGAGCATCATTGTCCGGGCCTTTCTCATCGGCCGCGAAGCCCCTTGGAGACACAATCGGCACAAGCTTCTCATGATCTATTATCATAATCAGGACACCCCGGCCAAAGGAATGGACCAAAGTTCGGCCCACTGTTCCTGCGATGCCCTCAACAGGGCAACATTTCCCACATGACATCCAAGTTTGCCGGGGTAGTCCACGGATGAGCCGCCCGAAGGTTGGCTCATCCGCTCCAGGCCACTCCGTCACTTGCCCAGTTGACTGAACCATTCGATCGTGGCCTTGTGCGCGTCTGCCCTGAAATTCTCCAGAAGCCGCATTTGCTTCTCGGTGAGAATTGGCCTCACTTCCGCGATCACCCGCGCGGCGAGCACCGAGGCATCAGCCACTGACCCGGTCAGATCTTGGGCTGCGGCGCGAATCGCCTTTTCATCGGCAGGTTGCTTCAAGATGGCCTCGCGAAGGGCCTGGCGTTTTTCCAGGAGCGTCGTTGCAGCCGGAACGATCTTATCGAGGTGCTTCTGCAGCACCGCCGCTATTTTATCCTTCTGCTCATCGGTGATCCCGATTTGCGACTTCAGCACCAGCAGCCTGCCAACGTGTCCGGATATCAGTTGCTTGACCGGACCGTGCAAAATGCCGCCCTTCAAGTCCCCCGTTGCCGGACGTCCGCACCAGGCGGTAGCCGAAGCCAGCACTAGGGCAACAGTCAGCACTGTTGCCAATGCCATTCTTGTTGCATTCATTTCCGATTCCTCCATGTCTTGGTCTTCAATAGCGATCGTCAGACAAACCTTTGATCGATCTCGGGCCCTCTTGCAGGCACAGTGCAGCACATGGTTCCGCCGGTTACAGGGTGGGCGCCTTTTCTTACTGCAATGATGTTGACAGGTCAGTCGAGGAATGATAATCAGGGGATATCCGATGCTTTCTTTTTCTTGTGGATGGCGACACTCTTTCCTCTGAAAGGCGGAGGGGGTCTGCTGAATTGCCCCAATGGGCCATGAGGTATGGATATGTGCTGCCGCTGCGCCTCGCGCGCTGTCTACGCCGTTCTGCCCGCCGTTTTCCTCCTTTGTTTGCTCGTCAGTTCCTCTCAGGCTCAGGGCCTTCCCCAGTCACTTTATAGTGGGCCCACCGTGTTGCGAGGTATGTCCCCCGGCAGCGGTCCGTCCAACCCCTTTGCTCAGCCGGGTTGGCCCGGGGTCGGGGCCGCAGAATCCGACTGGATAGTCCTCACACCGCAGCTATTTCACGGACTCCTTCCTCCCGTACCCAACCTGCAGGCTGGCTACGTGTGGCAGTTCGGCAAGGGAATTCGTGCAGGCCGCTTCACGCTGGACTATGTTCTCCCGATTGCCTTCGGGTGCGATAAAGTGGTCTTCGGCGAAGCACACGGAGAATGGCAGGATTTCTGGAAAAC
>DYLG01000245.1:3829-6088 GCA_020722215.1 Desulfomonile tiedjei
GCGATAAAGTGGTCTTCGGCGAAGCACACGGAGAATGGCAGGATTTCTGGAAAACTGTCTCGGGAGGGGCGCGCAGCAGGGTTGATCTTTCCGTGGGAGGCGGATATCGGACGATCCTCAATAAGAACATGCTCATCGGAGTGAACGGCTTCTATGACGCTTCCCAACTGTCCGGTCGCTGGCAGAGTTCGGGGGGTGTTGGTCTGGAATTTGCCGCCCTGTTGTCCGGCAGCGATGCGTTCGATCTGAACTTCAACTGGTACGGAAGCCTGTTCAATGGAACAGCCATCAGCAACGTTTTCAGGTACGGTCCCTCCAACTTTGACGTTGAAGTGGGATATTCTCATGAGCTTTGGGACCATGGGCCGGACTTCAGACTCAAGTTCGCCGGGTACCACTTTGAGGAAGGCGGCAGCGTCTATGGATGGAACGCGGGAGGAGAACTGAAGACCCGAGACGGGATGATCTCAGTGAGGTACGAGGTGGGGGATGACCGCGTCAACAGCACTTACCATACGGTCGCCGCGTTTGTGAACATGGGATTTGACGTCAACGCATTGGGCAGAGGCAGCAGCCCGTTCATGATGCCCGAGCCCATATTCAGGAGCCCCCGTAATCTGACCAGGCTGCTTACGGAAAAAGTCAAGCGGAATTGGAACCAGTCAACTGTCCCTGGAGGGCGCAATCCCGCGTTTGCCGCTCTTGTCCGGGAGTTTGCATCCATTGCCATGTCGTGGGACGGTTGGAGGTGGTGCAGCGGAGGCTGTGTGGCCTTCGATTCCCCTGTGCCGTACACTGCGCTGCAGCCCGGAAGGCAGATTGTGGTTACGCTTGATTTCTCCTTTGCCAACGGCGCTCCCTCAATGTTGCAGTGGATCGCGGAAGTCTGGGGTCCGGTGTGCTGGAGCGGCCCCACAAATTACGGCGACGTGTTCATGACTCCTGCGGCCTCGGGCTCGGCGACCATAGTCCTGCACTTTGGCGGAGACCAGGATGCCTTCATCGCAGCCGCTACCGACGTGCACTCTCTGATTATCCAGTGCGACAACGCCGATTCGGCGAACCCCGTGACTGTGACCAACGTGAGGGTCAGATTCAATCAATAGCCGCGGTACTTCTTTTGCGGGCGATCCTTGGATCGCCCCCTTTGCCCTTCACCACCAAGAGACAAAGACACCGGGAGCATTTCTCAGAAAGGGATACTTGTAGCCCTGGTCACTATGAGCGGCTTGTCAAAGAGGGGTATCCTGCCGGCACTTCAGATGGAAGATCGGCCGGGGTCGGCCAAGGAGATCACCGACATCGTGCGGGCCTACGGAGGTCGTCTTGTCAGCGTACTGACGCACTACGAGCGATCGCCCGCAGGATACAGGAACCTTTACGTGAGAGCATACGGCGTGGATCGGGAAAGAATGAGCGAAATGCTCGATGAAATGAGACAAGGGGCCAGGCTCCTCTACGTGGTTGACCATCGTGAAAACAGGAGACAGGAATTCGTGAACTCAGGCCCGCTCGTCTGATGCGGGTCTCAAGGTGGAAATGCGACTAATGATGTCCGTTTGGCGCATGGTATTGATCTCAACGTGCCGGCGGACAGATTGGTTGAGCCGTCCATAGTCGGCGGTCCAGGATCTTATCCCGCGATAACCGCAGCGTATTAACATCTTCGGATTGGAGGTTCTTATCATGGCAGTCAAGAATATTCTCTTTTGCACGGACTTTTCGGAAAATTCCGTTCCGGCGCGTCAGATGGCGGTTGAATGTGCTCAGGTATTCCAGGCAGATCTGGCGATACTCCATGTGGTGGATATGTGGGCAGGCTTCCCGGCATACGAAGACAGAGTGCCCATTGATGTTCAGGAACTTGTCCGTCGCACGGAAGAGGCGGTGGCGAGCGACTTGGAATCCCTGGCCAATGAATTGGGGCGAACGCTGGGCGAAGTCAAGACCTACTCCGGAATAGGGATTCCCGCCAGAGAAATCGTGCGTCTGGCCGAAGAAGAGGGCATGGACCTCATCGTGATGGGGACTCACGGGTGGACGGGGTTCAAACACATGCTGTTGGGCAGCGTAGCGGAAAACGTGCTGAGAACCGCCAAGTGCCCTGTGCTGATTGTCAGGTCCTCAGCCCAGTAGTGCGGCTGCGCAGGCTCCCGGCAGGTCCGGATATGGCTTCGGGCAGAGAGATGTGGCATGTGCCGGTAATTTCGTTGCGAATGAATTTGGCGGACTGGCGGGTTGAAAACCCGGCCCAAAATG
>DYLG01000246.1 GCA_020722215.1 Desulfomonile tiedjei
TGACCATTCCCCGCCTGAGGTGGCTCGCGTATCACACCGAAGCGAGCCGCACCAGCCACTACGTCCATTTCGAGGTTCCAAAGAAGTCAGGCGGCACCAGGATGCTCAGTTCTCCGCACAAGACTATGGCACAGTCGCAGCAGTGGATTCTCCGCAACATTCTGGATCGCATCCCGGCCCACAATTCCGCTCACGGGTTCCTGACGGGCCGCAGCACTCTGACCAATGCCCTGCCGCATGTGAGCATGGGCGTGGTCGTGAATGTCGACCTGAAAGAGTTCTTTCCCTCGATCACCTTTCCAAGGATCAACGGGCTATTCCAGGGCTTTGGCTATTCCCCGGCAGTTGGAACGATTCTCGCTCTTATCTGTACTGAGTGTCCCAGAAGAAAAGTGGAATATGACGGCAAGGTCTACTTCGTGGCCACGGGTCCCAGGGCCCTGCCCCAAGGCGCGTGCACGAGCCCGGCTCTGAGCAATCTTGTCTCACGCAAGCTCGATGCGCGGCTTTCGGGGCTCTGCGCCAGGCTGGGATGGAATTACACCAGATACGCCGATGACATGACCTTCTCCTCCACGGGCAAGACCTCCAATGAGATAGGCTATCTCCTTGCCAGGGTCCGCCACGTAGTGGAAGACGAAGGCTTCAGCATAAACGGCAAGAAGACTCGTGTTCAGCGGCAAAGCTGTGCTCAGTCCGTCACGGGCATCGTGGTCAATGAACGGCCGGGCGTGGAGCGAAAGACGGTGCGGCGTGTCCGGGCGATCCTCCACCGTGCGGCCAGAGAAGGTCTCCAGGCCCAGAACCGGGCCGGACTGCCGGATTTCGCGCGCCACCTGGACGGCATGATCGCTTACATTTCCATGGTGAATCCGCGGCACGGGCAAGGGCTGCGATCAGCCTGGAAAAGTCTTCATTGCAAATAAGGACTGACCGGCGAGCAACCGTGACTTCGTTAAGGCAGGGCTGTCCTGCGCAGTTCTTGCCGCTCTATCTGAACGGCGCCGTCCACTTTGGTCGTTCGTGTGAGTGTGACACTCTCGATCCATCCTGACGGCACATTTATGACGATTTCCGATGAATCCTCTATGGTGATGGTCTTGGGCATCGTCGCTGTTGCCGGGGGTTGGCCCAATTGCTCGGTCGCCTTCTTGACTAAGTCTTCCAAGAATCGCTTCATTGCTTCCGGTGATATCGTTTGCGTGCGGGTGATGACCGCTTGACCGCTGCTCTTGTCGTAGGTCTTCAGGTCAAAGCGCCCACGCCCGGGAAGCGGTTCCCCGCCGAACGGATTGGGCAGGTTGACCTCGTAATCCAAGGGCTGCCCCGACGCCAACTTTTTCCCGAACGGCAGGAAGAACAACTCGGCTTCCCGCGTGCAAAGCTGCTCGATCTGTTCCTTTGTTGCCAGCATGGACTCCACCATGGAACGGAACGCGCCGGCCTTGTCTTTGTCCAGTCCTTCTGGCAAACTCTCTTTCATCATCATTTCCAGGGCCTGGGATGTCAATTTCTTGATCTCCTCCCAGTTCTTGACCCCCTTGAGAGAGCCGGACTTGTCTACTTCCAACAGGAACTTCGTGCCTGTGACCAGTTGGACCATCCTCTTGATGAGGGGATGCTGAGCCACCCCGCCCGGGCCTTCCAGTTTGGGCTCACCGAAGGTCCAGCTCATGACGAACCCATGGTTGTCTGCCTGGATCACCTCAATCTTGATATCAGTTGTGCTCTTGCCTTCCTGAGTGGCCTTGTCGTCTCGCGCTCTTTCCCGACTTTTTACCAGCTTGTAGGCTGCCTTTTCACCTTTCTTCCAGCGTGGCAATATTTCCACGCCTTCCGCGACTGCTTGCGCCAGTCCAAAAGCCCCCAAGACAAGCACCGCACACGTCGCGGACAATGCTTTACGTCCCAATGGCCATCGAATCATGCTCATCACCTGTTACCTTTCATCAACAAGGAATCGGCCGACCCCGCCGTGGCGGTGAACGGCAGCATGTTCAACCGGATATTGCGGGAAGACCATATCGTCTTCTCCTTACGGTATCAAGGCCTTTCCTGCAATGACCGCAGCACGCTCCGGAGGCGGATGATGCCGGCATCAAGATGATTGCGATTGACTGAGATTCAGCGTTGAAGTACCGTGCACGCAGGCATCCGGTACGGTTAGAAGGTAAGAACATGGTCGGATCAGTCAGGCAGGTTGTGGCTTTCTGCGCATTGCTCGCATTGTTCGCCGGGCTCTCGCTCGACACTGTTGCTCTAGCGATGCAGCAAAGCGCTCAGCCATACTCCCAATTTGCAGAACAGCAGACAAAGGGCAACCAACTTCCTACCATTTCCGCGGTCGATCTGCCTCCGGAAGCAAGGACCGTGTTGAACCTGATTAAGCAGGGCGGACCTTTCCCCTACCGGAAAGATGGCACGACATTTCAGAATCGCGAGCGCAGGCTCCCTGTTCGCCCTAAAGGGTATTACAAGGAATACACGGTCAAGACTCCGGGAAGGAGCGATAGAGGCCCTCGCCGCATCGTGACTGGAGCAAAAGGGGAACTCTACTTCACGGACGACCACTATAGAACGTTCAAGCTTATTGCGGAGTAACCAATGGAGAACCTCACCCGGCTCATTAATGATACCGACGCCTCCGGAGTGTACTTCCTGGAAGGATACCCCACCAGCGAGGAGTTGGAAGAGCTTGCCCGCTCTGAGAGTCTAGCGTTTTTCCTTATCCCTGGGGAAGACGTCACCGACAAGGACCAATTCCTTGGCCGCTGCGCGGAGGCTCTGTACTTTCCTGACTATTTCGGCAAGAACTGGGACGCCCTGGACGACTGTCTCACAGACATGTCATGGCACGAGGCCGGCGGCTACCTAATTCTCTTCCGCAACTGCGACGCGTTTGCCGTCGAGTCTCCGGAAGACTTCGAGACCGCTCTGCAAGTGTTTAACGACTCCGCGGAATTCTGGCGAGAGCAGGGCAAGCTCTTCCTTGTCTTAGTGCAGGGTGAAGCAGCCGAGACTTGGGACCTTGCCTCAGTATCCCTGTAGCCCGGGGTCCTGGTGGCGGCCTCGGACTGCGCTCGTTTCCGCGCATTGAGATTGGTTCGCTGCCGGCAGGCTACGACCCACACGCATGCTGAATATCCTGCTTAGAAGGACTACTCCCTCGGAATTCGGCCCTAACTTCGCACGTCCGGTATAGATTCCTTCGGAACGATTTCTTTCACCGCCCTAACAGCGGCTGGCACGATCAGGGCGGCAGTCTTTGTCATTTCCAAGCTTTCTTCGTGCGGTTCGCCTTGACAAGTGGGCAACACATGATAGATGATGGCTATGTCGTATATAGCCAATGGCCATGTCAAGGCCTGCGGTCATGTTCAGTTGTCACAACCGAAAGGAGGACGCACCTTGAGCGGCGAGTACGAACAAATGTGGAGAGATCTCGGACTCAACCTGGAAGCGCACGACGCACTGCTGGGCGTCTTGGGCAAGGGCTACGAAGACATCTTTCTCAGCCAGAAGAACCGTCCGGCAGGTATGGATTACTTCAATTTCGTCATGTCGGAAGTGCATAGCCTGAGAATCAAGGAGTTATTGGAGAGCCAAAAGGCGGGGCGCAAAGTCATCGGGTCTTTTTGCGTTTTTGTTCCGGAGGAGATCGTACGGGCAGCGGACGCGACCCTGGTGGGATTGTGCACCGGTGCGGACTTTGCCACCGAAGAGGTCGAGAAGCTCTTGCCGAGAAACACCTGCTCACTTATCAAGTCTGCTTTCGGATTCAAGCTCGGCCAGGTGTGCCCATACATCGAATCCGCGGACATGATTGTCGGCGAAAACACCTGCGATGGAAAGAAAAAGTCTTACGAGGTCCTGAAGACGCTGGTACCGAACCTGTACGTGATGGACTTGCCCCAGATGAAATCATCCGAAGGCCGGGCCGTACTCAAGGCTGAGTATGAGCGGTTCAGGAAAGCCGTCGAGGATTTGACGGGGGTCACCATTGACGCTCAAAGGTTAAGAAAGGGAATCGACATTGTCAACGGCAAACGCAAAGCCATTCATCGGTTGAGTGCGTTGCGCAAGGCGGACCCGGCTCCGATTTCGGGTCTTGATGCTCTCTTGATAAATCAGGTGTATTTCTACGATGATCCGATCCGGTTCACCGATTCGGTCAACAAGATCTGCACTGAGCTTGAAGGGAGAAACAAGGCGCAAGTCGGGGTTTTTCCCAAAGGAGCGCCTCGCATCCTGCTTTCCGGCTGTCCAATGGCCGTGCCCAACTGGAAGCTCCCGTGGATAATTGAGACTTCCGGAGCGGTGATTGTGGGCGAGGAGTCCTGCGTGGGAGAGAGAGGCACGAGGAATCTCACCAATGATTCCGGAAACACGGTGGACGAACTCATGGAAGCCATAGTGGATCGCTATTTTCAAGTGGACTGCGCAATTTTCAGGCCGAATCCCGACCGCTTGGAACATGTGAGACAAATGTACACCACCTATGCTGCTGACGGCGTAATTCACTACGGGCTCCAGTTCTGTCAACCATATCAGATCGAGTCCCTGCAAGTGGAACGGGCTCTGGAAGAAAAGGGCATAGCAACGTTGAGGATAGACACCGACTACAGCATGGAGGACGTTGAACAACTCAAGACCCGAGTAGAGGCATTCATTGAAAGGATCAGTTCGCGACGGGCAGCGTGAATACCAACATGGTCCGGAGTGGGCCGTACAAGCTATGACGATCGTCTTAAGCAGAGTAGATTTCTCTGTAGGGGCGGGTTTCAAACCCGCCCTCTTACCTCGATGCATTTCGGAGCAGAACTGTTGCAGGCTCAATAAGCAGCCGTGGTGTTTCGCTTCCTGCGCGTTGCAATGCGCCTGATGATTGGAGAGAACACATGCTTGTTGCCGGATTGGACGCGGGCTCGCGGACAGTCAAGCTCGTAGTGCTGGACGACCGTGAGCGTGAGCCGGTGATTTTCGGGAAGACCGAGACCACCTATGACCCGGTGTCACAGGTTCGTCGGTTGGTCAATGGCGTGAAGTGGGACTGCCTGGTCGCAACGGGTTACGGGAGAAAGCTGGTCCAGGAGGAGTTCAACGGAGAGGCAATAACGGAAATCCAGGCACATGCACTGGGTGCGAGACACTTGTTTCCTCAGGCAAGGTCGGTGCTCGACGTTGGCGGACAGGATACGAAGGCCATTGCTCTTGATGCCGGAGGACGTGTGCAGAAGTTTGAGATGAATGACCGATGCGCTGCTGGAACGGGCAAGTTCCTGGAGTTCATGGCCACAAGCTTTCAGGTGTCTGTCGAGGAGTTCGGTGTGTTTGCCCTGGACGGGCGACCGGGATTGACGATCAACAGCATGTGCACGGTTTTCGCGGAAACTGAGGCCACTTCCTTGATGGCCAGAGGACATAGGCCCCAGGACATCGCTCTGGCCTTGCACGTTTCGGTGGTGAAGCGTTCTCTTTCGATGCTGAGGCGCACTTCAGTCAACGATCCCTTGGTTTTCTCGGGGGGTGTGGCTCGGAATGCCTGCGCAGTGAGCCTGATTCGGGAGATTGCGGGATACGACCTGCTGGTTCCCGATGAACCCGACATGGTTGGCGCTCTGGGAGCGGCACTTCACGGAGTTCGCTTGTGCCTATCCTAGCTCTCAGGCCGGAAAAGAATCCATGATGCTTCGATACGCCTTGTTTGTCCAGGCGATTGCTTGGATTCTTGTGCCATCTGCATTCACATCCCGAGGTAGGCTTGTCGTACTTGAGCGTCGTCGAGCAACTCTTTGCCGGTTGCCCGGCGAGTGATTCTGCCGGTTTCGATGATATAGGCCCTGCGGGCCAGTTCAAGGCTCTTTCTGACGTTCTGCTCCACGAGGAGAATCGAAATGCCTTCAGCGTTGATGACCCTGATAGTGCGGAAAACCTCGGTGACCACAATTGGCGCCAATCCGAGGGACGGTTCGTCGAGCATCAACAGTTTGGGTCGAGCCATCAGGGCCCTGCCGATGGCCAACAT
>DYLG01000247.1 GCA_020722215.1 Desulfomonile tiedjei
CCGGAGAAGGGGTGTGGGTTTCCGATGACATGCCTGCGGACGGCAACGGTTGGCCGGTGATGTACAGGACCAGCTATCGGCCAAGTTCCGAATATCCCACAGCGATTGTGCACATGCTCCTGGTTGACATGAAACGGGTGTCCATGCGGCTGTACATAGGATCAGCCGAGCCTCGCGCACCGAAGGGGTCCTCGATGATAGACCAGGAAAGCAAACCGCTTCTCCTTGCCATCACGAATGCACTCTGGAAACAGAAACACTCGGGCGGAGCAGGCGCTATCTTTCGCGGGGAAGTGTTGCAGGAAATGGCCCCCGGGATGGCCTCCATAGTGATATACAACGACGACTCCGTGGACATTCTCGAATGGAACTCGGGAATTCCGGTGTCTCTCGTGCGCGACGCCCGTCAACTGCGGCATCTGATCGTCAGAAACGGCAAAGTGGTCAGCACAGTGATAAAGGCCGGCGAAAAAGCGGATTCCGAAATCGGTCTCGGATTCCTCTTGTCCGAGGAACCTCAACCGCCGGCGCCCTATTGGGGCGGGTACTATTTCGGCAACCAGTCTGCCGTCAACTTTTCGGAGGATTGGTTCATAGCCACTCGTAGTGCCTTCGGAATAAGAAGGGACGGGAACCTGGTTTTCGCCGTGGGACATCACATCAGCACAAAGGATCTTGCCAAGGCGTTGGTTCTCGCCGGATGCGACAGAGCCATCCATGGAGACGCAAATCCGCACAATGTTCTGGGAAACCTCTATCATGTCGACGAGACAGGGAGGATCCTTCGGAAGTTCAAGCTGTCCCCCGAACAGCAGAATTCTACCCTGAATCGGTACGTAGACCGCAGCTACACGAGCGACTTCTTCGCTTTTTTCAAGAAGCCGGTTCGGAAGGACCCGTCGTGAGATCTATGAGCCCCCTTTGGCTTGTTGCTTTGTCGGTTGTGATGCTTGGGAGCGTACCTTTGATCGGATTGGCTCAAGAGAATCCATGTAACGGTGCTCTGGGTGAATTGGTCAACGCATCCCGGGAACTGAAAGCAGAGGCTGCGAAGTATAAGCAGGCATTGGAACAGTCCGTCACGCCGGAGATTCAAGAAGAGCTTTCCGGCAAAGAGGGAAAAGCTTCGATTGCCGCGGTTGTGCGTCGAGTTCTCAACCGCAGAGCCCAGCGCCTGTCGGAAATCAGGGCTAGGATCGACACATTGATGAGCATGGAAAGAATCGCCTTCTCCGACTGGCAGCGATGCGCGACTAAAGCCGGCGGCAGATTGGAAAAGCTGTCGGGTGAGAGCCGGAACGTGGTTCAGGCGCACCAAAAATTGGCAGCGGAGTTGTCTGATTTGCTTCTGGATGAAGCTTATCGTCAGTATAAGGACTACAGGGATCCATCGCCGCCGTCCGGCCCCTATTACGGCTCAGCGTACGACTCTCAAGCCCCGTACTCGCGTCAAAGGTCGCCCTATCCGGGACCGTACGGAGATCGGTACGGGTACGGCCCGCCTGGATATGACCCTCGCAGATCGCCCTATCAGGGATATTACCGCTAATCTGCCGGAAGAATTCTTTCACCACCAAGACACAAAGGCGCCAAGAAGATAATATCGTGATTTCTTGGTGTCTTCGTCCTTTGGTGGTTGGATCTTTTCTTCGCAGTCCGCATGGTTGGAGCGGACGCCAAAGAGGGCGACCGCCGGTTGTCCGTACAACGCGGCCGCATCGTTTGGCACAGCGCGGATTATATGAACAAGGCCGAGGCCAGGTCTGGTAGGGGCGCACCCATGTGTGCGCCCTTCTGCGGTTGGTGCATACAAAGAGGGCGGACGCGCAGGTCCGCGCCGTACCATTGGTGGCGCCGGTCTCTGTGTCGGCGTTCATCCAATAGCCCGGCAGGGACGGCGGGCCCTACCAAATTCTGCAAAGGCGCTTATCTTCGCGGAAGGTCCACATCCCCTGACCCCTTCCCCAAGGATGGGGAAGGGGCATCAGGCGTAGGATGCGCTGAACGAAGTGAAGCGCATCGGTCGCGTCTCACGAAAAGACCTCGATCCCGCGTTCCGCGGGACGCTTCCCGTTGGTCAGCGCACCCTACAGGACCTCAGCAGCCGCGATCCTTGTGAACTCCTATCGTTGGGCTATCATGGCGCGGCCGGTAACTCCTTCACCCATCTCACGACAGCCGGCGTTCTCAAGCACGCCGTTTCTCAGCGTCACGATGCTGTTCGTGGATTGTCTCACGAATTCCAGGTCGTGGGAAATTATCAGGTATGTGAGGTCGGAACTTGTGAGGATCTCAAGAAGCCTGCAGGTGGTCTCTTCGTCCAGACCAGTGGTGGGCTCGTCCAGAATGAGGATGTCCGGTTCCATGGCAAGCACGGTTGCCAGAGACACCAGTCTCTTCTCACCGCCGGAAAGCTGATAGGTGATCCTCTCTTCGTAACCCTGAAGATTCAGCGACGCCAAGGTTTCGGATACTATGGCCTTGGCTTCCTGAGGACTCTTTCCCAAGTTCAGCGGACCGAATGCCACGTCCTCAAGCACGGTGGGGCAAAAGAGCTGGTCGTCGGCGTCCTGAAACAAGAAACCGATCCTGGAGCGGACATCCTCGAAGTCCTTCTCTTGTCGCCTGATTTTGCCGAAGATCTCGACCTCGCCGGAGTCGGGCATCTGCAAGCCCATGATGATTTGGCACAACGTGGTCTTGCCTGCTCCGTTAGGACCCACAAGCCCCACCCGCTCCCTCCGATCGAGGCTGAAGTCAACGCCGTTGAGCACGCTTCTCGATCCGTAACTGAACCTGATGTTCCTCAGGCGAATCATACCATCACCAGGAGCATGGCCGAATACAAAGTGCCCGAGGCCGCCAGAACGTAGTCGCTTTTCTTCATGTTATAGTGATGAAGAATATACAGTTTACCCTTGAAGCCTCTGCATTTCATCGCAGTCAGAATTCTTTCGGACCTGTGGAAGCTTCTCACGAGAAGCATACCCACAAGATAGGCATAGCTCCTGTAAGTGTGCATATCCGTCCGGGGCTTGAATCCCCTGATTTTCATCGCGCGCAGCAACCTCACGTACTGCTCGTGAATAACTTGCAAGTATCGAAAACAGAAAAAGAAGAGGTGAACAAGCTTGTCCGGAACCCCCATGTGACCCAGAGCATGGACGAGATCGAATACCGACGAAGTCCCCAGCAAGGCAATCGCGCAAAGCACAATGGCATTGGATTTCAGCGTGATGAGCACGCAGTGCAACACGCCTTCCCGGTAAACGGTCAGCGGGCCCAGCGAGCCTAGCGCTTCACCCTTAAACGTGAACGGGAGAAACATCCAGACAAACAGCACAAAGCCGTTTACTACGGCGAGCCTGCTCAGCACGCTTCTCATACTCATACGAGCCAGCATGGTCAGAATCACCGGGAACAGCAGGGCCGCCGCGCTCGCCGGGATCGACCGGCCCACGGCCACCACCACGGAGAAAATAAGGGCAACGGAAATCTTCGCGCGCGGATCAAGCTTGTGTATCAGAGAATCTCCGTGAGAAAACTCAGCAATGCCCATACTGCTGACCTCGCCATGTGCTTTCGGCCCAATCGTATTCGTATCGTGCCACTTATTGCAAGATTATAACTTCGAGGCCCCGGTGTCAACATGCCTGCCCGGTCAAACGGCGGACCACGGCAAAGCATCGCACGCGCGCCCGGGATCTCAGGGCAGATCACCACGGCGTGGGGGGGTCCTGGCAGGGGCTATGCTTGCTACGCTCTTCTGCGGCGCGTGCTATGAAGAGGGCGGACGCGCAAGTCCACCCCTACCAATATCGACCCCACTGATCCGTACGGCGCGGGTTTGTAACCCGGCGTTCGTCGGATGATTGGAAACGGGCGGCTCACGTGAACACGGAAGGACGGGGTTTGGTAGGAGCGCTGCTTGGTGTACCCCTGCCACCCGCCTGGCCGGGTAAGCCCGGGCAAGGCAAGCCCTACCCCTGCAATTGGTGACGCCGGCCTCCATGCCCGCGTTCATCCAATGGCCCGGCAGGGGCGCCGGGCGATCCCCACCAGCAGGCCACCAAGAAAGAATTGCCCTGTGATTACTTTGTGTCCCGGCGCCTTGGCGGTTGGATTTCTTGTGCCGCAGAATAAGGGCGAATGCCGGATTCGTCCTCTATTTCATAGGATAAGCGTGCACCCAGATTACCGCGCCGATTTCCACGTCTCTGGGCTTGCCTTCATGCTCAATTTTATCAGGGCCGTCCATGAGAGCGGCAAAGCCCCACCAGCCGGGCTTGGGCATCGCGAACGAAAACACGCCGTTGGCGTCCGCCTTGATTACCTGAGTGACGTGCGAATCCGTCGGAGCCTTGGTTTTCCCTTTTCCCCACCATTCCACTTCCACCTGCGCGTTGGGAACAGGTTTGCCGCCGAGAAAGACTTGGCCGGTGAACACGTTTCCGGCATACAGGCTGTACGGCCTGGATAGGGGAATAATCTCACAAGGAAGGCCTGCTGCTTGCGCTATTGACGCGTCCCACCCTTCTTCGGCTCCCAGGGCGTCCACGACAACCTTGGCGGCATGAATGATGAACTTATCTTCAGCAGGCTCCCAATAGGGCTTGGGCAGCACGTAGAATATGTAATCTCCAGGCTTCCCGATCTTGAAAGCCGTTTCCCAAGCAGTCTTGCCTTCGATCTTTTTTTCCTTGAGCGACGCGAGCAGGTCGGTAACCTTGCCTTCCGCGAAGACTCCGAACTTCTCCGGTTTGACCATCTCCATAGCAGGCCCGCCTTCGAACGGGTGGGTGAACCTGACATCCAGCAGGATCTCTTTCTTGTCCTTGGCCCCCACGTTATCCGAGGAAGGAATGATCATGGCGAAATGCGCCTGGGCCGTACTGACGAGCACCAGGACAGCGAAACAGAGAAATGCCGTGACAGTGCGCAATTGAGACAATTTGACTGACCTCCGAGCAATAATGATTGCGGCGTTGGAACGCTCAGTGCTACGATAGCGAAAAGCGTGGCACTAGTCAAATACTTTCCGCAAATCCCGGTGAACCGGCCGAGCAAAATATTCCTCACCCGGTCCAAACGTCCCCATTCCCGCGACCGTACACGATTCTCCAATGGGGGTCCCCCCTCGACCCGCGAACGGGACTGTCAGCCCATCAGGGCCCGAGGTCAGCCGGAGAACTTCCCGGCAAGGAAATTGTGCAATCAGCAAAACACCGCACCGGAGATCAGCCCGTCGAAAAAGCCCCAGACCAGGCCGATAACGCTGCCTAGCGGACTGATGTTGTACCCGAAATAGAACCATGCAAGGAAAGTGGGTGCACGTGTTGATCCGTAGAAGACTATCACCCACCAGGTGATCACGAAAACACTCAGTGCCCAAAAGATTCCGCATGTAAGGGCGAAGGCCTTTGTGTTCAGTTTCATGGGTTGATTCCTCCCCGTTCAGCTTGAATGGCAGGTGTCCTCGAGATGATCGGATCACGGCTTCACCGAGGGACAACTTCTACGATCTGCGGCCGGTTCCGTCTTAAGTGGCAAGATACTGCATTGACCAACGGCCGGTCAATACGCGGCGATCGGGATAGCCAACCAGAGTCTTGACATAAGACCGCAATCCTTTAGTCTGATACGAATTCGTATTCGGGGTGGAGAGGGCCTGCACGAAAGGTCAGCCCAAGGTGAGGCCAAGATGGACATAAGGCGATTGGAAGTGTTCTGTAAAGTCGTTGAGCTGCAAAGCTTCACCAAGGCCGCCGAGGCCTTGCTTCTGTCACAACCCACGGTCAGCGACCACATAAAGAGCCTGGAGGAGTCACTCGGCGAAAAGATGGTCGATCGGCTTGGACGCAAGGCGTTGGCTACTCCTGCCGGGAAAGTCCTGTACCAATTTGCACGAAACATTCTTCAAACCAGAGAAGAGGCGCTGCAGGCCTTGGCGCAATTCAAGGGCGTACTGGCCGGGGCTTTGGTTATCGGCGGCAGCACCATACC
>DYLG01000248.1 GCA_020722215.1 Desulfomonile tiedjei
CGGGAAGCCCTCAGTCAATGCGGACCGGAACTGAAAACCCTGGAACGGGACATCGCGCCCTTGGAGAAGGTGACGGCCCCCCTGCCCAGGATCACGTATTCCGACGCGGTGGACATCTTGAGGGCGCGAGGAACCGAGTTCGCGTGGGGCGACGATCTGGGCGGCGACGAAGAGACGTTGCTGTCCCAAGCCTTTGACAAGCCGGTTTTCGTGACGCACTATCCGTCGGAAATCAAGGCGTTCTACATGAAACGCCATCCGGCCGATCCCCGTCTTGCCCTTGCGGTGGACCTGCTTGCTTCAGAGGGATACGGAGAAATCGTGGGCGGTGGACAGAGGGAAGATTCCCTTCAGGAGCTGGAAAGACGCATCGAAGAACATGGGCTGGATCGGGGCCCGCTGGAATGGTACCTCGATTTGAGAAGATATGGATCAGTGCCCCATGCAGGCTTCGGACTGGGGATCGAACGTACCATAGCCTGGATCGCAGGGATACACCACGTGCGGGAGACCATCGCCTTCCCCAGGCTCATGGATCGACTGTACCCGTGAAGATTGAGGCACATTGGCGGGAGGAGCGGGCCCTCATGCCGGAGGGCCTACGTGGGCGATGCGCACCCACACTCGCGTTCCCTTGCCTTGATGGCTGGTGATACGAATGCTTCCCCCGTGGCGTCGGATGATGCCGAAACTCGTGGTGAGGCCCATTCCCGCGCGAGACTCCTTCGAGGTCCAGAAAGGATCGAAGATTTTGGGCAGGTCGACCTGGGGAATCCCCACGCCGCTGTCTTCCATCCACATGACGCTGTCGGATTCGTCCAGAAAGGTCTTGATTTTTATTGTGCCGCCTCTTGGAAGGGCTTCGGCCGCGTTCCGCAAGAGGTTCACTACCACCTCGACAACTTCCCCCTCTTCCCCGCTGATGAAGCAGCCCTTGGTGAGTTGTAGATTGAGAGTGATCTCCACGCCCTGTTCGTCAGCCCTGTTCTTGAGCCAGAATTTGCACAATTGTACTGCTTCCCGGACGGCGTCGGTCAGATCGAATACCTCGAAGGTATGTGATGCGTCCGGTTCGGCTCCCGCCCGGGCGAACTCCCGCAGATGATTGGCGGTCTCGGCGCCCCTGCGGGCGCTGTTCAAAATGCGCTCGAGCGCCACCCTGGTTCCCGATTCGTTTGTCGGGCCAAGCGAACCCAAGGCCTCCTGCGCGCCGGTTGTTATGCCGTTGAGCAGGTTGGCGAAGTTCTCCACTACTCCTGAGGCCATCTGTGCCATGGCGCCCATGCGCGAGGCTCGGACGAGCAGCTTTTCCGCTCTCTCCCGCCTCCTTATTTCCTCCTGCAATTCCTCGTTCTTCTTGGTGAGGCCGGCGGTGCGATCTTCCACCCGCCTCTCCAGTTCTTCGTGGGCCCGTCGGAGTTCCAGCTCAGCGTTGGTTCGGTCTGTAACGTCTTCGAACGCCATGCCGAGCAGCTCCCCGGGTATGCGAAAGGCTCGAATCCTGAAAAAGCGAGTGAGATCGCCTCTCTTGTAAACGCCCTGATCCAACTTGAAGGCCTGTCCCGTCTCAATGACGCTCTGGAAGCCCTTGTTGAGGCCCTGGGTACGGGCATTGGGCCAGATCTCGACCAATTCCTGGCCAAGCCACGGCTCAAAGTCCATTCCGAAGATGCGTTCCGCTTCCGGATTGGCGTCGACAAGGAAGAATTCGCTTGGAGGAGAATGCTGGAAAATAAAGAGACCCGATGGGATGGTCTCAACTATGTTGGCCGAGGTTTCCATGGATTCGAGAAGCTCTTGTTCGGCACGTTTGCGGTGGGCGATCTCCTGCCGAAGCTGGGCGTTGGTTTTCTTCAGCTCCTGTACGAGCCGCTCCAGCTCCTGATGATACCGCTGAAGCTCCTTTTCCGTCGCTTTGGCCTTCATGGTGTTGGCAACGGTCAGGGGCAGGGTTTTCAGGTAGTTCCCCTCAACGTCCTTGATCAAGTAGTCAGCCGCGCCGGCTTTCATGGCCTTAACGGCAATTTCTTCGCCGCCGGCCCCGGTTACCAGGATTATGGGGACGTGGGAGGCCACCTCGTCGATCACATCAAAGGCTGTGCCGTCTCCCAAGCGGAAATCCGAAATAACCACATCAAAATTGTTCGATCTGAGAGCCTCCTTGCCCGCTGCTACCGAAGACACGCACGCATAATCGTACGGCAGGCCCTGGGCCTTCACTGCCCGCTCGAAGGCCATACGATCAACCATGTCGTCTTCGATCATCAGCAATTTGATGGCCTCATCCGTCACGAATCAATCCTGTCACATCAGTTCTGTAATAACAGATTTTATTATTACTATAGCATAGTTATCAATTCGTTTCGATGTCAACGTCCGCAGCGGTCGGCCTGGAGCCCCGGATACTGGCCCAGCACGCTTTCATAAACAAAACCCCCGCCATGGGGCTAGATCCATAACGGGGCTTGCCGAAAAAACGGGACGGGGGACTTAGAACAGCCCCTTGACCTTGCCGGTTTCCACATCCACGTCGACTCTGCGGAACGCAGGGTTGGAGCTGGTTCCGGGCATCAGAGAGATTGCTCCTGCCACAGGAACGACAAATCCGGCGCCTTTGTATGTGAGGATGTCGCGTACGGGCAGGACCCAGCCCTTGGGCACGCCCTTGATATTGGGATCATGGGAAAGGCTCAGGTGAGTCTTGACCATGCAGGTTCCCAGCTTGGAGATTTCCGGATCGGCCTCCATTTTCTTGGCCTTTTCTTCGGCCTCTGCCGTGTACGTGACTCCGTCAGCTCCATAAACTTCCCGTGCGATTTTTTCGATGCGCTGGCGCAGAGGCAGGTCGAGTTCATAGAGGAGCCTGAACTCGTTCTTTTCCTCGCATGCGTCGACAACCGCGTCTGCGAACTCCAGCGCTCCGTCGCCGCCCTTGAGCCAGTGCTGGGACACCGCCACCCGAGCGCCGGCAGCTTCGGCCAGGCGTCTCACTGTGGCGATTTCGTCCTTGGTGTCCGTGTAGAAGGAATTGATGCAGACAACCGGATTGATGCCGGCTTTCTTGACGGTCTCAATGTGGTGGACGAGGTTTTCGGTTCCCTTCTCGACCCACGGCACGTTTTCGCCCTCGTATTCCTTGGGCATGGGGAGGCCCGGCCTGGGAACAGGGGCGCCGCCGTGGCACTTCAGAGCCCTGATGGTTGCCACAATCACCGCGCAGTGAGGCTTAAGGCCGGAGAATCGGCACTTGAGGTTCCAGAACTTTTCGAATCCGATATCCGCACCGAACCCCGACTCGGTTACGTGGTAATCGCCGAGCTTCAGGCCGACCCTGTCCGCGATAATCGAGGACTGTCCGATGGCGATATTTGCAAACGGACCCGCATGCACGAATACGGGCTGGCCCTCTACGCTCTGCAAGAGATTCGGGTTGAGCGCTTCGACCATCCATGCAGTCATCGCGCCGTCCACTTCCAGGTCCGCGGTGGTGACGGGAGCGCCATTCTTGTTAGTCGCCACAACGATCTTGCCCATGCGCTCCCGCATATCCTTGAGGTCTGTGGAAACGGCAAGAATGGCCATGATTTCCGAGGACACTGCGATGCCGAACTTGGACTGCATCATGAAGCCGTCCATCTTGCCGCCGATGCCAATGATGATGTTGCGGAGGGCCTGGGCGCAGAAGTCCATGATCCAGCCGAATTCCACTCTCTTGGGGTCGATATTAAGCCTGGGCTGACCCCTCTTTGCCCACTCGGCGTCGTCGTAATTGAACTCATGCTGTATCCTGGAGGTGACTGCCACCATGGCCAGGTTGTGGGCATTCATGATCGCGTTGATGTCTCCGGTGAGCCCGAGGGAGAACGGGGTCAGAGGGATGCACTGTGCCAATCCGCCGCCTGCCGCGGAACCTTTGATGTTCATGGTGGGGCCGCCGGAGGGCTGACGAATTGCTGCAACAACGCTCTTCCCACGCTTTCCAAGTCCTTCTACGAGTCCCATGGACGAAGTGGACTTGCCCTCTCCCAAAGGGGTGGGAGTGATGGCGGTCACGTCGATGTATTTTCCGTCGGGCCTGCCTTTGAGGCGTTCGAGCACTTTACGGAAGTCCACTTTTGCCACATAGTGGCCGTGCGGCAGAAGTTCCTCTTCTTTCAGTCCCAGTTCGTCCCTGAGCTGATATACGGTTTTCATGGTTTTTTCGGCCTCTTCGGCTATCTGCCAATCGGCCATCTTTGTGGGATCAAGAGCCATAGATACCTCCTAAGAAAATCGTGTCTCACAGCAGGATTGCCTGCTCCACTAGTTCGGTATATGCCTGTGCTGATGGGAACGTGGGTGGAGATCAACGGCGAATTATAGTCCAAGTAACCGGATTTGGCAATAAAAAACGCGGCGGCCACCATAATGCCTCAGTCAGGCGCCTGCGTACGCACTCGAAAGTGAGGAGTTACATGCCCACCCGGCAACAACGCCCGGCGTTGAACCGATCATTCTCTTGATAATTCAACACAATCAGGCTGATATTGAACGGCCCCGATAACCATCATATTATCTCCAGCCTGCGTACCTGGCAGAGGTCCGAGAAATCACCTACATTGAACGTGACAATGCAATTCACTCTGACTTTACGGTCCATCAGCATCGCTCTTAATACGTTGTCCACTAGACTGAGGCCGCGCTTGCCCGAAAGTCCGGCAGACAGTGTTGCTTCGAGCGCGGATTCCCTATAAGGCCCGTCGTCCAGCAAATACGCGTTGGGACACTTTAGAAAAGACCTGGCGAACGTTGCCACAAGGTGCGGTCTTCTCATCAAACGAGTGTTCAGCGTCTCATACAAGACCGGCCAAGGCACTATGTATCGGAGCGCGCGCAACAAATCGGCTTTTCTCTGAGCCTGCTCATAGTATTGATCGCGCTGGTCCAACAGCGCTATCCAGAACCCGGAGTCCACAATCGCAGTCCTCACGGGATCACGATACATCTACGAATTCCTCTTGCTCGGGAGAACCATAGCCGGTCCACGGGGCCCGGATACGCCTGCCGGAGAGCAATTTTCCAGTAACGTTTCCTGCTTCATCCCTGAAGATGACGTAAATTCGGTCCTTTACAACCACCTGAACCTTGTCGAGAATATCGGCTTTGATCTTCTCGAACAAATCACCCTCAAATGGATAGCGCACGAACGCAAGATTCTCTCCGCACGCAATTGCGTGGCGATCATCAAGCCATGCGTACATGCCTTCATAATCCCCTTGTATTCCCAAATCGAAGTAAATCCAGACTCCTCTTGTCATTGGCAGCCCCCGTCTAAGTGTGTGTGCATTGCCACTATGTTTGGCGCCTTTTCACGATATTCTTGCCGTCGAACGGTACTCCCGTCTTCGCAGAATTCCAAAATAATCCCACACCTGCGTCAGGCGCCGCGAAGATACGCTGCCGCGTTCTTGAATACTGCCAGGCCCGCGCCTTCTTCAGGCAGATTCTCCCTGGTCCATCGGGGATGGTTGGTCCTGTGCAGGAAGGCCTCGGGATGGGGCATGAGTCCGAACACTCTGCCGGTGGGATCGCAAACACCGGCAATGGACTGCTCGGCTCCGTTGGGGTTGAAGGGATAGTCACGGGCTATGGCGCTGCCGTCGGGCAGGGCGTATCTCAGGGGGGCCTGATGGGATTTGACGAGATTCTCGGTCGTTTCGGGAGTCCGGCCGATGATCTTGCCCTCGCCGTGCCTCACCGGGAGATAAAGGTGCTCAATTCCCCGAGTGAATATGCATGGAGACTTACGGTCAACGATGAGGTGAACCCAGCGGTCTTCAAAGCGTCCCGAGTCGTTGCCGGTAAGGGACAGATCCCGCTGGGTGTAATCCCCGTCCGTGGCAGGCAGCATTCCGAGTTTCACCAGCAACTGGACCCCGTTGCAGATGCCCAGAGCCAGCCCTCCCC
>DYLG01000249.1 GCA_020722215.1 Desulfomonile tiedjei
GAAGTAGGTGGGGCTCACCTTTTTCAGTTCGCGCTCGCTGAACAGGATCTCATATTGGGTTATCCCGGTTTTTTCCGACATCCGCCGCACAATATCGAGGCAAGCCTGTTCCGAGGATGCGTGAACCATAGTGAACAAAGTTCCTTGTTTCTCGCCGAAGGGCGGGCGTTCATAGCAGTGTGTGACTTCCCGAAAAGCCGCGAGCGTCCGGCCCACTTCTCCGATACGTTCCGGATTGACATTCCACACGACCATACCGTTAAATGAGATCCCCGCCTCAATGTGCCGGATCATGGCGCCAATTCTGCGTATGATGCCGGCATCCTTCATTATCCGAATTCTGCGGATCACTTCGTCTTCCGATGCACAGAGGTTTTCGGCGATCTGCGCGTAGGGTTCGGGAGAATCGTCCAGATCTCCCTGGAGAGCCATTAAGATCCGTTTGTCAAGCTTGTCAAGTTCCGAAGCGGACATCTCTTTTCTCAGTTCCGACACGGGGTCCGGGTAATATATACTGTCATGACCATGAATGACAGAGAAAAAGCTCCTATCTGCCTGGTGTTTGCCATGGGGATGGAGGCAGCCCCTTTTCTGAAACGGGTGCAAGTCCGACGGAAATGGACGCAGGACGGAGCTACATTCAGAGAGGTCTTCTTTGAGGGGCGCACCTTGCTTGTTGTCCGATGCGGGATCGGACCGGAAAGGGCTTCCCTTTCCCTTAGAAACCTCGATAAGCGGCCGTCCGTGGTGCTCAGCGTCGGATCAGCCGGGGCCCTTGTGCCTGCCCTGCGCTTCGGAGATCTGGTCGTAGCGGGCGAGACCGTGTTCAAGGGAAGGCCGGACGGCCTGCTAACCTGCTCTGAGGAGCTGACAAGAGCTTTATTCGACGCATGCGCGGCTGAAGAGGCCCGCTGTGTACTCACCCGGGTAGTTACGGTCACCAATGCGGTCTTTTCCAGGGAAGCCCGCGAGGAACTCCACATGTTGACTAATGCCGGAGCCGTGGACATGGAAAGCCATGCCGTCGCCGAAGAGGCAGCCCGGCTTGGGGTACCCTTCACAGCATTTCGGGTTATTTCGGATGACCTGTACTCCCCTGCATTGCCCGATCTGGCCGCCTTCAAGAAGGGTTGGCGGAACCCGCTCAGGTGGAAGGACCAGGCGCGAGGCCTTTACCGGTGGAGCGTATTCTTGAGAGATTTCAGAAACTCTGTGGAGAAGCTTCCCCCGATATTGGTGAGGCTGATACGAGCAACGGGCCGGTAGCGCGTTTCACAACGCTCGGCCTGGAGCCTGGCACGAAACTGAAGAAGAGTCGCCAACCGTGGCACGATGACAACCAAGCCGGTCCGGGCGGCAGGAGGCATATTCTCCTAGACCGAGGGTCAGGGCCGATTTGCCGAAGGTACTCGATTCCCGACTTGAACCTCCTGTTCCTTCGGAACCCGGACGCAGTAGCGTCCGGGCTACCCCTGTGCCACGATGTTGCACATTAGGGAGGTTATCCAACAGCCTTGTAGGGCCAGAGCGCACGTTGGCGGGTGGATTTAGCCCATTGGGAACTTTGAAACTCCTCACGAAAGGTTCCTCTGGAGCAAACCGCTGGGACTAGCTCCGGGGCGCTTTCCAAGGCCGCTTTCGGATAGAAGTTGACGACTATACGGGAATCTGCTAATAAATACGGCAGCATCGTTTTTCGAGAAAAAACGGCGGGAGGAGACTCCTTGAGTCGGCAATGGGAAACAGGTCGTGCGGTGCAGCCAACGTCACGGAATCTCCATGCCTCGGTTGGGGCGAAAGCCGATTTGACCGGTGGTTTTTGTTGTTGCCGTCGAGAGATTCGGTTGATGTGCGATTGACCGTCTCTCGTTAAGCACGGGCATTGAGTGCCGGCAACCAAAGGGACAGGCAAGAAAAGGAGGAGTTAGGGATGAAAAAAATAGCGGTGCTGATGCTGGTGGCCCTGAGTCTCATGGTGTGCTCGGGCATGGTACCGGGAAATGCTGAGGCCTTCGGTTGGGGTTTTGGATGCGGTCCGGCAATTTGTCTGCCGCCGTTGCCGCCTCCACCTGCTCTGTGCTGCCCGGCGCCTGTGATCAAATGGGGTTTTGTACGGCCGATGTACTGTCCCCCGGTACCGGTGGCAGTGCGTTACCCCGTACGCTGCTGGTAGGGAGTCCGGCGGCGAGCTGATCCGCCTGTCTTCCCGGGATGACTTTGTGCCTGCATGGACAAACCCGTGAGAAGGCGGTTCCCCTCATTCGATGACATGAAAGGGCAGGGTTCACAAACCCTGCCTCTTTTCTGTACGGAAAAGCCTAGCGAACGGGATCACTTCGCATGGCAAGACAGTCCCGAGGGTCTTGATCAGCGATATGTTGTTGGCCGCAAGAGCGGGCAATCGTGCCACAGAATGCCGTGTGGTGTAATAGTCCGAAATGGTATATGATTGCCGAACGGACAGCCGGACACCGGTGGACTGACCGGTGTGCCGCCTTTATCCTGTCAACCTGCGTCAAACACTGAGGTCAAGCTTCGGGGGTGGAGCGCGCGTTCCGCCCCCCAGATCACGTTGGAGGGGACACATGATCTATGATGAGAGACCGTGGTTGAAATCGTATGACTCAGGTGTGGAACCGGAGATTGAAGTTCCCGATCGGTCGCTCGTGGAACTGTTCGATGAGGTTGTGAAGAAGTTCCCGGACACTGCAGCGCTCCATTTCTTCGGAGTCTCCATGACCTACCGCGAACTGATGTCCAAAGCGGACAGCTTTGCCAACGCTCTGATTGCCCATGGATGCAAGCCTGGAGATGTGGTTGGAATCAATCTGCCGAACATTCCTCAGTACCTCATTGCCCAGGTCGGCGTGCTCAAAGCAGGCTGCGCAGCGTCGGGTGTGTCGCCGCTGCTGACCCCCCGCGAATTGTCCTATCAGCTCAGCGACTGTAAGGCCAGAGCCCTCGTGACTCTGGATGCTATCTTCGAGAAGCGTTTTCAGGGGATTGCGTCTGACCTTCCCGAACTGAAGCTGGTTATTGCCACGGGAATCCTCGATTTTCTTCCCTGGATAAAGCGTACTCTGGGAACGCTTCTTAAGAAGGCGCCCCGAGGGAAAGTAACTCCGCTGGAAGGCAAGTCTGTTCTTACTTTCATGGAAGCTCTTTCGCGGTATCCGGACAACCCTCCGCAGTTCAGAGCGAGGCCTGAGGACCATTGTCTGATTCAGTACACCGGGGGCACCACCGGCACGCCCAAGGGGACGATCCTTACTCACAGGAACATGGTCGCCAACATCACTCAGGTTGTTGAGTGGACCAAACCGGAGATCGGAAACGAGATCCTTCTTTCCGGATTCCCGTTGTTTCACCTGGCCGGTCTTGCGCTGGCCCTTACCGGATTGTCCCTGGGAGGCACTGAGGTTCTGATTCCCAACCCGAGGGACACCGGGCACGTGATCAAAGAGATGGAGCGCTACCGTCCCACGATTCTCGTCAATGTGCCCTCCTTCTACATGCTGCTGCTGGACGAACCGCAGTTTCACAAGTTGGACCACTCTCGTGTAAGTTTCTGTCTTTCGGGGGCTTCGCCGTTCCCTGCCGAATCCATCAAGGAGTTGGAAGGCGTGGTCGGCCAAGGTAAGGTTCTCGAAGTGTACGGCATGACCGAGACCAGCCCCATAGTAACCATGAATCCCAGGGGAGGACGCAGGAAGATTGGCAGCGTGGGTCTTCCCGTGTCGGGAACCCGCGTTAGGCTTGTTGATCTGGAGAGCGGTTCTACTCAAGTCCCCCTTGGTCAAGAAGGCGAAATCATTGTGTCCGGACCGCAGGTAATGAAAGGTTATCTCAACAAGCCCGAGGAGACGGCCGTGGCCCTGCGCAGCCATGACGGAGGGATTTGGCTCCACACAGGGGACATCGGACGCATGGACGAAGACGGGTTCTTTTATGTTGTCGACCGGGCTAAGGACATGCTCAACGTGAGCGGGTTTAAGGTGTTTTCGAGAGAAGTGGAGGAGAAACTCTACGAGCATCCCGGCATCGAATTCTGCGCGATCATCGGCATTCCCAATCCCAAGCGTCCAGGCAGCGAATTGGTGAAGCTGGTTGTGCAGACGGCGGCCCAGTATGCCGACAAGGACAAGGAGCAGCTAAGGGAGGAATTGCTTGCCTTCGCCCGAGAGAACTTCGCCCCGTACAAGGTGCCGAAGGTCATCGAGTTCGTAGAATCAATGCCTCTGACGCCTGTGGGAAAAGTGGACAAAAAGGTCCTCCGGAAGGCGTGAGGGGGGATTCCGGTCACTGCGGGCTGATGATAAAGGATTGCCAGTAAATAACATTACAATAGGAGACCCGGAATGGATGATATAGGCAAGAGCAGAATCAGGCTATCCCACTGGAATGACCACAACCTGGAGCATCTGAGAGGCTACGCGGAGGTTGCGGCCGCGCTGGACAAGCATGGGTTGGGGCAAGCAGCCCAGGCCATCCGGGAAGGCATGGGGCTCATCGAGGCTGCAAACGCCAAGTTCCGGCGCGCCTTGGACCTTATGCCGGCAGTGGGCGACCACACCTCAGAGTCCTCCCAGGAAGGCGGAGGTGATCATACCCATCACCATCACCACCACGAGCACTGACCGTTCATGCGAGCTGCAGCGCCTGATCCAGATCTTCAATCAGGTCGTCAATGTGCTCTATGCCCACAGAGAGCCGGATGAGGTCAGGGAGCACTCCCACGCCGGCTTGCTGTTCCCTGCTCAACTGGGAGTGGGTTGTGCTTGCCGGGTGAATCGCAAGGCTCTTCGCGTCGCCCACATTGGCAAGATGCGAAAACAAGCGGAGGCTGTCGATGAATCTTTCCGCGGCGCTATCCTCGCCCTTGATTCCGAACACAACCACCGCGCCGTTCATCCCTTCGGGGAAGTAGCGACTTGCCAGGGGATGAGAAGGATCCGAAGGCAGACCGGGGTAGCGAACCCAGTTGACCTTTTCGTGACCGTTGAGATATTCGGCCACTGCTAGGGCGTTCGCACAATGTCGCTCCATTCTCAGGGCAAGAGTTTCGAGGCCCTGCAGGAAGATCCAGGCGTTATCCGGACTCAGGCAAGCCCCCAGGTTCCTCAGCGGCGCCAATCGCATCCTGAGGATGTAAGCCATCGGCTGCAGCTCTCCCAGGTCATGGCCGAAGCGCAGGCCAAAATAAGAAGGCTCGGGAGAGGAAAACATGCGGAACTTGGGATCACTCCAGTCGAAGGCGCCCGCGTCGACCACGATTCCCCCCACCGCAGTTCCATGCCCTCCTATCCACTTGGTGAGTGAATGAATAACCACATTGGCTCCCTGCTCAATCGGTCGAAAAATGCTGGGCGGCGTGAAGGTGGAGTCCACGATAAGCGGAACGTGGAATTGTTCAGCCAGGGCTGAGATCTCCCGGAAATCGGGAACGGTGAGGTCCGGATTGCCGATGGTCTCGACGAACAGTGCCCTGGTCTTGGAATTGAAAGCCGCGCGCATTTCCGAGAAGTTCTCCGGATCAACGAATCGCACCGTGATGCCGAGCCGAGGAAGGATATCGTGAAACATTGTGTACGTCCCCCCATAGAGCTTCCTTGAAGAGATGAACTCGTCCCCGGCCTCCATACAATTGATCAGGGAATACATGATCGCGCTGGTTCCCGAGGCCAGCGCCAGCGCTCCACCCCCCCCGTCCAACGCGGCCATTCTCTTTTCCAAGACGTCCGTAGTGGGGTTCATCAGACGTGTATAGATGTTACCCAATTCCTTGAGAGAAAAAAGATTCGACGCGTGGGCGGTGTCGCGACACACATAAGACGTGGTTCGATGCACAGGGACCGCGCGGGCCAGTGTGGCGGGATCAGGCTTCTGGCCGGCATGCAGGGCGAGAGTCTCAAATCTCTGGCTTTT
>DYLG01000250.1 GCA_020722215.1 Desulfomonile tiedjei
CCGGGCTACCCGGGTTTGTTTGAGTGCCGGCATCCCAGGATTCGACACCGTGCAAGGCCTGCGCGACAGGCCCCCAAGGAGACGTCCACCAGTGAGATCTCCTCGTCCGGCTCAAGCTTGGAGTAGCGACTACACGCCTCTGATAGCGTCCTCATCCTACATTTGGCGTCTGTCCCGGAATAGCGTTTGCATTCCTTGGTAGGGGCGGACCCGTGTGTCCGCCCTTTTGTGCGGTCAAGGCACGGCCTTGGGGCAGACACGCAGGTCTGCCCCTATCCATCGGGTCGGCGGGCGATTGCATGGTCTATTTCGTAACAGGCCCTTCAATGAAGGGACACCGGCTGTCTGCGTACATCTTCCAGCGAGCCGGCACGGACTGGACTGAGCAGGCGAAGCTCTACGCATCCGACGCTGCAGCCGGGGACGAATTCGGCTGTTTCGTATCCATAGACGGTGACTATGCCATCGTCGGCGCATATTGGAATGATGATGCCGGCGCCAGTTCGGGCTCTGCGTACGTCTGCGAATACAACGTACCGCCAACTGCGAATGACGACGGCCCGGGCGCGGGTTTCACCACGGATGAAGATGCCACGTTCACTACGGCAAACGTGCTGACAAACGACTCCGATCCGGATGCCGGAGACACCCTCTCCGTGCAGGGGATCGATACCACGGGCACCCAGGGACTGGTCACGGATAACGGAGACGGAACCTTCACGTATGATCCCAACGGTCAGTTCGAATACTTGGCGGCAGGTAAGTCAGCGACGGATACGTTCATATACACGATCGAGGACGAGTCGGGCGCTACAGCGACGGCAACCGTCACCATCGGGATAACCGGAGCGTACGACAACGCTAAGCCAGTGGCATACAACAGCAATCCCGACACGAAGGAAGCCTGCGTCAGCAAGATCACCCTGAAGGGAGACGACGGTGATCCGGGCGAAGACCAGGCCCTCACCTATTTCATTGACTCTTTGCCTGACAATGGCAAGCTCTATACCACCAAGGCCGATGCTCAAGCCGGAACCAATGCGCTCCCTGCCGGAGCATAGTTGACCGGAAACATCGTGTGGTTCAAGTCGGACCAGGACAACCACGTGGACGCGAGGTTCACCTTTGTCGTGAAGGATGACGGCGGAGGGGACGACACGAGCGATCCCGCTGCCGACACCATTGACATCTATTCGGTGAACGACGCTCCGGTTGTCCACATGCCCGGCATCAAGGCCGTTTATGACGAGACCAGGCCGGATGCGATCTTCAATGTCGTGAGAAACACCCAAATCTTCGTTACGGACGTGGACTCAGGAGACAACAAGATAGAGGTCAATGTGAATGCCGAGCACGGAATTCTGACGATTAGGGAATGGACGAACGTGACCCTTGCGGGGAACGGTACGGCCGCCCTGAAACTGGTGGGCGAGGTCAAATGGGTGAACGAAGCAGTCAAGGGCATGAGGTACGACCCTGATGACTCGTACAGCGGCGATGCCGAATTGGAAGTTTACGCAAACGACCGGGGCAACGACGGCCTGGGCGGCCTTCTGACCGACACGGAAGACCTGACGATCAAGGTGAAAGAGGGCTATATCCGGAAGTGGCGCGAATGGTGGACCAGACGTACAGGGTGAAGCCAACCCTGTTGCGGTAAGGGCGGGTTTCAAACCCGCCCTTCTTGGAAGGCCATTCGGACAAAATTTGCGGCAAGTACTATATTTCGCGGCGCGCTCTTAAGGATTGTCCTCGACAAGGCGTATCAAGTCCTCTGGCCGGAAATCAAGGAGTTCGAAGATACGCGCTTCCAAGTCAAAGGTCTTCCGTTTCATGGCATCCAGCAGTTCCAGGGCCTTCGGGTTCTTTCCATAAGTATCTGCCAGGTATTGGAAGCGTTCGTCGAGAGAAACGATTCGGTCATGAACGACTCGCTTGTCGGCGTAGTTGACCAGGTGTTCTTCCTTGACCGGGCCGTCACCCTGATCCTTGAGGATGACGTGCTGTGCGACGATTCCGGCCACCAGGGGGAGACACTCTTCATTGAGCATCTTCTCGCCGTGTGAGTCGTGATAGCCTTTTCCACGGTCGAGTATGCACGGGTATTTTGCTATGTCGTGAAGGAGACACGCAGCCGTGACGAGTTCCAGGTCCACATGATAGTTGTTCCTGATAAGGCCGTCGGCAAGAACTTTGCCGACTTCTCGGACCTTGATGCAATGTCGCACTATGTGATCGGGGGTTTCGTACTTTTCAAGAAGGGCCAGGCAGGCCTTTTCATTGGGCAAAGGTAGCGACATCATTTCACCGGCTTGACCATTATCCGGCAACGCTCAGCACTACGCGGGCGCCTGTTTGTGTGCGGCCGCTGCCCGCGACGCCGGATCGAAGGGATCGTAAGTCGGGTCGATCTTGTCTGCAACGGCCTTGCGGGTTCTCTGCATGAGCGCCGGAACGTCTTTGACGGTGAGCCCTTCAGTGGGGATAGGATCGCAAATCGTCACGGTTATGTGACCGGGCCTGACCACCAGCGTCCTCTTGGGGAGGATGGGGAACGCACCGTTGACCGTAACGGGGAGTATGGGTAATCCGGTCTGTACCGCGAGCATGAAGGCCCCCTTCTTGAATTTCTGGAGGCCGCCGTCCGGGCTCCTTGTCCCCTCGGGGTAAATTAGCAGAGACCACCCTTTGGGCAGCGTCTTGGATCCCTGCTGAAGCTGCCGCACCGCTTGACCTGGGTTGGAACGATCGATGCATACCGCGCCTGTTCTGCTCAGGGCCCAGCCGAACAGGGGGATCCTCACCAACTCCTTCTTCAGAACCCAGAGGTACGGCATGGGGAGCTTGGAATAAATGGCCAGTATGTCCGCATTGCCCTGATGATTCGGAGTCACTATGTAGGATGTGCCCGGCTTGGTCTTCTCCTCGCCTGAGATGGAGGAAGTGACCCCCAGCACTGCCGCCACGACCCTTATCCAGGTTCGGGCGATGACATAGGTCGGTCTGGGAGAAGATGTGAACAGGCTGACTAGGATCACAAGGGGGGCAAGAAGCAAGGTCATTACCGTTACGGTAATCCCTCCGAGAAGCACTCTGTATATGGCGAAGAGGCGATTTCTCACGGTTTCCTCCTCGGTGAGCCCGGCAGTCCGGGCATTGGACATTCTATATTTATATCACACAATCCCCTGCACGCGCACAACAAATGACCGACGGCCAACAATCGCTTGTCGTGTAACACTTCTCGCTATGCAGCGCGTTCCGGATGGAACCCCGCCTTCCGATCGTGCTATATTGCGTGCTCGAAGGGAATCGAAGACGGTGATATATGGCATCCGAAGATCTTTCCAAACTCAGAATCGACGACTCAGAACGGCTTTCCCGGTCATCGGGAAAGAGAAGACGCCGACTGATCCGGTTTTGTCTGTTCATCGGGTTTGCAGGCGCCTCTTTGGCGTTGCTCCACCACTTGGGTTTATTGACCAGGCCGATCGAGGTCCGGGCAGTCAAGGTATCGAAAATGTATGTAACTCTTGCGCTCACCGAACTCAACGCCGGCGGGTACGTGGTGGCTCAACGCAAGGCTGCGGTGTCGTCAAAGGCTACGGGGCGACTGGCAAAGCTCCATGTGGAGGAAGGAAAGATCATCAAGAAAGGAGACATGATAGCCAGCCTGGAAAACGAGGATCTGATGGCTGCCTTGGAAGAAGCCCGGGCAGCGCTGAGGGTCGCGTCGGCGCGGCTGAAAAATGCCGAGGCCGAACTTCATGATGCCACGATCAATTACGAGCGAAACAAGCCCCTTAGAGAATCCGGCGCCATTTCCGCGCAGGCGTTCGACACCTTGGAAGCCCGTTACAAAAAGGCAGCGGCCGCAGACAGGTCGGCACGATTCGAAGTGGAACGCGCAGAAGCAGGGGTCAAGGTGGCTGAGCTCAGTCTGGAATACTCGTACATAAGAGCCCCTTTTGACGGCGTGATACTCACCAAGAACGCAGACGAGGGCGAAGTGGTGGCCCCTTTCGGAGGGGCTCTCAATGCCAAAGCCGCGGTGGTGACCATGGCCGATATGAATTCGCTCCTTGTGGAAGTGGATGTGTCGGAATCCAGCCTCGAAAAGGTCAAGGTTGGAGGCGCTTGCGAAATCCGGCTCGATGCCCTGCCCAACGACAGATTCGCCGGCACCGTCCACATGATCGTGCCGACCGCTGACCGCTCCAAGGCCACAGTGCTGACCAAAGTGAGGTTCAACCAACTGGACAAGCGTGTCCTGCCCGAGATGAGCGCAAAGGTTGCTTTCCTATCCCGGCCGCCGAACCCGGATGAAGCGGAGCCCTTTGTCGGGGTCCACAAATCGGCCCTTCGTTCCCAATCGGACCGCAAGATCGCTTTCGTTGTCGAGGGGCGAACCGTTCGAGCAGTTCCTGTTGAGACCGGAAGACAATGGGGAGAGATAGCGGAGGTCCTCGGCGGTTTGAAAGAAGGGGACATGGTGGTCGTAGAACCTGATGAGCGGCTCGTGGACGGAACGAGGATCACGTTGAAGGAATGAAGGAATCCGGAGAAGGACATAGAAGCCTCGTTGAGATAAGAGACCTCAACAAGTCATACCTGCGAGGTGATCAGGTCATTCCCGTCTTGAGGAACATCACCCTTGACGTTTACACAGGCGAGTTCCTCGCACTTATGGGGCCGTCGGGTTCGGGCAAGACAACGCTGCTGAATCTGATAGCTGCAATCGACAGACACGACAGCGGGACTCTTAGAATCGACGGAGTTGAAATCAGCCCTCTGGGAGCCGCCGAACTCAGCTCATGGCGCGCGTCACACGTCGGGTTCATCTTTCAGTTCTACAACCTCATTCCTGTTCTCACAGCCCTCGAGAACGTTCAGCTTCCTCTGCTTCTTACGACACTTAGCCGCAAGGAGCGCAGAAACCATGCCCTGGCGGCCTTGGAGGCCGTTGGGCTGGCCGACCGTCTCCACCACTATCCGTCTCAGCTCTCCGGCGGACAGCAGCAGCGAGTTGCCATTGCTCGCGCCCTGGTCACCGACCCGCTCATCCTTGTTGCCGACGAGCCCACAGGAGATCTGGACAAGAAATCTGCGGCCGAAGTCCTCAATTTGCTGGAACAACTCAACCACGTAGCTAACAAGACCATCATAATGGTCACTCATGATCCGCGGGCCGCGGCACGTTCCACGCGCATTCTCTATCTCGACAAGGGAATCCTGACGGATAGCCTCGATGATGCTCTTTGAAAGGCGGCCGGTCACAGGAATGCGGAGGAAATGAAGATTGTGCACGGACTACAGCCGTGAACTCCGCCAAACTGAAGGTCGCTGCACTTATGAAATGTACTTAGACTCGCGCACCTAGAGGCCTATAACAGGACAAATCCGCAAAATCCCGCAGGCTTGTGGAGTCTGCGGGGCAACGGCGGGATTGAAATCTGCACCTCAGCGAGCCGGCCAAGCTCCATCGTTCATTGGCTGACAGGCGCCACCGCTCCAACTTCGCGCCGAACCGGGGCCAAGGAATTCCGGTGCTTCAGTCAAGAAAGGCGTGACAACGGGGACAGCAGCGGCTATGTTGAAATTGAATCAGGTTGCGGAAATCCGCAGTAGTAGTCGAGGAGGGGAATGCCATGCGGTTTGTGTTGAATTGCTTCACTAAGGGCAATGCCAATTTGGAGGTTTACGCTAACGATCGCGGCAACAACGGCCAGGGCGGCGCTTTGACTGACACGGAGGACATGACGATCAAAGTGAAAAACGGCTATATCCGGAACTGGCGTGAATGGTGGGATCGGCTTGTGGCCTGACAACCGGAGTGCGGATAATTGCCGGTCCTGCCGCAGTTCGGCAGGATGCAGCTCCCGGCGTGCGTTTCGTCATTGGGCC
>DYLG01000251.1 GCA_020722215.1 Desulfomonile tiedjei
GAGACGGAAGGCTAGGTCTGGTCTGGTTGCCATTGACCGGAGAGTCTGGACGCGGTAGAATCCAGCCGTGCCTGACAGCAGATTCAAGGACGAATCCGGAACGTTGGATAGGATTAGAGCCCTCGCCGGCTGAGTGGCGCATTCGCAGGGTTCTGTCTTAGCTTCTTGGCACAGAGGCCGCCGGAGGGCCGGCGGCCAGGGAAAAAACGGATCGGGAATCTTTCCACAATGGTGGACCTATTCGACAAGTGCTACTCTTTTAACCGCGATACCGAGGCCAAGGCAGCAGGAATTTATCCCTTCTTTAAGGCAATCTCGAGACTGGACGGACCCCATGTCACGGTGGATGGCCGGGACATGATCATGATCGGTTCCAACAACTACCTTGGACTGACCACTCATCCGAAGGTTAAAGAAGCGTCTCTTAGGGCGCTTGAGATGTTCGGGACTAGCTGCTCCGGGTCCCGATTCCTCAACGGAACCCTGGAGATGCACGAAGAGCTGGAGCGCTCGCTGGCCCGATTCATGGGCAAGGAATCGGCCCAGGTGTTCTCGACCGGTTTTCAGACCAACCAGGGCGTCATAGCTCCCCTGCTCGATCGGGGGGATTCGGTGGTCATAGACCGCCTTGTCCATGCGAGCATCATAGAAGGGACACGTTTGTCCTTTGGCAAAGTGAGGCGCTTCAGGCACAACGATGCGGAGTCATTGCGGAGAAATCTAGAGGCCTGCCCCAAAGATCATGGCGTACTGGTCATCGTGGACGGCGTGTACAGCATGGACGGCGACATAGCCCATCTGCCGGAACTGATCGCGACGGCCAAGGAATTCGGCGCACGGGTGATGGTTGACGACGCGCACGGACTGGGGGTTCTCGGCGAGGGAGGCAGGGGGACTCTTGAACACTTCAATATGCTGGACCAGGCGGATCTCATCATGGGGACCTTCAGCAAATCCTTCGCTTCTCTGGGCGGGTTCATAACCGGCGACGAGAGGGTGATCAACTACATCAAACACCATTCTCGGGCGCTGCTCTTTTCCGCGTCGATGCCGCCTGCCGCCATAGCTGCGGTTCAGGCCGCACTAGAGGTCGTTCAGTCGGAGCCGGAGATCAGAAAGACTCTGTGGCGCAACTTCCTGTTTTTCAAGGAAGCCCTTGACGGGCTGGGGTTCAACACAGGAGCGTCGGAAACTCCCATCATACCGCTGATAATTGGAGACGACTTCCGTACAGCTCTTTTCTGGAAGCGCCTCCTGGACGACGGTGTCTTCACGAACTGCGTTCTTGCGCCGGGGGTGCCTCCGGGAACGCAAAGGATCCGAACCAGTCTGATGGCCACTCACACATTGGAAGATCTTGAGAAAGTTGTGGAAATCCTGGGACGCGCCGGGAGACAATTGGGAATAATAGCAAACTGACGGAGACCGTACAATGAGAGCAATTGACCCGAGGACCAAGCGATCGGAATTGTGGGCCGTGGTCATGCTAGTGTGTTTCCTTGCGCTGGCCGGATTCACCTTTGCAGTGGATGGGACCGGCGCTCGTCCCGCATCTCAGGGAGATGCCGGCGAGCCCTTCACCGACGAGCTTCGGCCGGCAGGGCCCCTGGTAGTCGCTGAAAAGGCCGGTTCTCTCCTGGAAAAGTCATCCGCAGCCCCGACGGCCGCTGAGGATCGAATTGACCAGATCGAGAAGACTCTGCAAGAAATCAGGAAGAAAAGCAGCGACGCCGAAAGCCGCAGCTATGACAACAAGATGATGGCTCGAGAACTCATCAGATTGGTCAAGTGGGTTGTTGTGCTGCTAATTCTCATTGCAGGGGCTTTTCCGATCACGATTCTTATTCTGTCACGCAGGCGAGCGCCGGCACCGTCCACCGTGTCCCAGGAACTGGCCGCCACTCTGCTGGAAGTTGAAGAGAGACAGGCCAAACTGGCCGATCTTTTCAAGCAAATACAGGGAGAAATTGACTACTTGCACTCTATGTCCGTGCCCGACTTGCAGAAGCTCATTGAACAAGCCCAGAAATATCTGCAACAGAATGAAAAGGACCTCGGCAGGGCAAGTGTCACCAAGGCCGAAGCGCGGCCGGAAGCCCCCAAGAGCTGAATTGCCGGCAAGCCCTTCCGATGATCTTGGTATCTCTCCGCAAATGACGTTGTGTATCCGGTAGGGACCGGCCTCCGAGCCGGTCCTGGGGTGAACGACCGGCAGGGACGCCGGTCGCTGCCAATCCGGATGGCCCGAAGGGCCACACCGTGAGTAGTCCCGAGGACCGCGGGATTTCAATCCCGGCCCCCTGTCGAGCCCTCTTTCCCGACCCCCTTCTTTCCAGCGTCCACTGCTTCGAGCAGCACTTTTTCGGTGGCGCCGGCCATTTTCTCGACGGTCTTGTCCTTCAATATTGTTTCTCTCGACCTGATTCCCATGGCCCTACGCGTCTGCTCATCCTTCAGTACCGATACCAGTGCTTCCGCTAACTGAGACGGGTTGTTCGGTTCAACCAGTATTCCGGATTCTCTGTGGCGCACAAGTTCAGGTACTCCGCCTACGGAAGTGGAGACGATGGGCAAGCCGCAGGACATCGCCTCGAGTACCACGTTCGGCGACCCCTCGTAATTCGACGACAGGGCAAACACCCAAGAGCGTCTGAGGTGCTCTCGAATCTCTCCGGAGGCCGGCAGCAGTTGGACATTTGGTCCCAGCGAACGAAAAGCAATAAGCTTCTCGAGTCTTGCTCTGAGATGGCCGTTGCCCATAATGATCAGCCTCGCGTTGGGGATTTCAGCGAGGACAAGTCTGAATGACTCCAGGAGGTTAATGTGGTTCTTCTGTTCCACCAACCTTCCTATTGTGAGAACGGTCGGCTGAGCCGCTCGCAGTTCCTCATTCGGAGAGAAATAATCCGTGTCAACCGCATTGGGGACGACCGCGATCCTTTCCGGGTTTGCGCCGAACTCGCGCATGAGGAATTCCCTGCCTGCTTCAGCGTTGCAGATAATGCGTGTGCTCAAGCGCCAGAGCCAGCTTTCCAGGGGTTCCCTCACAACGTTCCGGAAACCTGAAACAATCACGGGAACCCTTCCCAAGCGGCCTAACAGTCGTCCCCAGACATTGGGAACGACTGTAAGTGTATAAAGAATTTGGGGTTTAGAATGAAGAATGCGCCACATGAGGTTGAAAAGCGACAGAGGGCCCACTCGTCGGGACATTGACAACCATACGATGTTGACCCCGGTCTCTTGGGCCATGGCAAGCATGTCCGTCCCGCCGCGCAGCAACCACAACTCGGGGGCGAAAACCTCGCGATTCAGATGCCGCAGAAGATGGACTGCATAGCGCTGGGTTCCGCCGAACTCCAAGTCCTGGAGCAGAACCGCCAACCTGATGGGTCTATTCCTCATATTTTCAGTCTCATGCGGAGTCGCTTTCAAACGTGTAACTTTCGATGCCGGAGGGATTGCTTCATCCTTGGTGTTGAGAATCGCCGGGAAGCTCCCGCGTCATGAAACCGGGAGTGACCCTCGGGTCGATGATGAGTGATTCCGAATAAGTTCCAATATCGCCCTGTGATTCCTATCCGAATCGTAAACATCCAGAACTCTCTCTCGCCCTTTCTCGGCCATCTTCAGAGCGGACTCCCTGTCGCGTGTCATGGTCATGACCGCTTGAGCAATCGCCTCGGGATTCTGCTGGGGAATCAACAGACCTGTGACGCGATCTTGCACCAAGTCGGGAATACCGGCAACATCGGTGGCGATCACCGGAACTCTGTGGATCATGGCCTCCGACAGCACTGTGGGGAGGCCATCGCTGTCTCCGGATCGGTTCACTCGGCTGGGGACCATGAAAATGTCCGCATCGCGAATCAAGCGAGAAACCCCGTCATGAGGAATATGCCCCAGGAGTGACACCCGATCCGTTACGCGAAGCATCTTGGCCTTTAGCTTCAGTTGAGCCATTCTGGGGCCGTCGCCCACGATGCTGAGCCGAAAGTCGACTCCGTAGGACTTCAGCATCTTGCAGGCACTGATCAGGTAGTCAAAACCCTTCTTCTTGACCAGCCGACCAATGGCCAACAGTTTGTAGGGCGGTTTCATTGCTACGGGAGCGTCTTCCGTGTGATCCAGATTCATCCCGTTGTACACTAGATGCACTTTGCTCGCGTCGCCGCCGAGAAAACCGGCCATGTAGTCGATATTGTGTGCGGAGTCGCATCTGACAAACGCTGCCGCTTGCGCCTTCGCTCCCAGAGCGCCGTCATGTGGTCTGATATCCCAGGCCCGGCCGGTGAAGCTGAACGGGATGCCTGTAAGCATGGAAGCCGCCCAGGCTGCCGTAGCACATCCACAGGCCCACGGGGCATGGATGTGCTCAATGCCCTCCTCCTCGAACCTGCGAGCCAAGTAGAAAGCACACATTATGGCCCACAGGTTCTCTCCGGTCTTTTCCAACCCCCGCCAGCGTCTGAACAAGATTTTGTTCAAAACCTCCCGGAAGGCAAGGGAGTTGCGTTTCCGCCAACCCGAAACCTCCTTGTGAGCAGTCTTGAGGAACGGCACCCCAAGCCGCTCAGCCTTCGCGGACACTCGCTGCATTTCCTCCGAAAGGCCGGAACCCAGCTCTCCGTACAACGTGAAGACCTTTAGCGGAAGCCCCATTTTCCAAAGAGCGAGCACTTCTCCAAAGACAAAGGTCTCTGACGGTTTGGGAAACCACAGCAGGATGTACGCGGTCTTGGGCAGATTCATCCTAACACCTCAGTGAGCCCGGGCAAGGCGATGGGAATGCCTGCCGGCTTGGCGTGATTTTCCCATGGACTTTGGCGTGCGTCAATCGAAGGATCAGAGCAGATCAGGTCTCGGCGAAATAGGCATCTTCAAAGCTGGTCATAAATCAACAAGCGCCGTGCGCCGGGTCTTCTCCCGCAGGCAAGTGGTTCCAAGGTGGGCGGCGGTTTTGTTGGCCACAACACGATGAGTTAAAGAAGTCCAGTGGCCGTCCCACGGTATGTCAAACGCGGGCGATGGGAGATTGTGCATGCGCTGATACTCCATGAGGTATGACTGAAGGTCCAGGTATTCGATCCCATTAGCGTTGGCAAAATGGGCCAACCATTTGTATCGCGCCAGGAGGAAGTCACTCTTTGTAAGGAAAGAGTCGGCTTCGTTTCTCATGAAGGTCCAGCAACCCGTTGCATGTGTGAGAATAAGACGCGTACCGTCCTTTTCGCATTCGGCCTTCAGAAGAAGCAAAGCCTCCCTCATGGTCAGCTTCGCCTTGTCATAGTCTTCGGTGGTGAAGCCGATCAGACGTTTCATGGTCTTGTCTTGATAACTTGTAACCCTGCTCGTTGCTGCAGCCCGTAACCAGGCACATGCGCCCACGGCGGGGCCATGGGTCGTGTTCCACTACGGTCCGGTCAACTGGACTTGGACGCCGATCCTTCTTTTTCCTGGCGGGCTCCTTACTCTTGGGTTGCTCGTAGCCTGAACCCTGTTCAAATCCGTTTATCGTGGAATAAATCAACTTGAATAAGGCCAGGTTGGTCATGGCTTCAGTCAGACCACTGGCGGGGCCGGCGCAGAAGAACCGCGCATACCAGGGTGGATCGATATGAATCAGGCCCTCGCTGCCAAGCTCAAGGTAGTCTTTGGAAGACCGCCGCTGAGTTCCTTCAGGTTGTCCTCGAAGTCATTGGAGGGAGTGACGAAATAGACAACTATGTCCGGCTTGAAAGTCTCACGAGATTCCTGTAAAGCCTGAATTTTGCGAGCGTAGGCCGCAAAATTCGCCAAGTTTTGACAATTGATATGTACATTGCCCTCTGATTCTGGTAAG
>DYLG01000252.1 GCA_020722215.1 Desulfomonile tiedjei
CCGAGGGGCGGAATCGAACCACCGACACAGGGATTTTCAGTCCCCTGCTCTACCGGCTGAGCTACCTCGGCCCGCATTACGTGATTCTAATACTGGAACGCTCTCATGTCAACGGGTTTCCGAATCGGGCAGCGAAAGAGCCCGGCCAAGTACTCCGTTTCCTAAATACGGCGCCGGATTCAGATCACACCCACACCATTCCCGCGGACCCTAGATCGGAGTCCAGGGCAGGCACAGCAATCGAGTTCGTCTTGAATTTTGTGGGCCCCGGCTTCCGCCCGGGTGACGGAGCGGGATGAGCGACCGCATCCAGGAAAGCAAATACCAAGCGTTTCTTCAGTCGAGCTTCTTCAGATAATCGTGAACATAGTTCCTCACGCCTTTGTTCTGGAGCATGTGGAACGTGCGCATCCTCTTGACGTGAATGGGATTGAGAGATCCGAGAGGGATGTAAATTACTCGTTTGCCCATGCTCTTTGCCAGCTTCTTCCAACGGGCAGCAGGCGCCTTGCGAGCAACATACACGATGCCCTGCTTTTCCGAGTAGACTATGCCGGCCACCAGGAGCCTCTCATGCCTCGTCCTCACGAAGTCGAACTCAGGGTCCGCCCAGATGTCGAACATCCTCATTGGCGGATAGGACATCATGAATCCGCCATGCTCCAGCCTGGTTATGCCGGGACCCACCACCTGTGAGCCGGGCAGGGTCGAATAGAATGCCATGTCCGACTCCTGGGAATGTTCTCCCAGCCAGGTCATCCGGAACGGGTACGCCGTGTTGCCCTCGTCCTCGTCGAATATCACCACCACTGAGCCGAATTCCAGCCCGCCGCGTTCGTCCTTTTTCACATAAATCCTACTCTCGTAGAAGCGGCGAAGCATCTCTCGGATATCCGGGCCGTTGCCGAAATCGGCAACGAACGGCTCCGCTTCGGTTTGGGCCGCCTGCAGGATGTGGTTGGCGTGCTTCATCAGGCTAAGACCCCAGCGTTCCACCTCCACGTCTTCGGGAGGATAGGAGCAGATGTCCACCTCGTTAGGGTCCGCGGTTTCCCACTTTTTCTTGAGATGCTCCTTCCACTTCGATGAGGTCACCGCCTTCATCCTGTACTTCCGAGGCGCGCGGAAAAACGTCCTGAGCTTCTTGTGGAGGAGGATCTTGTGGCCGTGGAACATGAGACTGTCTTCATCGAGAATCACAGCGGACGGATCATGGGGATCATTGGCCCAGGAATATTCCGAGAGGAACTCATGAACGTGGTAGGCAAAATCCTCGTCCAGAGCCGACCGCGCAGTTGACACCAGGTGGTACAGGTCGGGCAGCAGCCTGCCCTCGAACTTGAGCCACTTCCTCAGAAACCGTGCCCACGTCGCCCGAGCATATTCAGGAACCTTGTCGCGGGTCTGCGCCTCATAGTATGCCGTCGAAGCATCCATAAGCTCAAGTATCAGTTCGTGACGGTTTAAAGGCGGAGTATCTTGAGGAGTCTTGCGCCACTTTTCGAACGTCTCGGTTATTCTGGGGATGTCGGTAAATCCCTTCTTGAGGAAATCAGGATGGATTGGCGCGACAACAGCGGCCTCCACGCCGGTCTTCATGAGAGGCAGGGCTTGCGGTCGCTCCAGAAGGGCCGCCATGCCGGGAATGTGGGCCAGACCTCCCACAAAAAGCACCTTGTCGTACTGCCGACAGGCCTCCTGAATTCGAGCGGCCATGAACATTTCTCTCTGCGTGTTCTCACTACCTGCCTGCCTTGGAAGACTGGGCACAACCTTGTTCAGGAAAGTCTTCTGGCCGATCTTGTCAATGATGTAAGCGTCCTTGAAACGGTCCGTAAACATAGGATATCGCAGGCTCAGGGGATCCACGAACCACAGAGGAATACCCTGCTCCAGCGCTGATCGCGCGGCCTCCTGGATTCCGTCGGAACCTTCCAGTACAAGCACAGCGTTCTCTTTCTCTGCCGTTTGATAAAGAACAACAGAGTGGCTCGGAAGCTGGCGGAGACCGGAGATTATCTCCTTGCGAAGAGCATTGGGAAGCTCGACGCAGATGCAGTCAGGTCGAGTTTCACGGATCACCGTGTTCACGGTCACCGAGAACTCCACCCGATAGTGCAGGACTCCCACCAAGGTGACCCGGTCCACCGTCACCAGATCAGACCAGCGTTGGCCCATCAAGTGTTCCACGGTTGTCTCCGGCTATCTGGAGTAATGACTGGTCAAGGGCCTGGCGCTCATTGAGCCCTGGGCCGAACTTCAACAGACGGTAAGCGTATCGGGCAATATTCAGCCCGTCTCTGATGCTCAGATCTTCGTCTTGAGCATGCGAGTCCTGCAGAATATCGACCACGGCCTCGATGAGGTCGTCCGAAGGCCCGTCGAGTTTGCCCCTCAGAATGCGCAGCTCTTCCTCTCTGGTGGGAAAGTCCATGTGAATCGCCGGTTGAAGCCTCGAATGAATATACTCGGGGACCTCGAACGTCGATGCGTCCTCATTCATGGTAACGCAGATCCGGAATTGAGGCGCTGCCTTGATCTCTACGCCGGCCACTATGGAGTACACGCTACGCCGCATGTCCAGAAGGGGAGCAATTGAGGCCCAGCTTTTTTCGCTCATACGGTTTCCCTCGTCCAGCAGGCAAACGCCCCCTTTGATCATTGCTGATACCAGAGGAGAGGCCACGTAGCGAATCTTGCCGTTGTCCGCTATGACCGGAGAGATGATCAGGTCCTCGGGTTTGGTGTCCACCGTGCATTGGGTGATGTACAGATCCTGTTTCATCCGTTTGGCAGCGGTGATGGCAAGGGAGGTCTTTCCAACGCCGGGCTTGCCGAGGATCCTCGGCTGCATCGGAGGGTCCGAGCCATCGTCCGCCCATGCGGCGAGAAGCTGGCTCAAGGGCTCGTCCATGCCCACCCAGTCCACGTCCAGTTGTGGAGGATCCACGAGAAGGATCTCCACTCCCTTTATTGTGATTCTCTCAAGTTGCTGACCCATATCAAGCCCCGTTTTTCCTTTGCCCGTCACAACGCGGACAAGATGTGGCCTGCCTTCCTAAGAAGCGGAATTCTCCCTAAAATTTTAAGTGACCGTACTCCCCGTGTCAACTCCTGCCGGGAATCCGTTGTTTCCATGTCCTCGGCCCAAGGCCCACCATGAGCGAGCAGTTATCACGTTCGACAGATCAGGAGGCTCCAACCAACATCAATTCCACCGGCTTACCGTCAGAGCGATCCGCGGCCTTTACCGATCTTCATTTTTCCGGGGCCGCAGCGGTCCGGTCACACCCATCGTGCGAACACCGTGTTGGAAAGAAGCCTTCCACGAGAAGTGAGCATGATCCGCCCGTCGAGCAGTTCCAGCAAGCCCGCGTCGAAGAGATCTCCGGCGGTCTCCATGACGAAGGCCGCCGCGTTGACTTGGTAACGTCTCCCGAGAATGGCGAGGTCAACGCCATCGGTAAGACGCATGCCCATGATGAGGGCCTCCCTGAAGCGCGTTTCAGGAGTCAGCGCTTGCACGTACGAGCGGGGCAATCCGTCTTCCAGGACAGCTCCGACGTATTCCTGAAGGTCCTCCACGTTGGCGTACCTCGCTCTGCCGGTCATGCCGTGGGCCGCAACTCCCAACCCGATGTAGGGCGCATCGGTCCAGTACTTGAGATTGTGACGGCACGCGTACCCCTCGCGGGCGAAATTGGATATCTCATACTGAGTGTACCCCGCCTCGACTGCCGACCTGCAGATTTCTTCGTACATGTCCGCAATGAGATCGTCATTCACCGGTGGCAGTTTACCCAAACGAATCTGCTCTGAAAGGACAGTTCCCTCTTTCACCTCGAGAAGGTACACGGACAGGTGCTCCGGTCCCAGTTGAAGAACCCGCCTGAGATTTCGATGGATCGAAGCGAGGTCTTGCCATGGAAAGCCGGCAATGAGATCCACCGAAACGTTGGAGAATCCCGCGTCCCGGATCTGCTCAACGGCAAGAAGAGCATCGCGGGCATTGTGATTGCGGTCCATAAGACGAAGGTCTTCGTCGTCGACCGATTGAATGCCGAGGCTCGCTCGGTTCACACCTGCGAGTCTCAGATCCCTGAGCGAATTCAGGCCGATGGAGCCAGGATTGATTTCAATCGTTATCTCAGCGTATTGAGCAAGCCCAAGACTTGCCCTGCATTCCTCCATCACCGCAATCAAGCGGTCCGTGTGAATCAGTGAAGGGGTGCCTCCCCCGAAGTAAAGCGTGTCCAAATGCGCGCTCCCAATCGGGTCGAGGGTTTTCCACAACCTGATTTCCTTGATGAGCGCTTCGAGGTAAATCTTTTCCTTTTCCGAATCGTGGACGCGGCTTACGAACGCACAGTAATTGCACTTGGTGCGGCAAAATGGGATGTGGACGTACACGCCCGCGGGAGATTCGTCAGAAGGGAATTGGGGGGTGAACTCCAAGCTAAGGCTCCGCAACAGCTTATGGTCTTTACCGAAAGGAATTCCCGATTTGTTGGTGGGGGCGGGTTTCAAACCCGCCCCTCCGCGAATTTCATTCGGACGGAAACTCCGGCACAGGCTGTAGATTCGTGTAAGATCGCGTGCTCGAATGGGGTATAGCATCAGGTTCTGCAGGCAACCCATCCGAGACCACGTGACGTACGTTGGACCCGATCACCCAGCCTTGTCAAGCGGCTTCCCTTTTGGTATGTGTTCATGAAAAGCAGGCTTTCGCCTCTCTTGGTGGATAACCTTCGCTTTCAGGCGGAGGGAATCCGTGTACTGTGGGTCGCGTCCGTGAAACGTCGTCGGGGCCGGGTCGAAGCCGGCTTTGGCGCTGCACGTGAGACGGTCCCTCACGAAAGGCGAATGCCTGTGACCACGTAGGAGCAACCATGGTTCTCAAGGACAAGGTGGCGATTATCACGGGAGCCAGCCGCGGAATAGGCGCGGCAGTCGCTCGGAATCTCAACGGGGCCGGAATGAAGCTCGTCATTGCGGGACGGGATGCCGATGCCCTTTCGGCGGTTGCGGCCGGACTCAATGATTCAGTCAGCGTCGTAGGAGACATCACCGCGCCGGAGATGCCCGCGAAGCTCATTGCCAAAGCTGTACAGGCATTCGGCCAGTGTCACGTGGTATTCAATAACGCCGGGGTAATGCAATTGGGCCCAACGGAGAAGACCGACATCGACAAGATCTGCGAAATGGTGAGGATCAACACCGAAGCCGGGTTCAGAATGGCCTACACTGCGGTCAAGTATTTTCGCTCAGTAGGCGGTGGGCACCTGATGAGCACTTCCAGCGTTCTCGGTACCAAGGTGAGACCGGGCGGAGGCGCCTACGCGGGGACCAAATTCGCCATAGAAGCGCTTTCGGAAGCACTTCGCATGGAGCTGGCCCAGACGGGAGTCAAAGTGAGCTGCATTGAACCGGGAATCGTTGAAACCAACCTCTGCGACCATCTTGAAGTCCACCCGAAGAAGGTGTTCAACGTCAAGAAGGCCCTTGACCCCGACGACATAGCCCGTTCTGTCAGGTTCATACTTGAGCAGCCGGACCACGTGCTCATCCCACGGCTGTTGATTCTTCCCGCCGAACAGGGGATCTGAGCACGTAGGAGTCCACCGGGGAGGTCCCTTCCAGCACGATGCGGCCTCCGGCTGCAACCAAGACCAATCAACCACAAGGACACCAAGACACAAACCGGAGTTTTCCACGGAGGGTCCGCCGGATGGGTTAAGGGCCTGATTTCGCGTA
>DYLG01000253.1 GCA_020722215.1 Desulfomonile tiedjei
AGTTGCTCTCCGCAAAATGGTTGCACACACACCTAAAAAGAAAATGCGTTAAAGGGGCGTCTTCGCAAGATCTTGAAATATGCGTGCTACCGGAAATCTTATCGGAATGACACTTGGCCCCTTAGCCGTTGAGCCGGTGAGACTCCCGGGCTACACACGTACGAGAATATCAAATAGAAACAACCCTATCATTGAGAGACAACAGGCCACTTTGCCAACTGCCCCGGCCAAAAGCCCGAAGAGCGCGCCTGCGCCAGCACGGCTGGCGGCTTCAATGTCTCGGCCGCTGAGCATTTCCAGCACTGTCGCACCTACAAAAGGTCCCATTAACAAACCAGCCGGACCAAATACCAGGCCTACCAGTCCGCCGATTGCTGCACCCACCATTCCGCGCCAGGTTGCACCAAGTTTCTTGGCGCCGATCACGCCGGCAAGGTAATCAAGCCCCATCGAAAACAATGTAAGCCCTGCCAAAAGTATTAAGACAAACGTGCTCGGCCCAGCTTGGCCGAAGTAGAGCCGATGGCCAACCGCCGCGGCGAGAATCAGCGGTGCCCCCGGAATGCCCGGCATTACGCTGCCCGCAAGTCCGATAAGCATCACAATGACGGCAATCGATAAACCCAGGATTTGTTCCATCATCGCGAAGTAAGAATAGCTTCTGCACCTTTGCCATGCAATATGACCTGCTCACCGCACTGCGCCAAACTGATTCGGTGCTAGAATCACATGTCGGCGGCATTTGAATAGACCAAGCAAAGCGCCGTGTTCGACGGGAGGATTTGGATCAGACGTCGATTAAACCCCTTTACTGAGTGCGCCCGGTGACTGCGCCACAAGACCGATCCGGGCAATACCGTTGTGGAGGAATTAGCCGTAGTATTTGCGGATCCCTACAACGAACTCCAGTAGCGTGGTAGGCAAACCGGGGTGAACTGTGGAGACAGGGAGAATTTCAGGAGTCGATGATAACCCGCATGCTTCATACCCTGAACAGTCCGCAAAACCGGTATTTTTAAGATCATATAATAAGCGCGCTAGTGGAAATCTCACTGGAATGACGCTTTGGTTGCCTTTAGCCAGCGAGCCAGTGAGATTTCCAAGTTAGAGAACGGTGAAACTTGGCTGTCGCGGCTCGACAAATGGGAAAGCTCTTGCGCTTTGTGAATTGGTTATCCGTGGCTGCTACCCAATTTGGGTGTCTTTTCGTGGGGTATGGGTTCCGAGCGTTTTGATCGGTCTTGTATGATTCTGACAAGCCTTTGCTGAGGGTCGGTATACGTAGTTGGTGGGTTGGGTGTGCTCATTTAGCAAAACAGAGGGACAGGCACCTTGTGTCAAGCGCATGGGTTTGTGTCGGACGGATGGATGACGGGACAGCAAGGGTGGAGAGGCACAATGTGCGGAATGCTCAGGTCGGAGAAATAGAGGGACAGACACAATGTGCGGAACGCTTGGGCCGGTACCGATCCGCTGGGCCGAGCGCCAAACACAGTATTTGCCAGTGCGGTTTTCCAGCACCAGGACGTATAGGGTGCCAGACACGATATTTCCACCCGAATAAGGGGACAGGCTCGGTATTTGGGAGCTCTCGCTGCTCGCGGCTGGAGGGGGAGAGACCGGAACAGATTGGTTGTATGGTTCGCAATAGAGTGCCAGGCACGGTGTTTGGGATGGTCTGATGCCTGGGCGGTCCTATGCCTGGCACCTGTTTCCGGCGAATCGACCTGAGTAAACGCGGGAAATAGAGGGACAGGCACAATCAGCAAAACAGAGGGACAGGCACCTTGTGTCAACCGCATGGGTTTGTGTCGGACGGATGGATGACGGGACAGCAAGGGTGGAGAGGCACAATGTGCGGAATGCTCAGGTCGGAGAAATAGAGGGACAGACACAATGTGCGGAACGCTTGGGCCGGTACCGATCCGCTGGGCCGAGCGCCAAACACAGTATTTGCCAGTGCGGTTTTCCAGCACCAGGACGTATAGGGTGCCAGACACGATATTTCCACCCGAATAAGGGGACAGGCTCGGTATTTGGGAGCTCTCGCTGCTCGCGGCTGGAGGGGGAGAGACCGGAACAGATTGGTTGTATGGTTCGCAATAGAGTGCCAGGCACGGTGTTTGGGATGGTCTGATGCCTGGGCGGTCCTATGCCTGGCACCTGTTTCTGCCGAATCGACCTGAGTAAACGCGGGAAATAGAGGGACAGACACAATGTTCGGAACGCTCGGGACGGTTGTTGTTTGGGAGTTCGGTCTGGCGATCGGAGATTGGGCTTACGAGCCTGAGCTTAACAAGCCGATTTTGGCTGGGCACAACCTTTCCCGACCTGCATTTCGTGTGAAGGTGTAGAGCGACCGGGCTACCTCCGAATCCGGTTGCAGAGCGTGATTTGCCAGCCGTATGCAGTGCAGTGTGAGTGAGACTTGAGCGCGCGGGGTAGGACATATTAAGGCTGGCATTTCTTATGGACCGCAATGGAAACAGTTCTGTGCCTGCCGATTGAGGGTGCCAGGGTGTTTTACAGGGTAGTCGAGGCTGAGTGAAAGTTGGATGTGCGTTCTATCGTGTCCAGCCATTAATGATGCCCCGCCATTCTCACGCCAAGGCCAACATAGCCTCCTCGGTTCGGCATTGCCAAAGTGCAATCAGGTTCAGCGCAATGGAGACACAATCTTAAGCCGGAAGAATGCTGTGCTGCCGGCTGGTTCTGGGATTACGATTTCCTGGGAGTCAGTTGGATCGGTTGCGGGGTGGAAATCCGACGGGTTGAGTGATGTTGCACGTTCGAGCAGACACAGTTGAACCTGCGTCAGGGTACCGGTCTCGGCATCATAAAGTTTGCTGGCTGGCGCGTGCCAGCGGATTCTTAATTGGCCCTGTTCTCGGGCAATGCGAATTATCTTCGGCTTTGGCCTAAAACCAATTACACCGCGGGGGGGAAGGTAGTCGGACGGGTTGGGCATCCATGTTTTGAATGCCCATTCGCGAAACTCGTAATCGCCGGTTGCCCAGCTTGTGCGGATGCGAACGTAGCGTGTGCCGTCGGAGTCGATGTGATAACCATATGCCAGTAGTCCATGGATGTCCGGGTTGCCATGTGACAATTGGGTGCGAGGCTGGGATTTGCGGTAGGGATCCTGGAGCCAGATCAAAACCGGGTAACCTGCGCGGATCTCTGCCTGCAAATCCTCAAATGTAAACCCTGAACCGGCTGGGGTTTCCAGATTAACGTCGATCAATTGTGAGAAAACATCCGCGTCGTAACCGCAAAAGGCAGCGAACATGCGAAGACCTGACTGGAGGTCGCGTGCGGGGACGCCAGCGGACTCGTCCGGTGTGAAATCGAAACGAGGTGCACCGGATTTATCCCAGTAATTGAAACAGAACCCATCGATGTTACCGTCACATTCGCCATTCATGTTTTTCCATCGGTTTTGGCTGAGGCCGATGAAATCGCCAATGCAATCTGGCGAATGCTCGGGTCTTTGCAAGGTCACGCAAGGATCAGGTGCAGCATTTTCGTATTGGATCCAGTAATCTTCCCTGTGACCGGGTTTGTCCCATGGGCGGCCGTCGAGTCCAGCTTCTGATGCCCAGAGCGACCGGATTCCGTAATTGTTGCCGTAACTGTTTAGAGGGGCGACACCACCTGCAGTTGGGCCTGTGTAGAAATTGGGGAAGCCGTGTCTATCCCAGAATCCAATAAGGTTACCGCAGGCAGTTCCGAAACACCCCAAGTGCCACTCGTAATCCGGGACTTCGGTGAGGTACACGTTCTCCTGCGCAAAAGCTGACACTGTCATGGAGAGTAAAACAATGCCGAGCAAGCGCCCAAGACCGCATTTGAGAGCGATTGGTGGGTCCTGGGAGCGAAGCAGACGCACGCAGCCGGGCTCAGAATTCACCGTGTGAAGCTGGAGACTTTTGCAGCAAACCATAAGTCGCACGGCCCAAGATTGACCACAACGGCTCGGGTGTCCAATGCAAACATTGTTGCAGTGCGATTCTGGACACACGAGAATAACTGTTTTGGAATACTGTGATTGACAGACCAAAGTTTCCTGGATGATGCGGATCGTCACACAAGCACGGGAGCTGGCGAGCTTTGTGAAGCTCTCACACACGCTTTTTGCGCTGCCGTTTGCATTGGCTTCGATGGTGGTCGCTGCACGGGACAACCATGGTTGGCCGGGGTTCAGGACGTTTGGATTGATTATTGCGGCGATGTTTTGTGCTCGAACCTGCGCGATGTCGTTTAACCGGATTGTGGATCGGCGGTTTGACGCAGCAAACCCGCGGACGGCGGGGCGTCATTTGCCGTCAGGGAGGTTATCGCTTGCCACTGCGTGGCTCTTATGTCTCGGAAGCGGGTTGGGGCTGGTTGTGTCGAGCTATTTCCTGAACCGCATCTGTTTTGTCCTGTCGCCTGTGGCGCTGGCAGTGATCTGTTTCTATTCGCTGACGAAGCGGTTCACCGATTTCACGCACGTGTTTTTGGGGATTGCCTTGGGGTTGGCGCCGGTCGGCGCGTGGCTAGCGGTAACCGGGTCGTTCGATTTTTTCCCTGTGAGGGACGGAGGGGTTTCGATTAAACACAGTGCGATACTGCCGTTGTTGTTGTCGGTGGCGGTGGTGTTCTGGTTGATTGGGTTTGACATCATCTACTCGATTCAGGATTACGAGTTTGACAGGAACCATGGTTTGCATTCGCTCGTGGTACGGTGGGGAGTGAGCAATGCGCTCAAGGCATCATTTTTGGCGCACATGATAATGTGGCTGGTTTTGGCCATGTTTGGTTTGCTAGCGCGATTCTGGGTGGCATACTTGGTTGGACTGGTGATCATTATGGCGTGTCTTGTGCTGGAACACTGGTTGGCGCGGAAGCGGAGTTTGAACTGGATTCAAACGGCCTTTTTCCGTCTGAACGCTCTGATCAGCACAGTGTTTCTTGTGCTAACGGTGGCTGAAGTTGTGTTTCCCAGGTTTAGAATCACGTGGCAATAAACATCTTGCTAAAGAGAAGCGAATTGTTTGACCTGTACGAATCTGTCGCTAGCGGTCGGCGGATTACGGAGACGCAGGCACTGCGTCTTTTTGAGAGCAAAGACCTTAACGTGCTTGGAGCTCTGGCAAGGATGGCAACGGAGCGGAAGGTTGGGCGGCGTGCGACCTATATTCTCAACCGCTATATCAATTATTCAAACTACTGCATACTGCGATGCCAGTTCTGCTCATTTGCGCGGCGAAAACGCGACGGAAACGGCTTTGAACTGACAATCGAGGAAATCGTGACAAAAGCGCGGGAAGCGTTGGCCTTTGGCGTTACCGAACTGCACATTGTCGGTGGGCTGCACCCAACGTTGCCATTTGACTACTATGTTGAAATGCTCAGGGCATTGAAGTCGATCGACGCGCGCCTGCAGCTCAAGTGTTTCACTGCAATTGAAGTGCGACACATGGCGAGAATTTCGCGTCGGCCCGTTACGAAGGTTCTGGAGGCATTGCGGGATGCCGGGCTCGATTCGCTCACAGGCGGAGGCGCCGAGATTTTCAAGCCCGAAGTCCGAAACACCATTGCGCGCGGCAAGGAAACCGCGGAAGAATGGTTGGACGTGCATCGGGTGTGGCATCGCATGGGAGGGAAAAGCACGTGTACAACGCTTTACGGACATGTGGAATCGTGTGCTGACCGGATTGATCACTTGCGGCAGCTGCGGGAGTTGCAAGATGAGACAGGAGGG
>DYLG01000254.1 GCA_020722215.1 Desulfomonile tiedjei
CAGGGTGATCATGAGGGATGTGGGAAAGGATGACGACATCACCTTCGAGATCCTGAATGAGGTCCAGACCTGCAAGGAGGCTGCTTCTTGAACGAACTTTTCAGTCTGGAAGGTGATGTGGCGGTGGTGACGGGCGCGTCGGGGAACCTCGGCCCGGTCTGGATTCAGGCCCTTCTGGATTACGGTGCATCGGTCCTTGCCATAGACCGGCCTGAAAGCAAGGATTCGAACCCCTTTGAGGATCTCCCCGGAGGTCGGGATGATGAGCGGCTGGCTATTGTATTCGCGGATGTGAGAGATAAGACCGCGCTTCGGGCGGCATGCGGGGAGTGTATCAGGAGATGGGGTCGACCCACGGTTCTGGTCAACAACGCGGGGATCGATCAGCCGCCCAAGAAGAGAGGCAAGGCGTGGGCTCTCGAAGAAATCCCGCTTGAAGCAAACCGTGAGATCCTGGAAGTGAACACGCTCGGGGCGTTCTTGGTCTGCCAGGTGTTCGGTTCCGAGATGGTGAAAGGAAAAAGGGGTTCGATCGTCAACATCGGATCCCTTTACGCCAGCGTGTCCCCGGATCAACGGCTCTACGACCATATCCCCCAGGATCCGCCTTTCCTCAAGCCGCCGGCCTATGGGGCTTCGAAGGCGGCCCTGGTAAACGTTACCAGGTATCTGGCCACTCTCTGGGCGCCCTACGGGGTCCGGGTGAATGCCCTTTCCCCGGGGGGGGTGCTGGGTGGCCAGGATGACGAGTTCAAGCGAAAATTCTGCAGCAGGGTTCCCATGGGAAGGATGGCGACTCCTGAAGACCTGAAGGGCCCGTTGGTCTTCCTCGCTTCTAGGGCGTCGTCGTACGTGACGGGCATTGAGCTCAGGGTGGACGGGGGATTCACCGCCTGGTGAGGAGTGGAAAAGGAGGGCAGCGATGGTCCAGAGAGATCGGATGATCCCCGTGGAGGTTCGGAACTGGATCGGCGGAGTGGAACGGCCGGCGCAATCAGGGGAGACTTTTAGCAAACTGTCCCCGGTGAATGGCGAAACCCTGTGCCGTGTGGCGCGGTCACGGAAACAGGACGTAGAGGAAGCGATTGCCGCGGCAAGGCGTGCCCAGAGAACATGGGCGGAGTGGACACCGGTAAAGCGCGGCGATACATTGTTCGAGATCGCGCGTCGCATGGGAGCAGAGAAGGAAGAGATCGCTCGAATCGTGCATCTCGAAACGGGGATGTCCTTCAGGGCGGCGCTCGGTGAAACGGAAGGCGCCATTGCTCAAGGGATGTTCATGGCCGGGGAGGGAAGACGCTTCTACGGCCGGACCACGACCAGCGGAGTGCCCAATAAATATGCCATGACGGTCAGACAGCCGGTGGGAGTTGCAGGGCTAATCATCGCGGCGAACACTCCCATTGCCAACGTGGCGTGGAAGGTCTTCCCGGCACTGATCTGCGGAAACGCTGCGGTCCTAAAGGCCGCGGAAGATGCCCCTGCAACGGGATGGGTGTTCGGCCGGATTGCCCATGGGGCGGGTCTTCCTCCCGGAGTGCTCAATGTCCTGCAGGGTTACGGGGAGGAGGCCGGGGCGCCGCTTGTGGAGCATCCGGATGTGGATGTGATCAGTTTCACCGGCTCCACGGAAGTCGGTCGATACGTAGCCCAGGCAGCCGGGAAAAGACTGGCAAAGGTTTCCTTGGAGCTGGGAGGGAAGAACCCCCTTGTGGTTTGTGATGATGCGGACTTGGAGCGTGCGGCGGGGTGGGTAATCCTATCGGCCTTCAGCAATGCTGGACAACGGTGCGCCTCAGGGAGCCGAATCATCGTCTTTGACGAGGTCTATGATCGATTCAAGGACATGCTCGTAGAGCGCGCACGGAGGTTAAAGGTGGGTCCGCTAGATCAGGACGATCTCGGGCCGGTCATCAATCTTGCGCAGCTCCAGAATATGATCAGGGCCGTTGAAGATGCGACCAGGGCGGGGGCGGTGATCCTCACGGGAGGAGGGAGGATGGAAGATCCGGAACATAAGACGGGTTTCTATATGGCGCCCACGATCATCGAAAACATAGCTCCAGACGCTGAGATATCCAACACGGAGCTTTTCGGCCCGATCACTTGTTTGTATCGCGTCAGGGGTTTCGAAGCGGCCTTGGAAATGGCCAATCGGTCGCCCTACGGCCTGACGGCCTGCGTGCATACCCGGAGCATCCACAGGGCGATGGAGTTCTGCAAAAACGTGCAGTCCGGGGTCGCAGTCGTCAATGGCGGAACCTATGGAAGCGAACCCCATATGCCCTTCGGAGGAGTCAAAAACTCAGGCAATGGTACTCGGGAACCGGGAACCGAGGCCCTCGACGTGTACTCCGAACTGAAGGATGTTTATATCAACATAGACCCCGGCAGCCTTTAGAAGAGGGGGGGTCGGGAGTTGTCTTCGGTGACGGCCGGAGAGAGGGGAAGGGATGAATCGTCTTAAACTGATTCCAAGAGAAGAATTCGAACGGATCAGAAACACGGGCATTCCGGAAAAGGTGAAGCTCGCCCTCATCGCGGATATGTGCCGGGCTAACACGCTTACGGCCGTAAAGCAGGCAGGCTCGGGGCATCTAGGCTCCAGCTTCAGTGCCATGGACATCGTGGTGCTCCTTTACTACAAAATCATGAATACCATGAGGCTCGGCATCGACCATCCGGGCCGAGACATCTATTTTTCCTCCAAGGGCCACGACGTGCCCGGCCTCTACTCGGTCCTCCACTCCCTCGGGGTGCTCTCGCGGGACAATCTGCTCAGGCTGAGAAGGCTCGGGGGGCTGGACGGCCATCCGGACATTGCCATACCGGGCATCGAAAGCAATTCCGGATCTCTCGGCATGGGGATTTCCAAGGGCAAAGGCATGGCCCTGGCCAAGGACTTTGCAGGGCGCGGAGGCCGGGTTTTCGTCCTGACAGGCGACGGGGAGTTGCAGGAAGGGCAGATTTACGAGGCCCTGCAAAGCGCCGTTCAACTGGGCGTCACCAACCTCAACGTCATCGTGGACCACAACAAGGTGCAGTCCGACAAGCTCGTGACGGAAATCACGGACCTCGGCAACCTGGAAGAAAAATTCCGCTGTTTCGGCTGGCACGTGAAGCGCTGCGACGGCCACGATTTCGCGTCTCTTGAAGCCGCCCTCGACGAATTCGAAACCGTCCGCGACAAGCCGAAAATCCTCATCGCCGATACCATCAAGGGGCGAGGCGTTTCTTTTATGGAACATCCCCAGGCGCTCAAGGAGGGAGGAGGACTTTACCGGTGGCATGCTGGGGCTCCGGCGGATGAGCCCTTTTGGGCGGGGTACCGGGAGATCACAGGGCGCATCAAGGGGCTTCTGGAGAAGCAGGGGCTCAGCGCCCTCCGGCTGGAAGACATTGAAACGGGAGAGAAGGCCCAGAGCGGGGTTTCTTCTGAATACGTCGCCGAAGCCTTCGGAAGGGCCCTCGTTGAAATGGCAAAGACACGGAAAGACCTCGTGGTTCTGGACGCAGATTTGGCCGCGGACTGCCGGCTGCGTTATTTCGAGGAGGCCTATCCGGAGCGGTTCATTGAAAACGGGATTGCCGAGCAGGACATGGTTTCAACGGCCGGGGGACTTGCCCTGCACGGGCTTCTGCCTGTCGTGAATTCCTTTGCCGCGTTTCTGGCATCGAGAGCCAATGAGCAAATCTACACCAATGCCTGTGAGGGGACCAGGATCATTTATGTATGCCACTACGCGGGGTTGATCCCTGCAGGTCCAGGAAAATCTCACCAGAGCGTTCGGGATATCTCATTGTTTGCAGCGTTGCCCAACTTTGAGATCCTTCAACCCTGCAATGCCGCCGAGACGATGATGGCGGTGCGTTACTGCATCATGGAGGCTTCGGGAAACTGCATTCTAAGACTGGTGATCGGACCGTCCCCGGCGAGAATAGATCTCCCCTCCGGGTATCAGTTCACCCGGGGCAGGGGGGTGGCGCTGGTGGAGGGAGAGGATGCGGTTCTCTTTGCCTATGGTCCGGTCATGATCCATGAGGCGTTGAAGGCTCGAGGAATTCTGGACAAGCAAGGGTTTTCGCTCAAGGTGGTAAACATGCCTTGGTTAAACCAGACGGATGGCGAGTGGCTCAGGGAATCGATTCAAGGACACGTGAGACTTTTCGTCCTCGAGGACCATTCCCCCATCGGGGGTCTTGGCGACCATCTGCTGAGGGTCATGAATGAGCATGGTCTTTTCCGTGAACACGCATTCCACTGCTTTGGTGTTGAGGGCTTTCCGGCGTGCGGCACACCCGCTGAAGCCCTAAAATACCACGGGCTGGATGGGGAGTCGCTGGCCAAGAGAATTCTTGAGATGAGTTGAGTCAAGACCGGAAACCAGTTTTGGCGTTTGTGGGTTTTCCGGGATCAATGAAGGGAACAAGAGAGGTGAACCATGGCGAAGACGCGAGGGCTTCATGGCATCATTCCGGTACTGAGCACCCCGTTGCTGGAAGACGGTTCTGTTGACGAAGCAGGGCTAAGGCGACTTGTGCAATTCCTCATCGGCAAAGGCGTGGGGGGGTTCTGGGCCCTCGGGACGAGCAGTGAAGATATGAACCTGTCCTTTGAGAAACGCCTCCAGGTTGCGCAGATCATCTCGGAGGCCAACGCCGGGAGGCTCCCCCTCATCCTCGGCGCCTCTTTTTACGCCCTCGAGGAGGTTTTGGAATTCATCGCGGAGACCCGGGATCTCGAGATAGATGCGTTCCACATCATGATCTACCACAATCTTCTCGGGCTCAACAGAGTTCAGTGGTTTTACCATCACGTCGCCGACGCCAGCGCTAAGCCCATATGGATGTATTCGAGCGCAAACTATGGACGCTGGCTTCCTCCGGAATTCGTGCCTGAGGCGAGAAGACACCCCAACATCAAAGGCATAAAGTACAGTACGAGCAATGCGGTGCACGCCGGCAAGGTTCTTATGTTGTCGGACCAGGATTTTCAGGTTGCGACCTCAGTGGCCAGCACGCTTCTTGCCAGCCTGTCACTGGGCAGCCAAGCCCATATCACCAGTATTGCCGGTTGCCTGCCCGAAATTCTTCTTCAGATCTACCATCTTTTTGAGGAGGGCAGAATGGAAGAGGCGTTGGCCGCCCAAAGGCGGTTGAACCGGTTCCTGGGCTCTTTGCCAAAGGGCTTGAGAGAAGACAATTTTTTCCAAGCGGCTGAGGAAAAGTACATTCTTTCATTGAGAGGGATTTGCAGCCCCCGCACCACATCTTATTATCGAGATATGAACGACGGGGAAAAGGAGGAAGTCAGACGACAGCTTTTGTCCTGTGAGCTTTTGGATCTAACGCATCATTAACAAGTTGAAGACCCGCGTCCTCTTTGTTTTGGCCGACCTGGAGGTCGGGGGCGCCCAGAGGGTGCTTCTCACCGTGGCCCGGCATTTGAGTCGGGACACGTTCGATACCCACCTGGCCGTGATCCGGGCAACGGGCCCTTTGGGCGAGGAGGTTCCCGCAGACCTGCCGGTCTATGACCTTAAGGCCCTCAGGGTGAGGCATGCTCTGCCGTCCTTGGTGGGGCTGATCCGGAGGCTCAGACCGGACACGGTGCTTTCGACGCTCAGCCACCTCAATCTCACGCTTCTCTCGGTGAAACCTCTTCTGCCCCGCAGCACGAAGCTGCTGGTCCGGGAGGCGAACACGCCGAGCATGCGGCTCGCTCACACGGCGCACCCT
>DYLG01000012.1:0-515 GCA_020722215.1 Desulfomonile tiedjei
GTCTATAGAAGACGCGAAGTCAAAATGCAACACTTATTTTGGGACGGTCGCTTCGTTGATTTGCTCGATGATCTGTTGGACATCCTTAGGCAGGGAATTCCATTTGTCCTTGTTCATGAATACGGCTATGGGGGCCGTGTAAGACATCGCACGGCATGGAATGATAGCCTTGATGACGTCCGCGAACTTCCACCCCTTTAGAGGCTCGATGGGAAGCAACACGCCATCGATCAATCCTTTCAGACAGGCGTCATAGGTTTCGGTTATGGGAAGGGCCACTGGTGCGCCGCCCAATGCCGTCACGATCGGGGCGTTTTCCGTGTTGGCCTTGAACCTAAGGCCCTTGACAGCGTCAATGGAGTCCACGACTTTCACCGTCTGGAACATGCCGGGCCCATGGCCATGGATATACATGATCTTCGTGTCGTCGAATTCCTTGGGCTTGAACTTCTTGTAGAACTCGTGGATGGTCTTTGTTGCCTGGTAGCCGCTGGTATAGCCGATCGGCTGCTGCA
>DYLG01000012.1:538-31847 GCA_020722215.1 Desulfomonile tiedjei
CGGGAACCTGCCCGCCGCATAAGCCGGCAGGGTCTGGCCGATGTCAGCGATCCCTTTCACGACGCTATCGTAGGTTTGAGGCGGCGGCGTCAGAGTGCCGCCGGGAAAATAGGTTATCTTCACCACAAATACGGTGACGTATTCTGATCGGTTAGGGCACCCGGCCAATGGCCGACAGTAGGACCGGCATCTTGCCGGTCATTATGGCCGGGACCGGCAGGCACGCCTCTTTCGGCGCCGTTCCATAGTATGCGGTTACCAGCGGAAACCGCATCGTTAGAGACCTCTGCGAATGACGGGCAAGATGCCCGTCCTACCAAATCCTGCACCCGACGGCATGGTTTTCCAGAAAAGGGGCATCGTCGCCCAATATGGCACCGTATTTCCGCAACAGAGTACTTAGCGATCTGAACGCACATCGGCATCAGATCAAACGGCGGAAGATGGTCATCTTCTCGGCCTCTTTTGCTCCCTCGTAGATCTCTAGGATCTTGGCGTCCCGGTAGAAACGCTGCACGTCATACTCGTCGATGTACCCATACCCGCCGTGCATTTGCACCGCCTTGTCACAGACCCATACGGCCGTCGCTCCGGCGTAGTACTTAGCCATGGCGTTGAGGCGGGGATCTATTCTGCCCTGGTCCACCATCCACGCGGCACGGTAGCAGAGTGTGCGAGCCAGCTCGACCCTGGTGGCCATCTCGGCGAGTTGAAACTGCAATCCCTGGTTGGATGCGAGCGGTTTGCCGAAGGCATGTCTCTCCTGAACATACTTCAAAGTCTTGTCCAGAGCGCCCTGTGCCACTCCAACCCCTTGGGCCGCCACTTGCACTCTGGTGACGTCGAAAAAGTGCATGAGCTGGTAAAAGCCCCTGCCCTCCGGGCCCACAAGGTTCGGGCTGGGAACCCTTACGTCCTCAAAAGAAATCTCGGCCGTGTCGCTGGCACGGATTCCCATCTTGCCCCGGATCTTTGTCGCGGTTACACCAGACCGGTCCGATTCCACGATGATAAGACTATGGCGTTGGTGTCTGCTCTGAGACTCCGGATTGGTCACGCACAGCGTCACGATGAAGTCGCAGATGGTGCCGTTGGTGATGAACATCTTCGAGCCGTTAATCACATAATCGTTGCCGTCTTTCACCGCTCGGGTCCGAGTGGACGCTACATCCGTTCCCGCGTCCGGTTCGGTAAACCCTCCGGCAGAAACCATTTCGCCCGCGCAAATCGGTGGAAGATACTTCTTCTTCTGTTCGTCCGAACCGAAGAAGAGTATGTGTTCGGAACCGAAGTTCGCGCCCGTTATGTTCAGGCAGCCCCCCAGGTCAACGCGGCAAATCGACTCCGTAATGAGACATACTTCCAGGAAGCCGAGCCCCGGGCCTCCATACTCTTCCGGCGTGTTCGCCGCGATAAGGCCCAGTTCTGAGGCCTTTTTCACGACCTCCCGCGGGTAGACCTTTTCCTCACGGTCGCATTGCTGAGCCAGCGGTTGAAGTTCCTTGACCGCGAACTTGTACGCCATGTCCTGAATCATGCGTTGCTCTTCAGTCAGATCGAAATCCATGCGAATCTCCGCTTGATCGGCCGAGGCCCGAGACCTGAAGGAAATAACCCGGCCGTTCCTTTGGACCGTACCCTTTGGCACGGTTGCTTATGTTGTCCTTTCAAACGCGGATGCCACGTTGTACTTGCCGCTCAGTCGGATGCAGCCGGTCGGGCACACGCTCATGCATGCGGGCAACTTATTTTCGGCGAGTCTGTGCACACAAAGATCGCACTTGACTGCAACTTCCTGCTGCTCATCGAACTGCATGGCTCCGAAGGGACATGCTGCGACACAATCCTTGCACCCGATGCACCGGTCGTTGTCTATGAGGACAATGCCTCTTTCATTCTTGGAAATTGCGTCCACCGGACAGGCATCCAGGCAAGGAGGCTTGGCACAGTGTCGGCAGTAGACGGGCATGAAATCCGTTATCTTTTCGATAACGTGCACCAGCCTTGGCCCCACGCCCAGTTGATGCTCCTGCTTGCATGCGACCTCACATGCATGGCACCCCATGCAGTTTTTTCCATCGAAGACCAAAGACAGCCTCTTGGCCTCCCCCACCTTTTTTTCCAGTTCGGACCGCGGTTCCGCTTCGCAGCGGGATATGGTGCAGGAGAGGACTCGCAAATTGGTGGCGCCCATCACAGGGTCCATGGATTCATAGGAGTTGTCCGTCTCGATGTTTATGTTTGAAATATCCCAACCGTGATCCGGCGTTTTGATCTCGGGGAACCACCAACCATGCTCTGCTACGATCACCCGAGGATCGATTCCGTCGTTGAGTCTGGCGCGCTCCTTTGCACTGCCTCGAGGACCTTCGATCAGGACCCAGTCTCCCTCTTGGATGCCGTGTCTTGCAGCGGTTTCGGGATGGATTTCAACAATAGGGTCAGGTCTGATCTCTCTGAGCCATGGGACTTGCCGGTTCGCTGAATGGAAAAACGTGGGGATTCGCAAGCCGGGGTTGAGGATGTAGGGGTACTTTTCCGCGAGGTCCGGCCGTGAAACATGGCTTTCCGGGGTCTCGGTGTACTTGGGCAAAGGATCGCGTCCCCATTTCTCAAGAATAGTGGAATAGAGTTCAACCTTGCGCGTCGGGGTGGAAAAACCCTTTTCGCGGTACTTGTAATATCGCATATCTCCTTTGAGGTACCCGATTTTCTTGAACTCCTCCCACGTTATTCCTGCGGGCTCAAGCAGCCAGTTCAGTGAATCCTCGACCGTGTCCCACCATTGCTGGCCCATCCGCTTGCCCAATTCCATGAATATCTTGTGGTCTTGCCAACACTCGCCGATCTCCACCACCTTCTGCCTTGCCAGCACATAACCGTGACGTTTCCAGTTCTCAGCCACGTGATCCTGTTCCAGCCAGGTTCCGGCCGGAAGGAAGACATGGGCCAGTTCGGCCGTTGGCGTCAGGAAGAAATCCGATACTGCCAGGAAGTCCAATTTGCTCAAAGCACGGTAGATCTCGTTCGCGTTGGCACGTGTGATCACCGGGTTGGTTCCCACCAGGTAGCCGGCCTTCACAGGATAGGGTTTTCCGGTTAAGATCGCGTCCCAAGCGCATTTTGGCGTGATAAAGGTCATCCTGGCGGCAAGCTTGTATTGATCCCCTCCGAGGCGTTTCTTGGCCTGCTCGGGAGAGAGAGCCTCATGCGCGGAAAATTCCGCGACCTTTCTCACTGGAGGCGGCACATGGAACACGTTTCCGCCTGGAGCGTCCAGGTTGCCTGTGGCAGCCATGAGGCACGAGGCGATTCTCGTGAAGTCCGTGCAGTTGATGGTCTGTTCCGTGGGCACTCCCCAGTGGATTCCGGCCGGTTTGGTCGTAGCATACATCCGGGCGGCCTTGCGAATAAGGTCCCGATCGACCCAGGTAATCTCCTCGACGCGCTCTATGGGGTATTCCTTGAGCCTTGCCAGGAACTGGTCCCAGCCGTGAATATAGTTTGACACGAAATCCTTGTCGAAAAGCTCTTCGTCAACAATGACCCTGAAAAAGCCCAAGGCAAGCGCAGCATCAGTGCCCGGCCGAACTTGAAGCCACAAGTCGGCCCGTTTGGCCAGGAAACCCTTTCTCGGGTCGATGACTATCAGTTTTGCGCCTTGTTGGTAGGCCCGCCAGAAGCTCACACCCTTGTACTCGTCGGGGTTTGTCCATTGAGGATTGCAGGCCCACATGACAATGCACTTCGGATTGTTCGCATAGTCGCATGCAGGCAAGTTCCCGCACGTGATCAGGGTCGCCGCGGTCCGGGACAGGTAACACATGTGGCCCGCGGTAAGTATGTTCGGAGTCCCGAGCAAGTTCCCGAACCGGGAAAAGTGGCTCTCGTAATCCCGACCGGTCCCTTGGCCCACGATAATGGCCTCGGCTCCGTACTTGTCGATCACCTCCTTGAACTTGCCCGCTACCGTGTCCAGGGCCTCGTCCCAGGTGATTCTCTCCCAACCCTTGGCGGTCTTCTTCATCGGAAACTTGATCCGGTCGGGATGGTACGCCACCTGAGTTATGGCCAGTCCTTTAGTGCAGAGAGTTCCATGCCCTATGGGAGAATCGGGATCGCCCTCGATCTTGATGACCTTGCCGTCCTTGACGTGCGCAATCACGCCGCAGCCCCCATGGCAGCTCCGACAAGCCGTCCTTACAGTCTTTAGTTCACCCATCGCCATATCCTCAAACTGCATTCTGGGATCCGCGCAGTGACGACGAGAATTCCCGGGCTTCTTTCGCGACAAGTCTACCATACTCCTCCACGAGGTCCTCGGAAAACGTGCCGATCACCACTAAAGCGCCTATCAGCTTTGCCGTGGGGCCGAAAACACACGCGGCCACGGCGCGGATACCTATTTTTGATTCACCAGGATCAACGGCATAACCGTTTTCCCGGCATGAAGCCAACTCTTGTTCCAGATTGTCCGAATCACATCCTGACGTGCAGTCTCGGAAACGAAGCTTGCCGCTTGCCAGCATTGCCCTGCGTTCTTCTTCTGGCAGGGATGCGAGGATGGCTTTGCCGTGCGCTCCCCAGAATACGGGAAACCGATGCCCGAGCCTGAAGGTCACTGCCACCACCTGACCACCCTGATCTTTGGCGGCCACATAAAAATGGTCGTCCGCAATAAGGCCCAGAAAAGCGGTACTGCCGGTTCCCGAGGCAAGCCGGTGAAGAAACGGTTCGGCGATGCGGCGCAGATCCAGGTTGTCAAGGACCTTTTGCGACAAGAAAATGAGGCCCATACCCAGGGAGTATGTCTTGCTCGCAGGATCTTTCTGAACCAAAGCAAACCTCTGCAAGGTATTGAGAATCGAGAAACCTTTGCTGATATGAATGCCCACGGCCCGGCAAATCTCGGTCAAGGTCATCCTTCCCGGGTTGTGGCGGGCGAGCGCGGCCATGATAAGGGCTGCCTGTTCTACAGCAGGCACGAGATAGTTGTAGTTGTGCTTGCTGTCAGAACTTTCGGCAGGTTTAGTCATAGAAAGCCCTTGGATGTTTTCTGTGGACAGAAACGGTTTCTGAGTATGGTAAGAATCGCATAACCCAATCTCCTTGTCAACAGCTTGTTTCTCCCGATAGGAGAAAATGCCTCACGCAACGCTCCCACCGCGGTATAATCGACTCCGACAACTGGACAGGAGCTTAAGGTGGTAAAGCCGGCCTTGGTGATGTAGAAAGCGGCGGAGGATCACAAGGAGGCTTTGTATGCGAGGTATGCGAAAGCCGATACGGGCGCTTGAGACGCTGCGAGTTGAATACGCAACATAAGGAGGATGGAATGGAGCGAACGAAGCGTAGGAAACCGGCCTTGGTTTAGAATTGCACATTGAGAGAAAACAGCGGGGCATGTCACATCTACCTTGGATTTCGCGACTAATGTAGTGGGAGGTTGCAGTCGAGGCGATCGATCGCGGGTGATCCGCGTTGATGCTCGGGCCGCACAGGGCCCATGAATGACGTACGGGGTAGCCTTGTTCATTGGTTATGCGATGATTCCATTGAGAGAAAATTGCGAAAGGAGCCTGCCGCATGAGGAGCAACTCTTGTGTTTGCCCTTGTCTCTTCGGAGAAGACATTGAACCAACTAGGCGCCAAGACACAAGAAAATCCCCTAAATCAATCTTTTCTTCGTACCTTTGTGTCCGGGTGGTGAAGGTTCGGCAAAGATCATGGCCTTCCCGCGTACAACTCGGTGACGATGGAAGAAGGAGACGAAATATGGCTCTTGCGCGCGTAGTGCTCATGCTGTTGGCCTTCCTGGGGATCCTTTGTCTGCCGGCATCGCCGGCTCAGGCTCTTGACGTCAACACTTTCTATCAGCAGTTCCGATCTCTTCTGACCGAGGATCGCATGGAGGAAATGGAGGCACTCGTAGCCCGGCACAGAGATACCGCCAAGGAGTGCCTCGCCGTGATCAAAGCGAGGCTCACCGGGGAGAAGGACCCGGAAGCCGGCAAGGCCCTTGGTCTCATCGCCGAAGAACTTGAGGATTTCCTCGCGGTCACCGGCGGAGAACTTGACTGCGGACGTGCAGAGCAGATCCATCGCCGCGCGGAAGAGGCGGTTGTGCCTCAGTTGCGGCTCACACTGCTCAATCGTGTTGTGAGACTGTGCCCGTCTCAGGCAGGCGCTTACACTGCTCTGGGAGACACGTACAAGAAACAGGGGAAATTCGAGGAGGCTGTCCGCAACTATGAAGCCGCTCTCCAAAGGTATCCTGCCGACACAACAGCAATGTTTGGCCTGGGGGAGGTATTCTACGCCGCCGGCCTGTACACGAGGAGTGTAGCCATGCTGGATCGCGGCCTCCGGACGGACCCGTACAATGTCAGGGCGAAATCGCTCTCAGAGTTGGCACGCAAGCAGATTGCCCTGGACGAGGCCGGCCTCATACCGGCGGATGAGATCGTGGATCGGCTTGCTGTCGATGTACTGGGCAATCTTATGTGCATGTGTCCCTATGCGGCCAAACTTAACGCCCGGATGCGTTTGCTGGAGGTCACCTTTCTCACGGACTCATCCGGCCTGACCGCGCAATCCAGGGCACAGCTTGCGGAACTGGCCGAGGCGCTCAAATCCCCTGCCCTGAAAAACGGACACTACCTGGTGGAAGGACATACGGACAGCTCCGGTCCGGATGATTACAATCAGCGACTCTCGCTTGACAGAGCCAAGGCAGTCCGGGATCATCTCGTCAAGACTCTGGGGGTGGATCCTTCGATTCTCACCGCGGTCGGAATGGGCGAAACGCGTCTGTGGACAACCGAAACGGATTCCAAAGCAAGACGCGCTAACAGGCGCATCGAGATACTCAGACTGGACCGGGCGCCGGAAGAGAGAGAAGGGGGGTACCGGAAGAAGGTAAGAGTCAACCGGGGAGCCCCCTTCTTGCATGACGCGCCCTCTGGCCGCAACCAGGAAGAAGATTTAGCCACAAAGACACCAGGACAGGCGGAATTCAAGAGTCCATTCACTTGGCGCCTTTGTGTCTTGATGGTTGGATTTTTGTCCTGCAACACTTCAGGAGGCTTGACCAATGAACCGCATGATTCGCTCCGGATTTTCCGAGATACTGAGAATGGGCACGGCGATGCTTGTCGCGGTCGCGTTGACTTGTTGTCCCGATGTTGTCGGCCTATCCGCGGACGAAGCGCCAGACTCCAAGGGCAAGGCCATCATTCGCGGGGAGCCGGTTTCGGAAGTCACTCAAAAGGGCGTTGGCGACCTGTACGCCCTGGTTGTAGGCATTTCCAAGTACAAGAACCCGAAGATCAACCTGAGGGTGTCGGACAAGGATGCCAGCGATTTCGCGGCATTCTTGCAGACGCAGGGCAAGGCTTTCAAAAAATCGTTCGTGAAGCTCCTGGTAAATGAAGAAGCAACCAAGGACGCAATTGAAAAGCTTGTGGCCGAGTGGCTTTCTGAGGCGGGGCCCAAAGACACGGTTGTGCTTTATCTCAGCGGACACGGCGCGGCCGACCAGTCCGGAGATTTCTTCTTCGTGACCCATGACGCGGACACAAACAATGTGGCAAAAACTACCCTAAAGATGAAAGGTGATCAATTCCTCCGCAATACCAAGGCCGAGCGCGTACTTGTGATTACCGACGCTTGCCATGCCGGGGCCTTCTCCCAGATCAAGACCATGGCCGGTTCGGAAACGCCCGGGCTGACAAAATTCATGAAAGAATTCGGACGATCTTCCGGCCGCGTGGTCCTTTCCTCCAGCAAAGCGAGTGAAACATCGCAGGAAAGGAGAATGCTCGGCAACAGCGTGTTCACGTATTTTCTCATCAAGGGGCTTCGAGGAGAGGCGGACGTAAGCCGTGACGGAATGGTGGATGTCAAGGAGCTTTATGATTATGTGTTCGAGCGAACGACCGAGGAGACGGCCCTTAAGCAGACGCCTGTATGGGAAGGAAAGGTTGTGGGCAAGTTTCCCATTTCATGCCTGGGAGAGCTGGAGGGCTCCGTTGGCTTGGAGGTTTGGTTCGTGGCCCAGGATCCCCGGTGCACGAATCCCGACTGCGTCACGCCTGGCGACGCTACTACAGGCTGCAACGATCCTCTGTGCGGAGACGTCACCATCACCGACGGGTGCACCATGTATTCGGGACAAAACTACCAGATCGGTTTTAGACCTTCGTCACGCTGTTACGTGTACGTATTTCAACATGGGTCCAAGGGCGACCTGTATCAGCTTTTCCCGAGCAGCACTTTTCTGGCTCCGGAGAATAAGTTGGCAAACCCGTTGGAAGGCGGGAAGATCTATTGGATTCCGGCAAAGGACGCCTGGCTCCACCATGACCGGCAGGAGGGGCGGGAGAAGATTTTCGTGGTCGCCTGCCGCTCGAGAAACGCAAAGCTGGAGGGGCTTTACGCAGAATTGGAGGCCGCCAGAAAAGTCGGAGAGCAGGCAAGAATCAAGATGCTTGCAGACAAAGTTGAGCAAGGCCTCAGCGCCATGATGCCGAACACCACTATCCGGCGGAAATCCCAGGCAGTTTCCCCGTCCGAAGGGCCGGCGAACAAGGTCCGTTCATTTGAGGAATTGTCGGAACTTATCCAATCGCAAGGACTCGATGCGGTGAACTGTGTCTGGTTCCGGCACAAGAACAGATAGCCCGTAGGCGATAAACGCTTGAAGCGGAAATGGGATTTGACGATCCGCGGCACAAATAATCAGGAGGCAATGAAATGACAGCCAACAGAGTTATTGCGGGGTTGATTGTCTCAATCGTTCTGCTGATAGGGGCATACTCAGCAGGAGCAGCCGAAAAAGCAGATCGGGTGAACGCGTTCTATTCTCGGTTCGTGGACACTCTCAAGGCCGTTGACGCCGGCCCGGAAAAAATCGCGACACTCGTGGTCAGGGCACGGACAACAGCGATGGAGTGCCTGGACGTGATGAAAAACAAGCTCGCTAAGGAGGAGGCAGCCAATGAATCCTTGCAGTATCTCCACGACGAGCTTGAAGCGATGCTCTTGCTGACCGCAACAGGACAGGACTGCTCGGAGGACTGGATCAGGACGGTTGAAAAACGGGCTCAAGAGCGGGCCGACCCTGACTACACCATGTTCTGTTTGACCAACGTCATCCGCCGTTGTCCCAATCAGGGAGAGAAGCTTTGCTTCAAGTTGGGTGATCTGTACCTGCAGGAGAGACGGTTCGGAATGGCCGTGGACGCGTATACCAGGGGACTTCAACAGAGAGACGACGAGGATTCCCGCAAGCTCCTTGAGCGTGCGCGCCAACTTCTGGCCCAATATGAGAAAGGCGCCGCAATCACCAAAGAGGAAGTGGCTCGCATTCTCCAGAGCAGCGGAATGGCGCCTGTTCCAGGCTCCTTCAACCGGAAAGTGCAGATGAGGAACCGCATCCAAACAAACAAGGTGCTTTTCGATGAGTGGAAAGCGGTCATAAGACCTGAATTTCTGCCTGAACTCAATGCGTTGGGAGAGGCGCTGCGTGACGCTTTCCTGCGGGACACCAAAACGCGCCTAGTGATTGAAGGCCACACGGACAATCGCGGGGATCTCAATAGGAACGAGATTCTTTCACGTGAGAGGGCCGAAGCCATCAAGAAATACCTGGTGGACAAATTCGGCTTGGATCCGTCGCGGCTTGTCACGCACGGATATGGTCCCAGCAGGCCTGTCTCCCCGAGGAACGACAAAGTGGGCTGGGCCCTGAACCGACGGGTGGAGTTCGGCAAAGAATAGATTTGACCGCCAAGGCGCTTGGTCGGGAGGGACAAAGAGGGTGATTACAAGCATAGTGCCGTCCGGGAGGCCTTTCCCGTCCATGTTCGCGTGACCCGGCAAACATGGGCCGTAGGGGCGAATTTTGTATTCGCCCTTCTTCTTTGCGTCCCGCGTGATCCTCCTTTGGGACGCGGTTGGCTGTCGCGAAACCCTCATAGATGCTCGAATCGTGGCACGCCGGCATTCAAACAACGCCGCGAAGCGGCAGGAGGCATATCCTCCAGGACCATGTGTCAGAGCCATTTTGGCGAAACAACTCGATTTGCGGCCCAGACCTCCTGTTCCTTCGGAACCCGCACGGCACGATCTTGAACGAAACTGAGGTTATGCGTCGTGCTCCTAGGGAAACCCGCTCCCATCGAACGCGTTAGGGACAAGTTCCATGGAAGGCGGATTGCCAAGGGTGACGATCAGCACATCGAATCTGCAGAACGGAGGAGTCTGGAAATGCCGGCTGAGATAGACCTCCGCGGTTCTGATGATCTTCCTCTGTTTTTTTCGGTCAATCGAGTGAATCGGGTCTAGCGCCCCGGCGGAATGCCTGGACCGGACTTCCACGAATGCCAATTCTCCACGGTGGCGGGCGATCACATCTATCTCCCCAACCTTGCAGCGGAAATTCCTTTCGAGTATTTCGTAGCCTTGATCCGCCAGGTATTTTGCGGCAATCTGCTCGGCTTCCTCGCCTTTCTTGCGCGTGTTCCGTCCGATCTTGAATATGGGCATGGTACTTCCTTGAACACGTGCCGGCGCTACCTGCCCTTCCGCTTCTCCTCGAGCATCTCTTCGTGGAGGCGCCTAGCTTGCAATGCAAACGCCTCCAGTCTGGCTTCGATAATCTGAGGAAACGCGTTTCCGTCAGTCTCTATGGCCAGAAACGGGAGCTTGCGGTCCTTCTTCTTCAGTATGGAACCAAACTCTTCCGGATGACTGCCGTTGGTCTTCAGCAGAAGCTCAGCCTTCTCGCCTCTAGTGAACTGCTCGGTCAGGATCGATTCCGCAACCCTGCTTGGCATGCAGCCAAAAGGACCGATGGATATTACTCCGCATGCCGGATGCAGGATCTCGTGCAGAGCCGCGCCAACCGTGAGTATAGCCTCGCCGGTGAGCAGCGGAGAAATGTACTTCTCGCCCGCAGCAATCAAATCAGCTACCTTGAGGACCTCGTGGAAAAACAGGCCCGAAGGAGCGAGCAAATCCCGGACCTTATGATCATAGAACCACTTGACCCCGTACCTGATCCGGAACGGGATGTCGGGCTTGTCGCCCTCGATTCGGTTCTTGATCAACCAGTCCACGTACTTGATCCATTCGCTGATCTGGGATGTGCGTACTATAAAGCCGCGGTCGGCCATCTTTTCCACGAGATTCTGCAGCGAAATGGGATCGTTCCTGACGTAGATTTCCCCTATTAGAGAGATCTTGGGGATCTCATCGTACGGCATCTTCAGGGGAATTCGGGAAAGCGCCTGTGCGCTGGACCGCATCTGCTTCTTCACCACGCCCCACGACTTGTCCAGGCTCTCCTCAATGGCGTCCCATTCCCTGTGAAAGACCGCCAGAGCGGACTCCCTGTCCTCTGCCGCTGCAAGGAGCGTGGACCAGATCTCGTAGATCACGTCGCTCATTACAATGGCCTTCCACGCCGGCAAGGTGAACCGGTCTCCGAGCCCCATATAGCCGTTGGCCGCATTCAGCGTAAGAACCGCTGCGTCGGGGATTCGGTGGCGCTCTATGAGACGCCTGGAGAAGACATTATACTGACCGAATCTGCACGGACCGGACGCTCCGGGCATAAAGTACGCGGTTACTTCGCCAGGGGGCCTTTCGTTCCAAAGATAGTTGAGCATCGAGCCCACCGTGGTCTGCAGAGGGAGGCACTCCTTGCAGGTGGAGTTCCCGCGTCCGATCTTAAGGACCTCCTCATTCGCAGGCGGCAACGCGTACGCCCTGATACCCACCTTCTTGAACGTGGCAACGAGCGCCTTGTGACCGAAACGGCCCATGGCCGGAACCACGACTCGTACGTCCGGGTGATTCAACGGGAGCTTCCTGCCGTTCATCGTGGCGATTACGGGCCGACCCTCGAAGATCTCCAGGCGGGCAGCACGGAAATCCTTTGCTATTGCGGCAATCTGCTTCTTGCTCTCCAGTTCCCGATAATGATTGACAATGTCCAGGAATGCCTCGATGCGCGTTTCCAGCCCAGCGTCCGCAGTGTGACTGTCAAGTTCCAGGGTAAGGGACGGCTTGCGGCCCATTTCTTCCCGGAAATAGCCCACAATGAAAGAGTCCGGCCCGCACGAAAAACTGCTGATGTAAGCACCGAAGAGCTGCCGATGGTTCTTCACCATCCGGCTTGCCTTGAGTATCATTCGGCCCATGGACCAATACATGGTCTCCTTGTCGTCCAGGTCGTAGTCCTCGAAGGGAAGCATATCGAAGGGAATTATCCTGTATCCTCTGGAGGCAAACTTCGCAGGGATTCCCTTGTTGGCCTCACCGGCAAAGGCGTTGTACGGCCGCCCGAAGAGCACAATGCCCACAGAATCCGGATCTGCCTCCAGCTCACGCAGGATTTCCTCGCCCTTGCGCCGCAGTTCCTCCTTGAAAGCATCCTGGGCTTGGACGCCGGCACGAAACGCGGCGATACCCTCTTCCCGCGAGCGGCCCAGCTCTACGGCGATCTTGGCGAATTCCTTGCTCTTCTTCTCGAAGCCGCGGCTCAGATCCAGATACGGAGCGATGAGCTTGATTGAGCGCATCTTCTCGAATGTGGCCCTCAAGTAATACGGTTCGCCCTGAACAAAAACGCATGTGCACGTGTTGGCATTCTCCTGATCCGTGGGGACGCCCCTTATGTGTGGGACGAAAAGCACGTCCGGGTTCTTCCGGAGCAGGTTGTGCATGAATCCATGCGAGATCTCCACGGGAAAACAGAACGCTGCGCCCTCCTGGTCCACTCCCTCCGGGTCAATTTTATCGGGGAGAACGACCCGGAATCCAAGCTCCTTGAAGAACGAGTTGAAAAAAGGAAAATACGTGTTTGTCAGAAAGGATCGATTCAAGCCGACAGTGGGCCGTGGATCGGATGTTTCAGGTCCGGCAACATCCCGAAATACGAGCCGCTGGCGATAACTGACCATGTCCAGCGCGACTTTGTCATGCTCCACGTGTCGGATGAGATTGACATAACGGTTGCAGGCGCCTCCAAAGGGATAGGTCTTGCCCTCGATTTCGATCCTGGCGATCTGGCAGCGCAGGTCGCATTTCTCTTTGCCGCCCCCGCAAGTGAAGGGGGTCTTGTACACCACTTCACGATTAGCCAAGCGGTTGAGGTCGAAAGAGCCGGCTTTGAGCAAACCGCTCCCGATGCGACGCTCCACCTCCAATGCTACTCCGAAAGCGCCCATCAGGCCGGGCTCGGGCGGCACGACGATCTCCTTGCCCGTCAAAGCCGCCATTGCCGCAGGTATGGCCTCGTTGTAGCAAACGCCTCCCTGCATGAACACCTTCTTGCCTACCGGCCGATTTCCTTTCACCCTGTTGCAGTAGTTCATGCATATGGAGTAAACCAGACCCGCGACTATGTCTTCGACCGGGATTCCTTCTTGTGCGGCGTTCTTTATGTCCGATCCGATGAACGCGGCGCATTGATCGTTGAAATTCGGCGGATTCTTGCCGGTGTACGCCACCCCACCGATTTCCGTCACCAGGACACCGAGGCTTTCTTTGGCCGCCTCTTCCAGAAAAGAGCCGGTGCCTGCGCTGCACGCTTCGTTCATTGCATAATCGCTGGGAACTGCGTTGGTTATGTACGTGTACTTGGCATCCTGACCGCCGATCTCAAAAATCGTGTCCACCTCGCTATCGAAGTGAACCGCTGCGGACGCATGCGCGATGATCTCGTTGATAACGCCGTCGGTCAACGCGTGCAGACCCGCGATCTGGCGGCCTGATCCGGTCACGCCGAGGCCTATTATTTCGATGGGAACGCAGATCTGTTCCGCGAGGCTTCGGTAAACCCGTCGCGAAGCCCCCACCGGGTCACCATCGGTCCGGAGGTAGTCCGCAGCGAGGATCGCCTTGTCACGGCGCCTGATGATCACGCCCTTGGTAGTGGTTGAACCCACGTCCATGCCAAGGATCGTGCGATCACCGGGCTCGGCCTTGCCCCTCGGCCTTTCCTTGAAAGTCACCAGAGGCCGGAAGTCCTCAAGAGGCTGGAGGTAGCCGAACGCGGAACCTTTCTTCCGGAAGACGTGATCAGGTCCTTCGTAGGGTTTGGTGGGATTGTCAAGTGCCCACAATGCCGCACCGAGAGCCTCGAAGTACGGCGCTTGCTCGGGTATGAAGAGGTCCTCGATCTCCTTGCGGAGATAGTGAATCATCGTCTTGTTGCGGGAAGATCCTCCCACGAGCATCACGGACTTCTTGGGCAGCTTCTTGAGAAGCTCGACTACCTTGCCCGCCATCATCTTGGCCAGCCCTGCCACCACTTGTCCCTTGGGCACCCCTTTGTTGAGAGCATGCGTGCAGTCGCTCTTGCAGAATACCGAGCACCTTCCGGAAACCCTGTGGGGTTCTTCGGATATGCCGAGACGGTCAACGTCCTCCAGAGTCAGGTTCATCCTGCCGATCTGTTGGAGGAAGAATTCTCCGGTCCCTGAGGCGCACTTGTTACCAGTTTGGATTCCTTGAATCTTTCGTTCCTCATCAAGATGGTACACCAGAAAGGTCTCGCCGCCTGCGCTTACTACCACCTTGTACTGATCAGCGTCGGGCAGAATGTGCTCAACTGCCCGTTCCACGGCTTCAGGCTCCGAGATGGTCGTCAAGTTGACGAACCGGGTGAATTTCCTTCCTGTCACCACGACTGGGATTTGCTTCGCATCGGGGATCCTTTCGAGGGCTTCCACCAGCACCTTTCTCGGATTGCCTTCGTGGGTGATCGTCTCTACGCTGACTATTTCGACCCCACCTTCGCCGCGACAAAGTCTCACCATAGCAAGTGTTGAGGCTCCCAGGCAGATACCGAGGACTTCCATACTTCACCTCATCAATCCGGTCGAAATCGGCCGACAATAGTTAAACAATGTCTCACTATATCCAAACCGAATCACCGGGGCAAGAGCCAACAAGTCTCCTGGCCTGACCCCTTAATTGCCGGGTGGTGGGGAGATGCCCGGTCCGCTGGGCGGAATGACGGGAGGGGACGCCTAATGGATTGTCAAGAAATAAGGTGGGCATTTTGGTAGGGGCGACGGGCCGGTCGCCCCTACAGCGGCCCGATCACGAAATAGATGCGAGGCTTATGATGCGGCAGACCCCAATGGGCCTCACGGGCGAGCCGCCTGTCCTAGTGGAGGCCCAACTTCGCTGCGCAGGCATGCCCCCTGCCGCAGACTGCCGCGTAGCCGCATGAAAGTGAGGGGGTTACTCTTGTGAGCAACGTCTCTTTTTCGACGCGCATTTGGCCCCGCCGGAAGGGATCACTGTTTCTGGCCGCCCTGGCCGGTCAGCTCCCGTTTCAACAGGGCGTGGAAATACAGGACCCTCTTATCCCCTTCTTCTTGCAATAATTCCATGTCAGTGGATACCGCCTCCCAGCCCTGCGCTCCGAGGTGGTTCAACTCGTCGAGCATCTCGTGCCAGGGAGCGCCTCGTCTGTTATAGAAATTGTATTCCCACTTGCGCATCGAATCCTCCTCAATGTCTCGGCATATGAAGATTAACCCGGTAATCGTCCGGTGTCACGATCAATTTCCGCGCGACTGGCGGCCGGGGCTGCGCAACCGCGGACGCAGCGGCCAAACCAAGCTGGACTCAGCTCACTTTCCCCGACGCTGTTTGCCTTTCCGGGGCTTTTTTTCCGACTTTCTTCGCCGCTCCACTTCCCCCAGAGTAAGCCAGGAAGAAATCTTCCTGGCATCCAAGTTTCTTCCAAGCGTGGGCACATAGGTCTCAAGCCATTTCTTCTCTTTGCGGGACTTGATTGCAACGGTTACGCCACACCAGAGGAGAAATGCTGAACAGACAAGCAAGAGCGCCCAACTTGCCTTGGCAATAATCTCGTCAATTTCCATTGAGGATTCCTCCCTGTGACCTCGAACATTGCAGCTCCTCAGCGCCCACTTTGATTTGTGGGGAACCCGCTGAAAAGGAAGTCTTCTACGCTCTTCTTGCACAATCGGCCCGAATGGGCAAGCCGTTTTTCCTCAAGGAATCAACGAATCGGAGTTATCCAGCCCCGAGCCGGCGGGTTACTGCGCTCAAGACGGTTGCAGGAAAAAAAAGCAATCCGTTAAGCGGATTGCTTGGAGGGTATGGAGTAATGTCACTTGTTTTCTTTTGACATCGGATCTCAAAATTCGTTCCATCCTCCCGAGCCGGAAAAAGAAAAAGCTGCGGAAAAGGTCAACCGGACTGTGTCACAACATCCTGCAAAGAAAGGGAGCGGCAAATTTCTGCTTGCTTTCCAAGCGGATTTCTGCTTAACACATGCGCGTCAACACTGACAGGGCTTCTGTAGCCTTGTGGAAAAGGAGAACACACATGACGGTGAGAGAGATCAGAGATATTGCCAAAACCATGAAAATCAAGAATATCAGCAGGTTCAGGAAAGACGGGCTCGTTCGCGTTATCCAGGAGGCAGAAGGGAACTCCCCGTGTTTCAAGAACATACCGAACTGCGGGGAAACTCAATGCCTTTGGAGAAATGATTGTCTGGAGGGATGAGCCGCGCATTGGGCAAGGGGGATTCACGAACTTTGTGCCGGAATTCATGATGCTTGATTTGATTGTTGTCGCGACTTCCTCGACGCCCAGCCGGAACACCCGCGAAAACGTCATGGGCGTGCGGTCAACCGCCCGGCAATCCCATGCCGGGCGGTCCGATTAAGAGAAGATGCCGGGCGCCGAATTTGATATGAAGACCATCAATATGTTGTGAATCTCCCCCAATTTCATGTATCCTTATTGACCGGCTCCATTTTCGGAGTCGGCCATGTCATTTCAAACCAACCAACATTACGACACTCGGCGGCGGCCGGACCCCCGGCATGGGCGGCCGACACGGCGCGAGAAAGAAGGAGCAAAATGCCCAAGACAACGATCCACACCTTGAGGGAGAAGATGAAGAAAGGGGAACGGATGACCTACTTGACGGCGTACGATTACCCCTTTGCTCTTCTCGAACAGAAAGCCGGAATCGACGTGATCCTCGTGGGCGATTCCATCGGCATGGTTGTGTACGGCTATGATTCCACGCTCCCTGTGACCGTGGACCTCATGATGCCCCACGTCAAAGCAGTACGCATGGCTGCTCCCGATGTGTACCTCGTGGGAGACATGCCGTACATGAGCTATCAGCCTTCGGTGCGCGACGCCATCATCAATGGAGGTCGCTTCATGGCCGAGGCCGGATGCGATTGCGTGAAGCTGGAGGGCGGCAGGGAAATGGCCGCCACCATCCGAGCCATGGTTGACGCCACCATTCCGGTAATGGCCCACATCGGTCTCACTCCCCAGTCGGCCGCCCAATTGGGCGGATACAAGGCCCAGGGTAGGGATATCGAAACCGCCAAGAAGCTCGTGGAGGACGCCAAGATACTCGAGGAAGCCGGCGCATGCAGTATCCTGCTGGAGGCTGTTCCATCGGAAGTCGCTGAGATCATCACCCGCAGGTCATCTGTTCCAACTTTCGGGATCGGGGCCGGCCCCCACTGCCACGGCCAGGTTCTGGTCATTCACGACATGATCGGAATGTTCGACCGAAAAGTGGCCAAATTCGTAAAGAAGTACGCAGAAGTGGGCGCGAAGATAGTCGAGGCCCTCGAAGAGTTCAAACGAGAGGTCCTTGCCGGAAAGTTCCCCGCACCGGAGCATTGCTACCCAATGCCCGACGACGTTGCTGCTGAGCTAAACCGCCTCTTCCCGGACTAGGCTCCGCTGAAACACGGCTTTTGGTTAGATTCCGCTGACCATTCCAACCCTCGCCGGCGCGTATCGAGGCGAGGGTTTTCCACGGCCGTATTGGCCAACACTCCGGAGGGTACAATGCGAGTGGGAATTGTAGGAGCCGGAGCCCTCGGATCGGTCCTGGGCGGGCTTCTGTTCGAGGCCGGCGTGGACGCCGTGCTCATACGGAGAAACAAGGATCTGGCAGACCTTGCATCGGCTCAAGGACTGTGGCTTGAAGGCGTGTCAGGAGATCGCCTGGTTCATCCGCCTGTCTTGGCGGACCCGGCTGCAGCGGGAAGGGTAGATCTGGCACTTGTGCTGGTAAAATCGTACGATACCGAAGGCGCTGTACCTGCAGTGGAGACTGTCCTCGCTGCGGACGGCGCGGTCTTGACTCTTCAGAACGGCGTCGGGAATTTCGAGACGCTCGAGAACGCTTTTCCGGGCCGTGTCCTGCTCGGGACCACCACAATCGGCGCGCTGGCCCTCGGACCAGCCAAGGTCCGGCACACGGGATTCGGCCAGACCCACGTGGGCGAGCCGGATGGGGCTCTCACAGAGCGGGCCCGCTCCGTGGCCTCAATCCTGGAGAAAATGAACTCAGGCCCCGTTCATGTGACGGACAACGCGGTGGGCTGTCTGTGGTCGAAACTCATCATCAATGCTGCCATCAATGCGCCGGCCACGCTCCTCAGGGTACGCAACGGGGACCTGATCGAGTCGGATTCCGGAAGGGAACTCATTCACACCGTGGTCGAAGAGTGCTCGACCATAGTCCGCAAGAATGGCATCTCGCTCATTCTCGACAACCCCGAGGCCCAAATCTTGGCCGTGTGCCAAGCCACGGCCGGAAATCTCAATTCCATGTTCCAGGACGTACTGGCAGGCCGAAGGACCGAAATCGACTTCATAAACGGAGCGGTGGCCCGAGAAGCTGAACGCCTCGGGCTGTCGGCTCCGGTCAACCGGACTCTGGCACTGCTCATCAAGTCCATTGAAGCGACTGCGTCTCGACGGGTTCCGGACCCTTCATAGATCCGGGCGGGCCCCTGCCGAACTCCGCCGGGTGCCCGTCACACGATATCGAGTGCGCCTGAATTTCCGTCCGAATGAATTTCGCGGTAAGGGCGGGTTTGAAACCCGCCCCTACGGAAAAATGGGACGGTTGTGTTGGCAACGTTTCTAGAAGAGGGAACTGATGAAGGCAAAGGGAAGACCGATGATCTCGGTTGCCGCAGAAAGTATGTCGGACCCTTCCAAGTCTTCCTCGGGATAGGGGTACGCCGGCTGGAACGGTTTCGGCGCCAGCTTGATCGTAACCCCGTCCCTGACGAAACGATCCGTTGTGGGCGGCGGAACTACTCTCCGGTGTTCGTCGATCGCCGCGTAGTCGGGGCCGATAGGGCAGAATCGACGCTGGTGTGCACTGGCAGGAGTTGCCCATGGATTCTGTGAAACCGGGCGAACTTTCCGTATCGGTTTGGAGGCCGCTGCATGCACTGAGGGAGCAGGCTTTTTCACCTGCGCCTTGGGCTGCTGGGCTGGAACCTTTTTCCGGACCACGGGTTGCTCTTCGGATGCCCTTCCGGGCTGCACGGCCCGGTCAGTCGCGGACTTTTCCTCCACTTGCTGTGGAGGCGGCTGAATAACCAGGTCCCGCTCAAGATCTACTTCCAGGTCATCCCCCACCCCTTTGGTCTGAGCCGCGCTTCCGGGACCGGAAGGTCGCTCCGGAGTCAATGACGAGGGAGGTGCAACGCGCGGCTGCGTTCTCTTCTTGAATGCTACCGCCGGCCTGGGGGTGACTCTCGGTCCATCCGCCGCAGCGGCCGGAGCCGGCACCCAAACGTCCGATTCCATTCTGATATCGGAATCCGCCTCGGCCGGTGTCTTGAACTGGGCCTTAATCACTGACCCCGGCGCCGCGTGAAGCGGGGTTACCGTGCCTGCGGCCTCGGGGCTTGGCAGCAGATTCAAACTCCCTGCCCAAACCCACGACACCATCAGGAGTAGAATAACCGCGGTGACGCTAACGGTTCTTGCCATGGTGAGATCTCCTTTCGAAAACGGCTCCCCGTCTGGGGATGCTTCTCATTGTGGTTGGCTTTGACGTGTGGGTTTGTCCCCTCCACCCCAAACACGCAGGTGGGTAATAGCATGATCGGATAGCTGTGTCAAACAGATTATTTATCTTCAGTTCCTAAAGTATTGGATGAGATATTTGGAGCGCCCCATGAGAACAAAAGGAGTTGACACGGCCGAGCCGGTGGCCTACAATTCAACGATTTATACAATGTTTTTGGTAAGTTCGCCTCACGGTGCGAGCAGTAGGGGCTCTCACCCTGTTCTCTTACCTGAAATGGCTGCGGCGCTGTTCATTCATTGCATGTCCAGGGCCCAGGCGTCCCTGAGGCGTTGTCAAGTAGACTAACAAGGAGAGCTTCATGCCGGACGAAGAAAGAAACGCGGATCAATTCCCCGAAGACGACGTTGATGAGACATCGGGCTATTCCGAAGAAAAAAGTTCCGCCCGCAAGCCTGTAAAGGCTGAATCCGAAGCGCTCGCGGAGCACGAAGGCAAGGTTCGACCCGCATCGGCAAAGGACATTCGGCCGCCGTCAACGGTGCTGGAAACGCATTTTCAGGGCGACATTGAGGAACTGCTGGTTTCCTATATGGGTGATCCCTCCGGCGCCCCGGACCTTGAAGAAGTTGCCCGGTTGAATCGGGAGGCGCGAGGGGATTTCCGTACGCCCCTTATGACGGTAATTGAGGCGATTGTGGGAAGCAGGGGTGGAGAGATCAAGCTCGGAGAACTTGCCGAACTCGTGCCGGAATACTGGAACAGGCCTTTTCCCGCGAGCCCTTATGCGCCGGAGGAGTTCATTTACACTGTGGTGATTCATTCGGACCGCATGCGAATTCGCGAGTGATACCAGGCTGCGGATTCAGGGTGCAATTGCTTCTCGTGGTGGGACGCGGAAATCACAGGTCAGGAATGTGATCCAGTGAGCGGGCAAGAACCTCTCTGGGCCGGCTGGTCCCGTCCGAAGGACCTACAAGGCCTTCCGCCTCCATGGCTTCCATGATCCTTGCCGCGCGATTGTACCCGATGCGCATGTGCCTCTGAATGAGGGAAATGGATGCGTGTCCGAGTCGGCAGACAAGTTCCACTGCCTCGTCGTACTTTTGGTCCTGAATTAACGCGCGGGAATCCTTGCCAGGTCCCTCGGATACATGTTGAGATATTTCCTGCAGATATTGGGGAGAACGCTGGGCCTTAATGAAATCCACCACTCTGCGGATCTCCTCCTCGGAGATGTACGCGCCGTGCAAGCGTTGGAGCTTGGAAACACCGGGCGGAAGGAAAAGCATGTCGCCCATGCCCAAGAGGCATTCCGCGCCGACGGTGTCGAGTATGGTCCGTGAATCAGCCTTTGCGGAAACCTGAAAGGACAGCCTCGCCGGAAAGTTGGCCTTGATTATTCCTGTGATTACGTCCACTGAAGGGCGTTGGGTTGCCACGATCAGATGAATGCCCGACGCTCGGGCCATCTGCGCCAGACGCGCGATCGAGATCTCCAAGTCTTTGGCCGCCACCATCATGAGTTCGGCAAGCTCATCCACTATGATCACAATGTAGGGCAGTTTTTGAGGCACATTGCCTTCCTCGTCGGGAGGGATCTTTCCTGAAGCGACCTTCTTGTTATAGCTTGCTATGTTTTTTGAACCCACCTTGCTGAGGACCTCATACCGCCTTTCCATTTCCTTGATAGCCCAACCCAATACGGCCGGGACTTTTTCGGCCTCGGTGACCACCGGATGTATGAGGTGGGGAATGTCCTGGTAGTGGGACAGTTCCAGCCTCTTGGGGTCCACTAGGAGCAGCTTCAGGTCGTCCGGATGACATGTCATCAACCATGAACAGATCAGACAGTTCAGGCCTACGGATTTTCCCGTCCCGGTGGCCCCTGCGATGAGCAGGTGTGGCATGCGCGGTAGGCTCGCACATACGGGTTGGCCGTCAATCTTTTTGCCCAGAGCCATCTTGAGAGGCTCAGAGGAGTCAATGAAAGCGGCAGATTCGACGATCTCCCTGAAATGGACGATTTCTCTATTGGCATTGGGCACTTCGATCCCGACGGTGTCTTTTCCAGGAATCGGAGCCACCACACGCGTTGAGCCCGACTTCAGGGCCATCGCCAGATCGTCGGCCATACTGAGCACCTTACGTAACGGCACACGCGATGCCAGCGCAAGCTCGAACATGGTGATCACCGGACCGGGGTGTATGGCTACCACTTTACCTTTGACGCCCAGGTCGGATAGCTTCTGCTCGAGAATTGCCGCGTTCTTTTCGAGAATATGTTGGTCCACCGCCCTGTTCGACGCGGCGGGCTTGTCCAGAAGGTCGGGCGAGGGGAACTCATACAGGTCCGGGGCCTGATGGTCCGCCGGCCTGTTAACCCCTGAAACGATCTCCTCGTCAGCGCGTCTGACCACCTGAATGGGCCTTGGATCCGCCAATGGTTGTTCAGCTACCTCGGGGGGCGCTTGCTGAATTGCATTCCGCCTTGGGGCTTCGGCAACCGGCGCAGGGTTTTGGGGCTTCCGCGAGGAACGGGCATCTCGCAGATAATCGTCTATTGCCGCTTCCAAATCCCGCTCCGACAGCAACCCGTCCTCCGACACTTCTCGCATGGAGCCGTCTTCCGGCCCGTCGGTTTCACTGAGGTCATCATCTTCCAAGTCCAGCTCAGGGAGCCGGTCTTCGCAGAGGTCCGCAACACTGTTCCCTGGTCGGTAATCCCAGTCCCGGGCGTGTTCAAGGAAATCCAGATCGGGCAGAACTGACAGTCTCTGCCAGGATTTTCCCGCGTGGCCCCCGGCATATATCCCATCATAAGCTCGCTCAGGTTCGACGCGAGGGGGTATCCTCTCAACGGGGGCTTGTTCTGCGATAACCGGCGAGGGTTCGACGCAGATTTGCTCAAAGTAATCCTCTTGCAGGTCGGCACTACTTGCGGCACGGGCATTCTTTATGCCGGCCCAGTAGTTTCCCGCCCTGACGACGGCCCACCGGAACAGGGATCGAAAATGGCCGAAAACGCTTCTTAGCGATATCCTGCTGATCTGCACGGCGCTGAGGACAATGACGCCCGCGATTACCACCATCTCGCCGCCACTGCCTACAAGCCTGCGCAGCGCGTGGTCTGCGAACGCACCTACGGCCCCCCCGTGCTGCTCAGCGGCGAATCCGAGCACCGGCCCCAGTTCCAAACGGTGAAACAGACCGGCCACTGCCGCCACCAAAACAGCCAGAGACACAATCTCCCACCGTATCATCGTCCCTGTAGAGTCGAGAAAAGCGCGCACAGCCCATATGGCCATGCCAAGGGGAACAAGGAGACTTGCCACGCCCGCCAACTGGGCGAGCCCATCGGCCACGTGCGACCCGAGAAGTCCGCAGAGGTTGGACACGTCGGATCTCGGGGTCGACACATTGAACGAAGGGTCCCGCGGGTCATAGGACAACAGACAAAGAGCAAGAAAAACAGACAGGCCTGCAATTACCACGGCCAGATACTCCCGGCGAATCTGCCGAGAATGGCGTGCATCGAGGTTCGGCTTCTTCGGCCACGGATCCTGGTTATGAGATTTTCTTGGAGCCATGGATGCGGAGCTCATCTCCTGTGCGTTCGGTTTTGCCCTTATCCTCGCAGTATTCCGGCCAAAAGGCCTGTAACGGGCGCTTGTCGTCCGGGAATCATAACATAACACATGATGTTGTTTCAATAACAAACGAAGATCCCAAGGCTATCTTGATACCAGCAGGGGCGCCGGCAGCGTGCAGCGGCCCACTTTTCTGCACAACTATTGAACGGGATTCGGCGCGGGACTGGGCCCGGCTTTCGCGGGTGTGACGACCGGTGAAACGGCCATTAGGGCCTGTCACAGAATAAACTAGGCAATCGGCTGCCGACCCGAGGGTAGGGGCAGACCTGCGGGTCTGCCCCAAACCCGGGCCCGTACCACCGAAGAGGGCGGACACATGGGTCCGCCCCTACCAAGAATGCGAACTTTAGTCGGTGACGATCCCTAAGTTTTGGCAAACCCTATAGTTGCCACTCTCCCAGTCCATGGCTTTTTTGTGGGTTGAACATGAAACGAGGGCGTGTCATCATGTCCTTGTCGGAAAGATGACGTATCCCGGCTTATGAGCGAGAACCCCTTGCATTTCGGAGCAGTATTCATATCAGTGTTTTTCATCATGGCGGTCCTGCCGGCGCCTTTGGCGGCATCCGAAAATCCTGCGGTAGCCTCTTTGGAGGAGATGACGCTTATTGCCCGGTCGGCGGACCGACCCCCGCCTCCACGGTCCGGTCGGGCGGTTTCAGGTCGCGAATACCGGGAAGCGCGGCGCAGGTTCCTGGATGTGATGCGCCTGATACGGGAGAAGTACGCCAAAGATGTGTCCGAAGAGAAGATGCTTGAAAACACGCTCAAGGAGCTTACCTTCGTTGTGCCTCCCCATTGCGCGGACGGGATTGTCTCGCCTGCCCGGTGCAGAGGAGATTTGGAGAAATGCTTTCTGGATTCCATAGGATCGGTCGCTGCCCGGTGCGGAACGGACATGGATCATATTCTGTTTATAGCGCTGAACGTTATGCTCAGGTCCCTGGACCACAACTCGTCGCTGCTGGATAGGAATACGCTCAATGAACTCAAGATAAGCACCTCGGGCGTATTCGGGGGGGTGGGCATGATGGTGGCTCGACGTGAGGGCGAGTACACGGTGGTTTCGTCATCGGAGGGCACGCCGGCTTACCGGGCAGGGATCAGATCCGGTGACGCGGTGCTGGAGATTGACGGGGAACCGATCCGGGGTCTGCCCCTGCTGGAGGTGCTCAGCAAGGTGAGGGGGCCCGCAGGCTCTCGAATAGCGCTGACCATACGCAGCAAGACTACCGGGGCAACCCGGAGAATCGGGCTGAAAAGGCAGATAATCCGCATACCGCCCGTACGGTACTCGGTCCTCGATCAGGGGATAGGATATCTGCGTATAGTGAATTTTCAGGCAAGCACCTCAGGGGAAGTGGCAAAGGCTTTGCTGTCACTTTCCGGAGCTTGTTCCGGGCGACTCAAGGGGCTTGTCCTCGATTTGCGGGATAATCCAGGCGGCCTTTTCGATCAGGCGATTGAGGTGGCAGACTTGGTAATGGATTCTGATATAATAACTGTGGTTCGCGGCCGGCTGAAAGGATTGAACAAGGAGTTCAGGGCAAAGCGCGGCACGACGTTGCCCCCGGCGCCGATGGTTGTTCTCATCAACAACGGCACGGCAAGCGCGGCAGAGATATTGGCCGGAGCGCTTCAGGGAAAGCCCGAGGTTGTCGTGGTGGGTGAGCCGAGCTTCGGCAAGGCTTCGGTTCAGGCAGTTTTCCTGCTGGGAAACGGGAGCGCGGTTCGTTTGACCACGGCTCACTATTACACGCCGGGCGGGAGTGACATAGACGGAAAAGGAATTCAACCCGACATCCTTATTCCGGACAGTCGGCAGGCGGATGAAGGGGTTGGCCCGATCATTGACGAGACGGGGCTGAATCGGGACGAAGGCGTCAAGAAGGCGCTGGAAGTCCTCAAGAAGCGGATCGAGACCGGACCGCCGCTTGCCCCCCTTTACTGACTGGTGGCAAAGTGAAAAAGAAGAATATTTGGTGGAAATGTGCCTGCGGCAAGTACTTTCAGGCTACCAAGAGGGAGATCCTGTCGGGTGAGAAGCGCTGCCCCAGATGCGGAGCAAGGGTGAAGCTGAGTCAGGAGCATTCGGGACCCGTGCCTCCCGCGGGATTGGACGAGACCCAAATGGTGGATCTGCGAGAAATGGCTCGGATGGCTCAGACCGGCGTGGACGTCAGTGTTTCGGGAGAATGGGATACGGAAGTTGTCGGCTCCACGGATCAGAAGAAAGACCAGCGTTGATCTTCAAAGGCTGGATTTGTTCTCGGCAGATCCCCTCCGACAGTCCTCGCGCTCAATCCCTTGTTGTCGGAGCCGCTTGCATGGCCAGTTTTGGTTCCGGTAACTCCTCAGCTATAGATGGCTGGGAGGCGCCTGGTCCGCTGGGAATGACGGGGGGGCCGCCCGTCCCACTGCGAGCCTGATTTCGCTTCGCACGCACGCTTCGCGCACTGCATTGCCGGCTTTCCCCCGGGAGACTGAACGGTTACCGGTAGCGCAACAAAAAGCTTGACAGAATGTCGTAAGCGTTGGTATAAAAACGAAGTATTCTGTGTAGAATCGCATAATAGGCTAATTGTCATGGGGAAGGCGGTGCGAAACCGCCGCTGCCCCGCAGCTGTAACCGTGGACGAAATCCTCATCGGGCCACTGGAGCGAAAGTCTCTGGGAAGGCGGGGAGAGTAGTAAGAAGCGGAAGCCAGAATACCCCGGCAATTGGCAACCCCTTTAATCTGCGCGGGCAGAAAGGGTGCCGAGTAAGTGTACCCTTCCGTCTCTCTGGCAGAAGGGTTTTTTGTTTCTGACGATTGCGCTGAAGAGGTCTTGTGCTTTCAGTGAGGACCCCGAGGTTCCGCGGCCAACGAAGCCTCGGGGAGACGGGAGACTGTGAGGGCTGCCCGTTCCCGTCATTATCCTCCTGGACATCCCATAAGTCAAGGTTGAAGTCCGGTTCCGAAGCAGACCGCACAGATCGGCCTGTTGTTGCGGTTCGTTGACCTCTCGCTAGCGGAATCATTTGAATTTCCGGACTAAGCGGTTCGGACTCGAACCCTTGCGGCGGAGCTGCCGCTAATCGAGGAGGATTATCATGAAAGCTGGTGTTTTCGGGGTCGTTGTGACTGCCATCATGGCGCTGTTGATGGGATCGCCTTGTTTCCCCCAGGGAGCGCTTGCTCCTCATTGTCCTCAAGGCTCTTGGGTCCAGGGAAAGTGCGCTTCGCGGCAGCCGGTTCCTCAACCGCCCACTCGGAGCGTCAGCGTGAGGATCCCCTTTTCCTGTCCCCCAGTAGCTGTGCCCGCTTCTCCTTGTAGCCGTGTTCGATACCATCAACCGCAGACCCTGCCCGTTAGAGTGGAGATAGGTCTCAGGCCGGAGTCTTCCTGCCAAACAAGACGGGCGCCGATAATGTTTCGCGATCCCGGGCCCCTGCGGCCGGTCATCTGCCATGGCGTAAGCCTCGCGGGAGCGCTGGTGGCGGCCCCCTTCAGGCTTATTGAGACTGTCTTTCCGGTCGGTCCCCACCGACTGTGCCCGGCCGTCCCGCCAGTCCCTATGCGGTTCCCGGTTCCGAACAGCGCATGCCCACCCCCGGCGCCGTCGATTGCCCCTTTTCCTCAAAGCGTTTGTCCGTCAGTCGGTTCGTGCCTACCGCCGCCAATGCTCGTACAGGAACAACAGCTTCCGGCTTGGGAACCCAAAAGTTTGATCGGAGGACTCTGCAACCTCCCCCTAAGTCTCCTCACCAGAGGACGGTGGACCGGTGACTGGGGACAAGCGGTTCCGCTACGGCAGCGATGACTTATTTCCCGACACGTCGTCTGTTGGCTTTGTCTTCCCGGAAACTGGAGGATCATCACGATGAGCTTTCTACACGATTCGTCTTTCATGCGTTCAATACAGTCTCTTGGCGTGATTGCGGTGCTTATGGTCGTCGTACTCTCTGCGCAGGCACAGGAGGGCAGCCAACCCGAACCTGAACGATTGCCCCCTGTTGAAGTAACTCCTCCCGCTCGGTCGCCCAGAAACGTATCGGCGGGCGCCGGGCAGGCTCCGGGCGGGTTCGGCTATGATCAGGTCGTGCCTTCGGGTATGCCCTTTTCGGACTATCCTTTGACCCCGGGAGAAGTGGTCTCGGCTACGGGTTCGCCGACCAATCTGGCTACGGTTCCCTCAGCGATAAGCGTTGTAGAGAACAGAGGTGTCTATTTCCTTGGCAGAGAGGGTCTCAGCGACGTTGTCAACGGACAACCCGGAGTCTGGTCATCGGGATTTGCAGGTAACCCTTTTGACGCTCCGATCGTGGTGCGCGGCTTCTCCAACGAGTCGAGCAACAGGGTGGGCATACTGATGGATGGAGTAAACCTCAACATTCCCAGGCAAGAGGCGAACACCAATTTCATTTTCCCTGAAATGATCGACCGCGTTGAGATCACGCGAGGAGAGGCTGTCATCCCATTGGGGGACAAGTCCATTGCAGGGGCGATCAACGTGATCGTCAAGAAGCCCCGGCAGAATCCGGGATTCTTCTTCGGTGCGGAAGGCGGTTCATGGGGAACCGACCGGGAGTGGGCCGGAGTGAATCTTGTTCGGGACACATTGGCTGCGGGCATTTTTCTCGGGCGTTATTCACAGGAGGGCTGGAGAATCCACTACGGAAACAACCGCTGGGAGGAACCTTTCCGCCGCCCAGGTCCGTGGTCCCTCTACAACGTTCAGGGGAGCTTGAACTGGAAGATCACGCCGCGCCTCACGTTTGACATTTCATATCTGATTTCGGATCAGCGTATGGGTAACTATGAGGCTATAGACAAAAGTCGATGGGATCGTCGAGATATCAGAGACATCCAGTTTTCCGTCGACGGCACAAGATTGTTCGATGATTTCCCTGAAGAGCGTTGGGACCGAATGACCATTGCCAAGCTGCTCTACGAGGGCGGCGCACTGGGCAACTTGGAGATCGTGGCAACAGCAAGGAGATATGACCGCAGCATAAGAAATCTGTTTACCTGGACCATAGCCTCGGACCAACGATGGACTGATTTTCAATTCATGTTGAATTACTCCCGGACGGACCGGTACCGCTTCATTCGCAACGATTTGACCCTCAAGCAAGAGTATGCCGACGGAAGGTTCATCAGGGAGAGCCGCGGAATCAATCTGGACATGGTCGTATACGACGGAGCCTTCACGCCGATCAGTTACTCCGGGGTAGGCTTCGTTTCCACGCCCTTCAACTTCGTCCCCACCTACATATACGCCCAGGCTCAACCCAATGGTTTGGGGCACAGCAGCGAACAAAACGGTGATCGACAGAGCCTAGCGTACGCGGTCATAAACCAGACGCGTTTGTGGGACAGGGTGATCATCGGCTTAGGCCACAGGGTTGAAAACTACGACCTCAAGGATCTCTACTCTCAGAATGCGGCGCTCGCACCGGTGCGAGCAAGGCTGGATTTCAAGAAAAGCGCGTCCCAGTACAGCCTGGGCTTTGTGTACGACCGGGAGCTTGGATCCAACGTATACTATCGTCACTCTCGAACGTACAGGTTTCCGAATTTTGACGACATGATCAACCTTGCCTATCCCTATTTTTTTGCTCATCCAAATCCGGTTTGGTTGCTTCAGCCCGAAGAAGGCACGCTCAGGGAGTATGCCGTCAGGCACTGGTTCACACCGAACATCTATGCTGCGGCAACCTACTACGAACTCGACATGGACAACGAGATATATTGGGGACCGGACCCGGCTCTCGGAGGAGTCTTTTCCAGAAATCTCAACGTTCCCGACGTTTCACACTCCGGGGTCGAGGTCGAAGCAATGATACGCCTCACTCCTCGATGGACCGTCAATGGAAACTACACAAAACAGAAGGTAATCTTCGGCACAAACTGGCAGCCCACAGATCCTCTGGGGAGATCAACCAAAGATAAGTGGTTAACCCTGAATCCTGCCGAAATGGCAAATTTGTCGCTGGCGTATGATAACAAGGAGTGGGGATTCACCGCATCCTTGGCCTATCACTATGTCGGGACCAGGTACATGCTGAACGACGTCTTCAACCAATGGCCCGACCTGGAACCAGCCAAGTGGGGTGACATCGCATTCAGCCAGAAGGTGTTTGATGACACCACAACGCTGCATTTCGGAGTGAATAACGTTTCGGACCGGCAGTACGCGATTCAAGGTTCCATTGCCACAATCTATCCTCCACCGACGTATGTCGCCACCCAGGTCCAAACGTGGTGGCCCAATGCGGGAAGGACGTATTATTTTTGTGTGAAAACATCCGCTGACTTCGAACGATTGAAGATTCCGAGTATCGACGACCTGCGCCGTATGCAGAACCGGCTGTACGGAGCCTTAGACCGAAACATGAGAGACTTCTCGGCCATGGGTAACCGAGTCAGAGGATTTCTACCTTTTTGAGCATGTGAAGCAATTCCGGCACAGGGATTCGTATCAGATCCGGAAACGCCGAACAGAGGAGTTGAGGAATGAGCAAAATCGTCATGTTTACGCTGGCTGCGCTCACGTTGCTTTCAGCAACCCTTGCTGCCCAATCTGATTGCAAAGACTCGTTCAGGAATTGTCCCGTTCACGCCTCACCGGCTTCCCGCGACCCCACAACAGCTCCGCAGGGACCCGAGTGCTGCATTGAGCTGACTTGTACGAACGGACCGATTCAACTTGGCCATTGCTCAGGTGTTTGTTTTCGGGCCTCTTGTCCGGGGGTGTGGGGCATAATCCACGAACGAATGGACCAGGCTTCCTTTCGGCGACGGCTGTTCACGTACCGCCACTACACGTTCAAGGGCTACTGGGAACTGAAGGATCAAGGCGTAATTGAAGCCGGACTCCGCAAACAGCGAGAACTTTTCCTGGTAATGCCGGATGATCTGATCGAATTCAGGCTGCTCGACCCTGACCCTTGCGCAAAGATCGAATTGAGAGAGCTGGGGTACATCAAGAAAGGCTGTGTAGAAGAGCTTCAGCGTTGGTTGGCGTACTGGGTTTACATGGAGAAGGCCGAGCAGAATTACTCCGGCTCCAACCCCTGACGGACCGGTGTCATACCGAGTTGCGCCCAAACCACAACCGGTCCGGCACGCGTGGCCACCGGGCTCCTCCGCTGCGAACTGCAAGTCAGACAGCGCTCCGGAGATCCGGCGGCCACAACTTTTCCTGCCTACGGCGTTGTGTCCATGCGAAGGCAACCGGGCATTAACCGCTCCAAGGGGGTGACGCGTGGCTTTGCCGTCAGGGGGTTGACATCCACAATCGCTCTTATGTCAAAACATTGCGCTATGTTCTCTTCCGTGATCACATCACCGGCAGTGCCCTCAAACATGAAGGCTCCGTGGCGAATGAGCCTAACGGTCGTGGAGAGTTCGGCAACGAAATTGATGTCGTGGGACACGATGAGAATTGAGAGCCCCTCGCTATGGATTTCTCGGAGCAACTCCATCACCGACAGTTGAGAGTAAAGATCCAGGTGATTGGTCGGTTCGTCAAGCAGCAGAATACGCGGTTGTAGAGCAAGCGCTCTGGCTATTCTCACCCGTTGACGTTCTCCGCCCGACAGGGCGTCCACCGAACGATGTGCGAGATGCGCAACCCCGGCTCTTGCCATGGCAATCTCGATGGCCTCGATGTCGCCGCTGTTCTCGAAATAGAGCCCACGGTGGCAGGGAGCCCTCCCCATGCAGACCAAGTCTCGTGCCGTAAAGGCGAAGTCGGTTGCTTCCTCTTGGACCAGCACTGCTATCTGTCGGGCTACGGCTT
>DYLG01000255.1 GCA_020722215.1 Desulfomonile tiedjei
GGGGACCAGCCCCCAGTAACGTCCGTCATAGGCTCCGGGGGTTGTCCCCATGAGCAAATACTTCCCTTTTGGAATCGTGAAAGTTTCCGGGGGGAGTGCTTTGAGATGTTCATGATGCACCCAGGGCATCAACCAGCGTTTTCCCCAGTAATGCCCGTCAATCCAGATGGCTTTTGGCGTGATCCTGACCACATCACCGGGGACTCCAGCCAGGTACTTCACGACCAGGATATTCTGCCCATGAGCGATGACATCTATTTTCCGATCATGAAACGCCAACAACATGCCCACATGAGGCCGGTGAACCGGCCCGTACTGCACGAAAAAATTGCTCCAGGGCAGGCAGGACTGGTACTGAGGATCCATGCTGATGCCATAGTGTGCGGCGATTGCAGGCCGCAGGAACGGCCCTAACAGCACCGCCAGGACACCGGCTCCCAGTATCAGGGTGAGCTTCGAGCGAATGCTGAGTTTAGGCCGTTCCGCTTCAGGCATGGCCTTTCCCCGCCAGAATCGCATTCACCCGTCCCATGACTTCTTCTTCGGTCATGGCCGTCAGGTTATTGCTGGCCGGTGCCGCCAGCACATTTTGAGAGAGCACGAGATCCCCCTTGGCTGCATAGACTCTGGCCACGTCCTGTATCGTCTGTCCTACTGCCGTGCCCACTGCTGCAGCCTGACGATGGGATAGGGTGCCGGCTCCGGCGGTAATCTGCTGGATAACATCCGACATGATTTTTCCGGAGTCGATGTACACGACTTTCACGTTCTTTGGCCCCGGTCCAGCACTGACTGCAGAAGTGTGACCAAAAATGTTCCCCCAATCCTGAATAAGATAGGATGCGCCGCCCGCGCAGAGCACGCCCAAGACAATCATCACCGGATAAGCGTAGCGTTGCAGGAAGCCCTTTTTTTCATCAGAACCTTCGGTTGCCGGCGGAGCGACTTCTTGCGCCTTGGTTGCATCGGTTGAATGCCCGGTACTCATGCAGCAGCCTCCTCTTTGGATTTCGGTTTGTCGGGTAACTGTTCTGATGCTTCTGCTTCCGCAATGGATTCCAGATAATCCGGTTCCAGATCGGAATCGTCTTCGTCGTCATCCTCGATAGCCTGTTCTTGCGCTTCGATATAACCCGGATGCGTATTCATGAACTTCATGATGGCCGCATCGGGATCCATTCCTGCCCGCATGTCGGCCAGCACTTCCTCTTTCTCCGGACCTTCCGTAGAGAACAATACCCGCCGATAGGGATCGAGCTTCAGCCGGCCAATACCCATCGCGCCTTCGCTGTAGATGAAGCATTCCGCGTACTCCCCGGTTTTCCGCACGGTTCGCATTTGCGAAAGCCCATAACTGCCAATATCAAACTGGTTATTGTTTTCGAGCTGCTTGATAGTGTCCGAAGACTGTTTCATGACGATGAAGTGGGCGGTCTGGGCAGCAATGGTGCGGGTCTGCTCATTGATATACAGATCAGAAAGCCCTTGCAGGCCCAGGCCCAAAGATCCCCGGTGTTTGGCAATACGTCGGGAGATGCCTTCCAGAAAATACGCGGCGGTCGGGATGCGGAGTAAAACACTCGCTTCATCGACGAACAGAATTTTTCTTCTGGCCACCCCATCGCTACCGTCTTTGGTAATCTCCCGGCCAATCGCAAACATCATCTGCATGAGCACGACCATCATCAAATGCTTGCGACGCTGCAGTTCGATCAGCTCCAGATTCACGAATCGGCCCCGGAGATCCACGTTCATCGGCTTGTTGAACCAGTGCCCGTAAGCGCCGTTCTCCGTGAACTCGTGCATCATTCTGGCCATCTGAATGGCTCGCGGATCATTGTCCTGGGCAGAGAGATAATGCGCGATGTGCGTCGGTGTCGCGTTTTTCCCGTTGGCTCCATAGACAGAACGGATCGCTATACCGATGGTGGCCATGTCGGAATCATCCAGATTCCCACTAGGAGAAATCATGGTGCCAATAATGCCGACCAGCTCCTCCAGCTCGTCATCGAGCACTTCAACGCTGCTGAATGGATTGAGGCCAATGTCCATTTCCGGGCGCACGTCGATATGATCACCGCCATTCAGCTTACACAATTTCTCGAACCCGCGTCCGATCTCGATCACCCAAACCTGGGCTCCCAAGGAAAACTGATCCTCAACAAGCTGCTGACCCGTGACGGTCTTACCGGATCGGGTCATACCCGCTAAAACGAAGTTCTGACCCGACTGTGAGGAAAACAGATCAAACGGCATGAAGTGACCGCGCCGGCTGATAAACAGCGTACCGGCCCCCGGCGTTGTCATGCGTCCATAACCTGCATTTCCACCCCAGTCCACCATAATCGGTGCTGCGGCCACGGCATGACTGGTGGCCACGGACTTCAGGCGATGGGTCATGGCCATGCTTTCTACGTCCGGGAAAAGCGGCATGGCATTCAGGAACATTGGCAGAGCCAGATAGCGGTCCTCGCGCATGACAAATCCGGCTTTGCTCGCGTGACTGATAAAACTGTTCGCAGCCTGCTTTGCCTCTTTGCTGTTTCTCCCCCAAAGAATTGCGGTAAAGGCCATTTCCAAGGCCTGCTCACCGTTGTTGATCGCATGAACCAGAAAGTCGGTGCCTTCTTTCTTGAGCGCAATACGCGGTACCCACTTCACCATGCGTCCGAACGCCTGATAGTTGATCGCCAGACTCTTTGCGGTAATAGCGCGTCTTTTCTTGACCTGATCGGGGATGTGAATCGTCCATACCAGTGCGGCTGGGCGAATCATCTGGGATGTTTTACCCAAGGGATCTCCCATCAGGAAATCCGTGGAAAACACGTTCACCGGTCGGGAAAACTCTTTGATGGACAGCACGGATATGACATCTTCTTTGTCGTTTCCGTGTGTTACCTTGAAAACCGCACCCTCATCATTGATGGCGTCCCCTGGACCGAGAATCTGATCGCGGAGTAATTCGGTATCACTGGCTCCATACTCCCATTCGGTCTGGATATTCCATAATCGACGCCAGATCGAGAGCGTCATTTCTCGTGACAGGCGTTGTGGGTTGAAACTGTTGATCGAAGACTGAAAGGCGGAAATATGTTCGTCGGCCTCTTTCACATCTTCCGGACTGGGCATTTCCGGTATCGGTACCTTGATCGCCATCAGGACCATGCTTTGTGTCAGGGGCACACCGGAATCATTGAAGGCCTTTCCATTGGCTTCCATGCTGGAATAGAAATCGGCCACATGCGCTGTAAAGCTGTCGATCAGCTTGATCTGCTCTGCCGTTAATTCCTTGTCATTAAAAATCTCTTCCCGTGCCCGTTTGTATTCGGTAATGGTGTTGGTGACATCCGGCACGTTCCAGTTGATGATCTGGATGAATGTCCCTGCGGGCAGGTTCATGGACAGACCCGCGCCCAGTTCATCCATCAAGGATTCATCTGCTCCAGAGAACATATTGCAGGCCATGATCGTGCCCATATAACCCCGATTCATGAAGACCAGCTTCTTTTCCGGATCCCAGGCATACCAGGGGAACAGGGTGTCCAGTCTCCTGCGCTCGATGATGCGGTTGAGTTGATCGTTTAGCGTGCTCACGGATTGTCTGCCTCAATGCGGTTTTCGGAAATGCAGTGGGATGCCAGGGCGTTGGCCAACTGGAAAAACATGCTGTAGTTGCCCTGCACGCTGCCTGGATTGATGACATACCGCCCACAAATGATCAGGGACGGGGTTCGACGAATACCGGCCTTGGCCATAATCTTCATGTCCTTCAGGACAAGATTCTGTACCGGTTTATAGCGGAGAGCGGCCATATATTCAGACGGCGGAATACCGATTTTCTCGATGGCAAGGGCATAGGTCCGTGGATTCGAGTAGGAATAGTGATCGTCCTGAACCAAGTGGAAGGCTTCTTCATCGAATCGCGGTAGCATCTGCGGATTGACGGCCATGACCGAGAAGTAGCTTTGTGCCATGGTGATCCAGGGCTTGCCGACAACGGCGGGCATTTGCTCAAAGTGCAGACTACCCGGCAAGGTACTTGCCCAGCGGAGCATCTGGTTGTTCAGTGCCCTGCAGAACGGACACTCATACACCATCGCTTCGATAATGGTATTTTGGTACTGCGGCCCCAGATGCACGCGCTGATAGGGCTTGAAAGTGGGCATGGTACTCATCCCGCCCAGGCCACTGGCCAGCGCCGGAATCCAGGCCAGCGTCAGGGCACTACCGACACACCAGGCGATGATCTTTTTTCTGCTCATTCCGCCAGTCCTTCCGATAAGGCACGATCAATTTCCAGGCTGTTCGTTTCTCCAGACACGATCAGGTTGCAGCCTGCGGTTCGCAGGGATTGGTATTGTGGTTGCAATTTTGCCGCTGCTTCCATGGCCTTTTCGTCGCCCAGAGCAGCGCGAAAAGCACGGGTCATCTTGATGGCCTCGAAGATCGCCATACGGTTGTCATAACCGGTTCCGTCGCAGTCCTCACAGCCCTTGCCTACCCATTCCCAATCGGGTGCCTCAACCCCGCTGCCTGCAAAGACTTCCGGTAGGGCCACGGGTGCTTTCTCCCGGCAACTCTGACAGACGGTTTGCACGATTCTTTGTGCGATGAATAACCGGACGGATGCCCCGATAATATGCGGAGGAATTTCCAGATCGTGCAGGCGGAAATACGTTTCCAGACTGGAGTTCGCATGAATACTGGCCATCACGAGATGCCCGGTCATGCCCGCTCGCATGGCGATGGATCCGGTTTCGGTATCCCGGATTTCACCGACCAGAATAATGTCCGGATCCTGGCGCATCATGGCGCGTAACGCTGTGGCGAAAGTCCGTCCGGTGCCTGATCCTACCTGGATTTGTTGGACCCGCTTCAGGATGTATTCAACGGGATCTTCTGCCGTGATGATTTTCACGTCTTCGGTGTTCTTGGAATTGAGTCCGGCATACAACGTGGTTGTTTTTCCGGAGCCTGTGGGTCCGCCATTCAGGACCAGTCCTTCCCGCTGACTCAGTGCCCACCGAAAAGCGGCCTCAACCCCTTCGGGCATCTGTAGCTGTTCAATAGGGACGCCCGCGTTCGCAGAGTCCAGCAACCGGACTACTGCCGAATAGCCAAAATTGGTAGGCACGATATTGAGGCGCACGTCGATACGACGGCCCTCAAACTCCTGCACAAACCGCCCGTCCTGCTCATGCCGGGTGTCGGACACATCCAGATTGGCCCGGTAACGGAGTTTGTTGATCAAGAGCTTCGCATCGTCTGGATGGACAATCTCCAGTTGCTTCAGTCTGCCGCGAATACGGACCCGGACTTCGGCGCTGCCATCTTCGAGGCTCTCAAAATGAATATCTGACCACCGCTTTCCGGCGGCCATGGCAAAGATCTCATTCAGCCGATCCGTGATCCGGCGATCACGGTCGTTTGTAGAGATGAAACTTGTTGTAACGACAGAAGACATCAGCCCTGGATTCCTTTGACGAAGGCCTGCGTATCTTCCGGCATACCCGGATTCACGGCCCATTGCCCCTGGGCGTTTTTATAGACCAGGAACGGGGTACCGTTGATGCCGTGGTGATTCATCCAGGCGTTGTTTGCCTGAATATCGTGCTGATCCGAAGTGGGGATTTTGGCCAGAGGCACGATCCCGCCTTCCTCTTCGGGCACGTTGAAATGCGCCTCGTCATAGGCCCAGGCCTTTGCCGGATCCTTGGCCG
>DYLG01000256.1 GCA_020722215.1 Desulfomonile tiedjei
GCTGGTCGGATTCAATCCTTCCCCGGCCAGGCGGCGCTCCGGCCATGGGCTTTCTCGACAGAGTTCGACTCGACCTTCTGCGAGAAGAACTGCCGGCCGACATATTGACGTCGCTGATACATCTTGTGCTCTTGACCGTTCACCGGGATGCCCGGCAGGCAGAGACCATGATCAAGGAGAGGCGGTTCCATGAGGAGGACTGCTCATCAATACATAGAGCGGGAAACTGGTAAGATCCGCACCGAGCGTCTTTTCGGCGACCTGTTGATCAGAGCGGCGCATTCGGGAGACAAGGAGAACCCGTCGCTGCTTTTCAGGTCACTTATCAGTGCCCGCGCGTCAAAGCTTCTCGGTCTTCTTACATTCGATTTTCCGTTGAACGCGGGATCGGTGGGTTTTCAGCGCCGGTGGGATATTGACCTTGGCGAATGCGTTGACGACCCGAAGGCCCTGAATACGGCCAGGAAGCTCTTCGAGCGCAAGATTCGGTACTGGGAATGCCGCCCAATGCCGGGCGATCCGGCGGCGGTGGTGAGTCCCGCGGATTCTCGTGTGCTCGTGGGGTCGCTCAATGACGCGTCTGCGCTCTTCCTGAAGGAGAAGTTTTTCAGCTTAGAGGAGTTGCTGGGCCGCGACAAAGAGAAATGGATCTCGGCCTTCAAGGGAGGTGATTTCGCCATATTCCGACTTACCCCGGACAAGTACCACTATAACCACGCTCCCGTTTCGGGAGTGGTGTCGGACATATACGAGATTCCCGGCGGATATCATTCGTGCAATCCCGGTGCGGTGATACAGACCGTGCAGCCATATTCGAAGAACAAACGGGTTGTGACCATTATCAGTACCGATGTGCCGGACGGCTCTTGCGTGGGGCTGGTGGCAATGATCGAAATCGCGGCGTTGATGGTGGGCGACATAGTCCAATGCTATAGCAGTGAAAAGTACGAGGCGCCGATACCGGTCGTTCCCGGATTGTTCCTGCGGAAAGGCTGTCCCAAGAGCCTCTTTCGTCCGGGGAGCAGCACTGATGTTCTCCTGTTCCAGAAGGGACGGATCAAGTTCTCGGAGGACATTGTTCGGAACATGTTGAGGCATGGTATCCAGAGTCGCTTTTCTCAAGGGTTTGGCCGTCCCCTTGCCGAGACGGACCTCAAGGTGAGATCCGTCATCGGCCAAGCCACCTCCCCCAACAACTCAGTCACTTAGAAAGGGGTTAAGCATGACTATCGGTTTACTTGTTGTCTGTTTTGGCGCCCTCTTGTTTGCGGTGCTTCGATGGGCTTTCAGGAGCCTTCCCCGAGAGGAATGGCAAATCATCGCGTCCGTTCCCGTGGCCAAGGATGAATCGGGTCTGTGGAGAGGGATCAATCTCACGTACTATGGGCTGTTCGTGTCCATTTCCGTGGTGGTGTCTCTCGGCCTTATGATTGTGCTTCTGGCTGCGATTTCAGTACCGCTCAAAATGGTCTTCGCCATGATGTTTCTGCTTCTGGGCGCCTGTTTGCCCTCTGCCCGAATCGTGGCCCGGCTGGTGGAGAAGAAGAAACACACTTTCACGGTTGCAGGGGCCTTTTTCGTAGGCATGCTGGTTGTCCCCGGCCTGATTTGGGCTACCAATTGGGCGCTTGGATCATGGATGGACTTCCGCATTCCCATGATTCCCACGTTCGCCGCTCTAGCCGTATGTTACGGTATCGGCGAGGGAATCGGCCGGCTTGCCTGCATCACCTTTGGGTGCTGTTACGGGAAACCTCTCCATTGCTGCGGCCCGTTCGTGCGCAGGGTGCTTGGAGCGTATCCAATGGTTTTTTCGGGTCGGACCAAGAAGATAGCCTACGAAAGCGGCATGGATGGGCAGGCAGTTGTGCCGATTCAGGCCCTCACCTCAGTCGTCTATATCACCGTGAGTCTCGCAGGGCTGCTGCTTTTCTTGAACTGCCGTTTTGTGGCTGCTCTTCTGCTGGTGATGGTGGTGACACAAGGATGGCGCGTAATATCGGAGACATTGCGCGCAGACTATCGCGGTGAGGGGAGTTTGTCCGCATATCAGGTCATGTCGCTCCTGGCAATATGTTACGTTGTGGCATTGACTATATTTCTTCCATCGTCCGAAGTCTCTTCAGTGCATTTGAATGCAGGATTGGCAGCAATGTGGGACGTACCGGTCATCCTGTTTCTGCAGATAGTATGGCTGCTGGTTTTCGTGTACACCGGCCGGAGCACGGTAACGTCGTCAACCCTCTCGTTCCATGTCCTGCAGGATCGGGTTTAAGCGCCGGGAGACATCCGGTTGAAGCCTCAAGCGTGTCGTCGCCTCCTTCCGTGAGCGGTTCACTATCGCGGGACCCGCCTTTTCCATCGGAACCCCACGCGCGGTTGACTCTGTTCCGAACCCTAGTGTATGTTGCCCGGAATCACTTACTGATGAGAGGAACAGAAGCTGATCAACCTGGTGCTCTTTTCCGTACCCGCGCTACTCAAGATAATTCTCACATTTGCTTTGATTCTTGGCCTGAGCCGGTTCTTGCCGCTCTACCTTTGCCTTCTTGCAGGTTGTCTGGTTATCGGCCTATGGATGGGATTGGGCCCATGGGACGTCATCGTGGCCGTGTGCCGGGAAAGCACTTCCGGCCAGACCCTTTGGCTGGCAGCGGTGATCATCCTTATCCTGGTGCTAAGCTCACTGCTTCAGAAGAGCGGACAATTGGATCGGATCGTGAGATCGTTCCAGCGGGTGTCGCCTGATCCTCGCTTCTCGATGGCCGCCATGCCCGCTCTCATAGGACTGCTGCCCATGCCGGGCGGGGCTCTTTTTTCAGCGCCCATGGTCGAGGCCTCGGCTTCCTCCGACAATGTGACCCCCGAGCTTAAGGTGGCAATAAACTATTGGTTCCGTCATATCTGGGAATATTGGTGGCCTCTGTATCCCGGAATCATCCTGGCCGTTTCTCTGTTCGGAGTTCAGTCCTGGAAGCTGATCGCCGCGCAAGTTCCTCTTACCCTGGGCGTGCTTGCAGCCGGAATCCTTTTCATACTGTCTCGGGTGGACTCACCTGCAACCGACCCCGCGGCAGACAGAAGAGGCGAGTTGCGCCCTTTCCTAAGAGAAACCGCGCCCATCTCGGTTGTAGTTATCTGTTTCTTGGGGCTCCAGGCGATTGTGGATCTGGTGGGACTCGTTTCCCACAATCCGGTTCCAAGTCCCAAGTACCTGAGTCTGTTCGTTGGCTTGGTATTGGCCATGGCCATTGTAGTGAGAAGGAATTCCATGGGATGGCCTGCGGTCAAAGAGGCCACGTTCGATCCGGGGATACTGACCATGGTCATGCTCATATTTGCAATCATGTCCTTCCAGGCCGTACTGATTGAATCGAAGGTGATTGATCAGGTGCGTTCGGACCTTGCCCGGTACCGGATTCCGCCTCTGCTCATTATGGCAGTGCTCCCCTTTGTGGCAGGAATGGTCACCGGCATTGCCATAGGATTTGTGGGAGCGGCATTCCCTCTGGTGGTGGCTCTCCTGCCGGACGGCCAGTCCGTGATTCCTTTTGCAGTCCTAGCGTTCGGATGTGGTTACATGGGCATGATGCTTTCGCCGGTTCACCTTTGTTTCGTTGTGACAAGGGAGTTCTTCCATGCGGATTTCCTTTCCAGCTACACGTTCCTCTGGAAGCCCGCATTGTTCGGTTTTTTTTGGACGGTCGCCCTTTTTATGGTCTACCGCGTGATACTATGACCGGATCGCGAGGCTCGCTCAGCCGCAAACCCGCCCCGGTAGATAATCCGGAGGTCATCAAGTGGAAGTTGCCGGATTTCTGGCCAAAAAGATCATCAGCACATTCTTTCATCCTCTGGGATTCTGCCTTCTGGTAATGTTCGTGGGGATGATACTGTGGCGTCTCAGGCCGCAGAAGCGCCTCGGCTTCCGGCTCATTCTGTTGTCCGGCCTGATCTTGCTGGTCTGTTCGTTGCCCATCACTTCACATCTGCTTATGCGCTCTCTGGAAGTGCAGGCGGGAAACTACGCCGACCCCGCGGAACTCCATCGAAAAGGAGTGCGGCACATAGTTGTTCTGGCAGCAGCCATGGTAACCCAAGGCAAGACGCCTGCTGACAGGTATCAAACCTCAATTCTCAGGGTTCTGGAAGGGATTCGTCTGTGGAAAGCTGTTCCAGGCAGCATCCTTGTTCTGTCGGGTGGAGCGTTCGCGTGGGAGACGAGCGATGCAGATGCCATGGCAGAGTTTCCGTTGCAGATCGGCATCCCCAGAGAAGCTTTGATCTTCGAGACGCGGGCCAGAGACACCGATGACGAAGCCAGGCTTTTTTCCGAAATCGTGGGAACAAAGCCGTTTGCCCTGGTCACATCAGCCCTGCACATGTCCCGCGCAATGGCTCTTTTTCGAGGCCGTGGCCTCAATCCCAGTGCGTGTCCTTGCGATTTTTACGCCAGGGACCTTCCACCTGTCTATTCCTGGTTCCTTCCAAACGCGGGATCGCTAGCGATAACCCAGGGCGCAATTCACGAGTTTCTCGGCAGAGCCTGGCACAGGATCAGAGGCCAGATTCGGGGCCAAGAGCCGGCATTGTGACCCAACTCAACTGTTGAACTCGCTTCGAGTACCCTCTAATGGACCAGTTGCCAGGCAAACAGGGGGCTGGCTAGAGGCATCGGCCGTGGAAAAAACATTTGACAATTGGTAGCACATGCCGCAAATTAGTGCTACGGTATCCGGCGCGATTTCTCTTGATCGCCTCCCTGGTCGGTCGAAGGAGTCTCTCTTTAGCACGCGCGACGCATCAGTGCGTCCCACATGCTTTCAACGGACATGACCGGAAGCCGGCCGTTGACGGGAAGAGTCCGGCCGGCGTCTCTTATCAAATCTTGAGGCTGGACGCACTGGAGAAATGGGTTACCGTCATAGGAGGCGATCAGTTCGGAGCGGCTGAACATGCATATTTCCGAAGGTGTCTTGAGCGCTCCGGTGCTTCTCACCGGAGCGGCGCTCACAGCAGTCGGCACTGCGGTAGGATTGAAGAAAATGGACTACGATCAGCTCCCTCTCGTGGGGGTGCTGTCGGCCACGTTCTTTGTGGCGTCCCTGATTCACTTGCCCGCGGGAGCGGTATCGGTTCATCTGGTCTTGAATGGCTTTTGCGGACTGCTGTTGGGTTGGATGGCATTTCCGGCAGTTTTGGTTGGACTGGCTTTGCAGGCGGTTCTGTTCCAGTATGGGGGCTTGACGGTACTTGGGGTGACAACGTTTAACATCGCTTTTCCGGCCGTTGTCCTGGGCTTTGTCTGCAGGAAGGGTGTTCTGAGCGAAAACGTGACGGTGAGGGTCATCTCAGCTTTCGATTGCGGTGCGGGATCTGTGCTGCTTGCCGGCGTGTGCGTTTGCATTGCCCTGCTGGCCACTGAGGAGTCCTTCTGGGCAAATGCGTATTCCGTGCTCGTCTTCCATGTTCCGGTCATGATCATCGAGGGAGTCGTCACAGTCTTCTGCGTTGAGTTCGTCCGCAAGGTGAGCCCCGGTATGCTGCGCGTGTATTCTTAGGCATGAGGGCGAGAGTGCATCGGGGAGGCCTCTTCTTGCACGACGCGGCCCCCGGCCGCAACCAAAGAGAAGAATTGACCACCAAGGCGCCAAGACACCAAGGATTCTGTAGGGGCGACCGGCGGTCGCCCT
>DYLG01000257.1 GCA_020722215.1 Desulfomonile tiedjei
AACGCCCACCCCGCGAATCGCCTCCCGGAAAAGAGCTCGCAAAATCCAGGTTTATACCTTGTCCGTGGTGGCAAGAGGCCCGGAATGTCGCCACATGATGACAAACTCGGACGCCGAAAGCAAAAGGAATCGACCTCTGATAGGAATGCCCCAATACGATGTTCGACCGGCTTTCAGCCGCGCCGCTTTCTCAGGGCCGCTCGCGTCTTCCGGACCGGTTAAGGCCAAAAAAATACAGGTGAAAGCGTCCCCAAAATTTTTTCATCCGGTTTGTCCTTATTCGGCAAACCGGTGTGTTAACCTTTGATGATTCGCCGGCAAGTCCTCCGCTATTTGTTGAAAGCGCCTATTCCTCGGCAGCTTAGGCACGAATGGACGATTCCTCTTGGCTTGCGGCCGCGCTGGAGGGCGCGAGCTGTGCAGACTTCACCGAATTTTCCGGAAGGAGTTTCTCTCGTGGATCGAATTGAACGTTATCTTGGCTGCATGCTTGGTCTGGCGGTCGGGGACGCTCTGGGCGCTGCTTTGGAGTTCTGCCCGCCCGGCTCATTCACACCCATCCAGGACATGGTCGGCGGAGGGCCTTTGGGGCTGCGAGTCGGCGAGTGGACTGACGACACATCCATGGCTCTGTGCCTGGCCGAGAGCTTGATCGAAAGCAGGGGCTTCGATCCGGTGGACCAGTTGGAACGCTACTTGAGCTGGTACCGCGAAGGCCACCTGAGCAGCACAGGCGCGTGTTTCGACATCGGAAGCACCGTCAGATCGGCGCTCACAGAATTTGAGCGGACCGGTCAACCGTATTGCGGTTCGACCCATCCCAGGTCGGCGGGAAACGGATCCATCATGCGCCTGGCCGCCGTGCCTCTTTTCTACGCACACGACCCGGAAGAAGCCATCGACATGTGCGGGCTGAGTTCTCGCACCACTCATGCAGCGCAGGCGTGCATTGATGCATGCAAGTATCTGGGAAGTCTCATAGTTGGCGCAGTCAACGGCGTGTCAAAGGAGGAGCTGCTTTCCGAATATTATTCGCCGGTTCCCGGGTATTGGTCCTCGCAACGCCTTGTCCCGGAAATCGACGAAATCGCGGTAGGTTCTTTCAAGCGCCGCGAGCCTCCGGAGATCAAGGGCGGCGGGTACGTGGTCAAATCACTAGAGGCTGCTCTGTGGGCCTTCCACAAGACGGATTCCTTCCGTGACGGCTGTCTCTTGGCAGTGAACCTGGGAGACGACGCAGACACCACAGGCGCGGTGTACGGGCAGATCGCGGGCGCTTTCTACGGCAAAGAAGGAATACCGGAACACTGGAGAGCAAAGCTGGCTCTCGCAGACACCATAGAGACCTATGCCCGAAGGCTGTGGGAATATGGCGGGCACAGATGAACGCCGGAATCTGGCAGCGTCGGAACAATGAGGAAGTTCGCGAAACAATCGCGGTATAAAGGTAATGATTGCCTCATTCATTGGTTCGGACCAATATATCATCACACAAAGGATTCCGGCATGAATCCGCCGGCAAAGGAACTCCTCAGTCAAAACAAGGTCGGAGCGAAGCAGACCCGCAAAAGAGGACGGCGTACCGCCTGCTCTGCTTTGCGGGGGTTTCCCGACGCGTTTCCATAGGTTTTTCCATTTGCCGAAGAGACAGTGAAAAGGAGCAGAACGCTATGCCCACACGCACAATCAACCTGAAGATGGTCTTGGGTCGTAAGGAAGAGCGCGCGGAAATCCGACGAGCCCTTTGGACGACACATTTGTTGGTCAACCAGGCGGTGGCCGCAATCGAGCGGACTCTGCTCCTATGCCGAGGGAGTTCATATTGGACGCGCAACGAAGACGAGGAAGAAGTTCAAGTCCCGGAAAGTCAGGTCGTTGGCGACGCCTTGAAGATGGCCCGAGACGCGCAGCGGAGTAACGGCAAGGAGAATCTTGGGACAGACGAAGAAGTGCTCAACGCCTTGCGGTCCCTGTATGAACAACTCGTCCCCTCCTGCGTACTTGATGACAATGGCGCCCCACAAGAAGGAAATGCACAGGCATCTAATGCGTGGGTCAGCCCCCTTATGGATCCGGAAAGCCAGGGCGGACTTTCTGTGTATGACAAGGTTCTCGACCCGCCCCCGAACTGGATCAAGAAAAAAGAGGAAAGCCAATCCGAATGGGAAGAGGAGTCGATCCAGTGGCTTGAGAGCGAGGACAGCTTGAGGCTTCAGAGGGCAACGGGCAGCCCTCCCGGCTGGGTCAGAAGGCTGCGCAATGGTCAGCCTTGGCAGGATCATTTCATCAAGGATCAGCAGAAGAAAAGAAAGGAGTTGGAGCAGGGGAGTGCACCCGTCGTCAAGTCCTTGAAGGAACTGGGACTGTTGCCATTGATAAAGCCCTTGTTCAGAGAGATGCTGGATCGCGAAGGCAACGGAGTGTCGGTTTGGGATCGGCTGGCCGTCAGGCTGGCCGTCGCCCACTTGTTATCATGGGAGAGCTGGAATCATAAGACCAAGAAGGAGCATGAAAAAGCCCACACAGACTGCGAGAACTTTCGCAGGAAATGTCGGGAGATGGGATCTCACTTCAAGATCTTGCGGGAATATGAAAGAGTACGGCATGGGGAGCTGAAAAAGGTAGCGTTCTTTGACGATGAAAGGCCCTTCAGAATAGGAGCACGCACTATCCGTTCCTGGGACCGGGTGCGTGAAGAGTGGCTCAAGAGTGGAAACACTGCGGAACAGCGACTGGAAATCTGCAAACGTCTTCAGACCAAGCTCCGGGGGAAATTCGGCGACCCCGACCTGTTTCGATGGTTGGCGCAAGGTGGCCGCGAGCATCTCTGGAAGGATCGCGACAGCGTCACCCCGGTGGTACAACTCAATATTGCGGAAAGGCTGGCCGACAAGCGCAAGAAGTACGCGGTGATGACCTTCGCTGACGCTCGGGTTCACCCCCGCTGGGTCATGTACGAGGCTCCCGGCGGCACCAATCTGCGCAACTACTCCATAAACGCCGCCGAAAAGGGCCTGTACGTGCGAATACCGCTGCTGATGCGAGATGCCGACGCCGCGCTGAAAGAAGCAGATTTCCCTATTCCCCTTGCCGCGAGCGCTCAATTGTCAAGCCTTTCAATCGAGGACGGGGGGAAGGGCAACGAGAAGCTCCTGAAGTTCCGGTCAACCCATCAGGACCACGAAGCGTCGCTGGGGGGTGCAGAAATACTCTTCGATCGAACGTACCTTGAGCATGACGAACGCAACGACGAATCCTTCTTCCAAAGACCCGGCCCGGTCTGGTTTAAACTGACCTTGGACGTGCAAAGCAAGGCGCCAACAGATTGGCTGGACGGAAGAGGCCGGGTGGCGACACCGCCGGCGGTGCATCATTTCAATACAGCCCTCAGCAAGCCGAGCAAGTACAAAGATAAACTCAAGCCCGGTCTGCGGGTGCTTTCGGTCGATTTGGGCATGCGCACCTTCGCAGCGTGCGCCGTATTCGAACTGGTGCAGGGAAGACCGGAACATGGACTGTGCTTTCCAGCCGCGGACGGTCGGGACAACAACGACCCCGAAAAACTTTGGGCAAAACACGAACGCAGCTTCAAGCTAACTTTGCCGGGCGAGACTCCGACAGAACGGGAAAGAAAAGCCCGCACGGAGGCCTGGGACGAAATCCGTTCCCTCAGGCGCGACATCAACCGATTGAAAGAAATCTTGCGACTTGGTGTTTTGGAAGACGAACAACGTCGAACTGAACGGATTGAAGACTTTCTCGATTCCATTGACGAACGGTCCACGGGTGACGCATTGGGCAAGGACGCTTTCGAAGGCCTGGAAGATCCGAAATTCAGAACTACTCCGGAACTTTGGCAGCATCATTGCCAGGTCATTTATGACCGAGCCGAGAGAATACTAGCAAAACGATTCAGCCAATGGCGAAGACGCACACGTCCGAAATCCGCTTCATGGAAGGACTGGAGCGATCGGCGAGCATACGCAGGCGGCAAATCCATCTGGATGCTCGAATGCCTTGAGGCAGTCCGCAAGCTGATTCTCAGTTGGAACCTTCGGGGAAGAACTTACGGGGCAGTCAACCGTCAGGACAGGAAACAATTCGGCACAGTAGCTTCCCACTTGCTTCGTCACATCAACCGGCTGAAGGAAGATAGAATTAAGACCGGAGCGGACCTCATCATTCAGGCCGCACGCGGGTGCGTACCCGTGGAGAATGGCGCAGGCTGGGTAAGAAAGCACGAACCATGCCGACTGATTCTTTTTGAAGACCTCGCGAGATACCGCTTTCGGATAGATCGTCCCCGAAGGGAAAACTCCCAACTCATGAAATGGAACCATCGGGAGATCATAGCCGAAGCGACCATGCAGGCCGAACTCTATGGCATGGTCGTCAAGACTACCTCGGCAGGTTTCACCAGCCGCTATCTGGCATCTAGCGGCGCGCCCGGCGTGCGGTGTCGTTGTTTGACGGAGGACGACTTGGAAAACGGTCTGCCCAAGCCTTATGTCGTGTCTGAGCTGGAATGGATGCTGGGAAACACGAAGAACAAGGATTTCGATGAGTTACAAAGCGCGCTCAAGGACAGAGTGCGGCCGGGAATGCTTGTTCCCTGGTCGGGCGGGGAATTGTTCGCCACACTGAACGCTGACAGGGAGGAGAAAAAGGTCCACATCATCCACGCGGATCTCAACGCCGCCATCAACCTGCAAAGACGTTTCTGGGGGCGTTGCGGAGAAGCTTTCCGAATCTCTTGCCGCAAGACAAGTGAGGAGGGGATGGGGGTTTATGAACTTGCCGAAGCACCCAAGGCTCGCTTGCTGGGAGCATTGCAGCAGTTGGAACACGGGGCCGCGCCGTTTCATCTCGTTCCTGTCGGAATCGGGAAATTCCAAGGTGAACGCTATGAGATGAAACCCGCGGGCGGCAAGAAGATAAAACTCAAGCTCGGCGGCGAGGAGACCGAAACCGAAGATGACGAAATCGCGGACGCAATTGCCGACTGGGAGGCTGTTTCCGGCCGCGGCGAGACATTTTTCCGTGACCCTTCGGGCATTCTGTTCCCAAGCCGACACTGGATTCCCTCGAAACAGTACTGGTCGATCGTGAAACAGCGTGTCCGGAAGGCCATGGCAGGACAGGACGCTCCACGAGACGGGGAGGACTATGATGACGACGCCGACATCTGACGCCGCGAATGGCTACATGACACCGGTGCGGGGACTCAACGAGTATGTCTATTGTCCTCGCCTGTTCCATCTGATGTACGTTCAGGGACAGTTCGAGGAGAGCGTGGACACCCTCGAAGGACAGGCCGCCCATCGAAAACGTTTGACCAAGACCAAGGCAGGCTCGCCCACAGAAGAGGAGAGAGAAGCCTCATTGCCATGGCGGGCCGATTTGGTCAGGGAATTGACCCTGTCTTCGGACTCGCTTGGGATTGTGGGCAAATTCGATGTGGTTCTCGAAGACTCCACCGGCCCGGCGCCCGTGGAAGTGAAACGCGGCCCGGCTCCTGACGCGGCGGCGCCGTTTCGGGTGGGGCCGTATCAACTGACGGGCGCTGCATGGCCAAACGACCAGGTGCAGTTGGTAGGCCAAATGGCTTTGCTCCGGGAAGCCGGTTATACCTGCACCAGGGGAAGCATCTACTACCGGAAGACAAGAACTCTG
>DYLG01000258.1 GCA_020722215.1 Desulfomonile tiedjei
GAAGAGGGCGGACGCATGGGTCCGCCCCTCCCATGAATGCCACCTTATTTCTTGACTATCCATTAGCCCTTGCAGCCGATCTCGCTTTCTGCAAGGAGTTGTTCTATCTCGGCCACTATGGTGTCCACCCAGTGGCTTGGGTACGCGGCAGTGATGTGTATCATGCTGTAGTGTCTCAGGCCCCATTTCCAAACCAGGGCATCGGCGTGAGCTTCCATACTTGCCTTGAACCTGGCCCTTTCCGCCCTGGAAGAGGGCCATTCGCTCTCAGGCGGACGCCGGCCGACCACGTGGCCCAACTGTCTAAGGAACTCTCCAAGGAAGAGGTCCTCAGGCTGCCCCGCGTGTTCCTCATACAGCACGATTCTGTATTTGCGGGCGGCGGGGGGGCCGGAACTCTCGGTTCTCATGCCCATGGGAATTGGGGGGGCGGATTCCATGATCACGGTGAGGTCGCGCTCCAGTGAGACGAACAATTGCAGGCAATCGGGAGGGAGAAGTGCCAATGCCTTTCGGAAACGCTCACACACGATCAAGAACGCATGCGATTTGGCGTCAATGCCCTTGCCAGCAACGAGGCAGCCAAGAACGTATCCTCCTATTGCATCGTCCGAGCCGAATTCGGCCATGATGCGAATGCTCCTTCCTTGTCTACCATAGGCCCATTGGCTTCTTGACTCTTCCGGGCCGCTCGTCGGAGCCGGCAACGGTTCCCTGCCATTCTTTCAAGAGGGCCATGTACTCCTCGTTCTCAGGATCCATGGCAAGGGCCTTGCGAAGCGTAGTAACAGCCTCTCGATTCATCTTGAGAGTATGTTGCACTCTGGCCAGGTTCTCCAGCATGTCCGGGCTGGAGCCCTTGGTGAGTTTCACTGCCTTTTCCGCCAGTTTCAACGCTTTGCCGGGATCCCGGTACGGGGGCTTGGGCGCGGTAATGTGTAACAGGGCAATTGCTGCGTAGGCCGGCGCGAAGTTCTTGTCGATCTCGATTGCCCTTTGGAAATCCTTCAAGGCATGTTCGTAATCCCCCATTCTCATGTATGCCGTGCCGCGGTCCTTGTGGAGAAGTGTCGAAGTGGGATTGATTTCTATGACCTTGCTGAATTCCTCGACTGCCTTGTCATGAAGCCCCTTTCCGCTCAGTGCCATCCCGCGGTTCTGGTAGGCGGACCAGAATTTCGAGTCGATCTCTATGGTCTTGTTGAAATCCGCGATAGCCTGATCGTACTGCTTCAATCTGAGGTGCGCAACTCCCCGGTTGTTATAGTACATGGCCTGTTTCGCATCCAACCGTATTGCGCGGTCGAAGTCATGAATCGCCTGCTTGTACTTGTGAAGGCTGTTGTAAGCGAATCCCCTGTTGTTGTAGAACCGGGCGTCATTGGGATTGAGGCGCACGGCTTTGTCGAAGTCCTTCACAGCGGAATCGAAGTCGCTCTTGCCGTTGAAAGTGAATCCCCTGGTGTTGTAAGCTTCGGCGGAGGTGGGATCAAGTTGGACCGCCACATTCAGGGCAGCCAAAGCATTGTCGTACCGGTTCAAGGCGTTGTGCGCAAAACCGAGCCGTGTATACGCGGCAGGGAAGGCAGGGTCCAGCTCAATGGCCTTCAGCAGGTCCTTGATCGCTGATTCGGGATCCCCCCTGAGCAAATAGATCTCTCCCCGCTTGGCCCATGTGCGGGCCGATCTAGGTTGAAGCTTCAAGGCCTGCGAGAAATGCGAAAGAGCGTCATCGAGTTTGCCCATGCTCTCAGCTTCCAGCCCAGCTCTGAAGTAATCCTCGAATTCCCCCGCCTGGAGAAGATGCGGCCAGACGTACAAGACGAGGCATGCTGCCCCCATGGAACATAAGATCTTCATCAGAGTGAGCTTCATGGCATGCCATCCTCGTATAGCAAGAATCCGGCGCAGATCGGGGCCACCGGTGGTCCTGTGATCTATACCTGCTTTCCTCTTCCCTCGCAAGGGCTCCGTTGACGGCACGGCCTCCGGGCCACGGCCTTCAACGGTTGCAGATCCTGCCTTATGGTCCTATAGTGCTGCTGAGAGCGCTGCAAGAAAAGTCCCGTTTCGCGCGCTGCCTTGAAAAGCATTTCCCCGGGAGGTTCCAATGGATGTTTTGGACGCAATCAGAACCCGAAGGAGTTGCAGGGCGTTCACGGACGACCCGGTTGCAAAGGAACTGGCAGAGCAGGTCCTCCAAGACGCTAGTCGTGCACCGTCGGCCATCAACATGCAGCCGTGGGAAATCCACATGGTGCTGGGTGAGGAGCGTAAAAGGTTATCTCGCAGGCTGCTCAAGGCCTTCAATGAACGCCGGGTGACTTGCGGACCCGGTGCCGAAAGACCCATTCCCGAACGGTTCATGGCCAGGAGCAGGCAGTGCGCCGAAGGCATGACCCCGCTGATAGAGCGTATGGGAAGCGACTTCAAGACGTACATCAATGAGGGGAGCCTCAACTTCTACGGCGCTCCCGCAGTGGCGCTCATCTTCGCGGACGGATCGTTTCCTCCTGACAGGATGATTGATGTGGGCGCACTGGTGGGATATCTGGTCCTGGCTGCAGCAGCTCACGGCCTGGCTACATGCCCCATCGGCCTCGTGGCCTGGTACCAGGATGAAATACGCGACCACCTGAACATACCCGAATCCAAGAATCTCATCATTTCCGTTGCCCTGGGCTTTCCGGATCAGGGAGCAGCGGTAAATGAGTTCCGATCCCCCCGCGCGAACCTCAAGGAGTTCGTCAGATGGATCGACTAAGTGCTTGTCGGCAATAATACGGTGCCATATTGTGCCGCGATCCCCATTTCGGGAAAGGCATACCGCCGGACGCAGGATTTGGTGGGACGGACATCCTGCCCACCAGTCCCGTAGGGTGCGGTGACCGACGGGAACGCACCGGTCGAGGTTTTTCTCCCGACGGATGCGCTTCGCTTCGCTCAGCGCGTCCTACGCGAACTTCCGGCCGGAGAGGCTTGAGAAGCGCTTAAGCCCACCGCGTGGGAGCAGGGGTCGCCGGGTCAATAGATCAAGTTAAATATGCGGTCCCACCTGATCAGGGGAAAGCGTTGAGCGGAATAATAGATCATGAACGCTTTGCCCTTTACGTCTTCCACCGGCACGAATCCCCAGACGCGGCTGTCGTGGCTGTGATCCCTGTTGTCACCCATCACGAAAAGCTTGTCCTCGGGGACTCTTCTCAGAGGCATATCTGCACGACTCGTCGGCCCTTGTGATGGCGTGCTCTGGTCGTCATAGTGGGCGTATGCCTCCTGGACAGGCTTTCCGTTGACAAAGACTTCCTTGCCTTTGACCTCAACGGTGTCTCCTCCAACCGCCACAACGCGTTTGATGAAGTCCTTTGATCGCTCCACGGGATAGACGAATACGATCACGTCTCCTCTCTTCGGGTCCGCGAACTGAGGCCATCGCGCTTTGGTAAAAGGGATGCGCACCCCGTAGATAAATTTGTTGACCAGTATGTGATCACCTATCTGCAGAGTGGGCACCATTGAACCGGACGGTATCTTGAACGCCTGAACAAAAAAAGCCCGTATGATGATGGCCAGAACGACGGCCACCACAAAGGCTTCCGAATACTCCTGGAAAACCCGTCTCGGAGGCTTTTCGGGCGCCGCGTCTGCGCCGCTGTTTTCAACTTCGGCCTTGCCTTTCTTCATATTCACTTCTCTTCCGGAGCCATCGGCCGACGAACTCCGTCCCTGGAAAGGAAAATATGTACTTCATTCATTCTTGGTTGCGCCCATACGGGCGTAGGCTTTCTGGCGAGGCCGCGTCGGACGGGGATTCGTCCTCAGACCTCCTGCCAGGGTGTCCCCCTGGACGCAAAACAAGAACACCTTTTATAGAATATCGACGGGTCCCTGTAAAGCGCCTTGTTGCGCCAGCAGTACGGCGATTCAGGAAGACCCGCCTCAACCCTCTCCCAGAGGGAGAAACCACATTTGTCTCATCGGGGAACGCAAAGGTACTTATTATGCGGTCTGCCAGGAACAGAACGAAATAAACCGGTGGGGAGGATGACGTGCACCCTCGCCCCCCGGTTTGCCGGTATACAGGCCCCTCCCTCCCCCGAGGTTGAGGCCGGGCCCTTCCTATCACCATACGATCGCCGGGTCAAGTCAGTTCTTGAGGTTAGAGCAAAGATTTCCAGCAAATTGTCACAAAAAGCCTCTGGCGAACCCAGTAGGGCGGCTTAGGACAGTGATCGGAGCGCGCACATCGGTGTTGTCCCCCAACCGGTTCTCCGTACGTTGCCCTTTCGTCATGCTCCCTCGGGATCCATTCCCCGGCAGAGGGCCAACGCGTTTTCACCAAGGATATCAACGTTGTACCCGCCCTCCAGAACCGCATAGTATCTCCCTCCGCACCCGGTTCGGGCATAATCCCGCACACTTCTTCCAATAGTGAAGTAATCCTCGGTAGTGAGAGTGCCCCCCCAGTCCTGCTGGTGACGATCGAATCCCGCGCTCACCGCAATCATGTCGTACCCGCCGGATGCGAGGGCCTTGTCCGCCTCGGTGAGGAACCGCTCCCTCCTGTTCTCCTGAATGTTGGCCACCGTCACGTTCCTGGTCGAAGCAAAGAAATTGTCCGTTCCGTCGCCGAAATGAAGGTCGATGTCCAGCACAAGAGCGCTCGAGATCTTCCCGGCCTTCAGAAGCCTCGCCAGTGAAATCGCCACATTGTTGAAGAAACAGAATCCCCAGTGGTGACTTGGGCTGGCATGATGGCCCGGAGGGCGCACCGCCGCAAAACATGGATTGCCCTCGAAGGCCATTTCCGCTGCCAGGATCGCTCCACCGGCAGCCATGGCAGCCGTATGGTACAGCGTGGGATCGGCCTGTACCGATTTCAGGAGAGAATCCGTGTGAACCAGCAGTATGTCCTCATCCGACGCGGGAGGGGCTTCAATCACCTTGTAGTGCTTTCTCAGGACAGCCATTATGGCCCGGACCCGCTGCGGCATCTCACAGGAAGCAGTGGGATAGTCAGTGAGATAGATATCATGATAAATCACGCTGAGCTTCTTCCCAGCCACTGTTCCTCCCTCCCGTTCAGAGGGCAAGCCATTGGCGAAGCAACTCCTCCGGCCACAGCTCCTCTATGGCTTGCGCTATTCCGGCGGCATCTTCCAAGACCTCCGGAGGCAGGTGCGGGAGTACGGCAACGGGAATCCCGCCTGAAAGCACGGCTAGGTCTCGGGGAGTGAATTCCTCCTCCAGGCCCGCTTCGGACCCGGCAGCCGAGAGTACGATCCCCGCGGGTTCCATTTCCCGTCTTCTTAATGCATCAAGACTCAACAAGGTGTGATTGATGGCGCCGATAGATGTGCGCGCAACAAGGAGAACCGGATAGTTCAGACGAGCGATGAGGTCTATCATCATGGCGTGTTCGTCAATTGGAACCATAAGCCCGCCCGCTCCCTCGACCAGCGTCACATCCGCAACTTCAGCCACGGCAAGAACGTGTTCCACGAGGTCCTCGATTCTAAGGCGCTTGCCTTCCATGGCAGCAGCCCTGAATGGTGACGCAGGAAGCGAAAACCGGAACGGAACGCACTCGTCGAGGCTCACGTCGGAATCCGACGCCCGCTGAAGCATCATGCCGTCTTGTGGCCACAGCATTCCGGAGACAACCG
>DYLG01000259.1 GCA_020722215.1 Desulfomonile tiedjei
ATAATTCGCAAAAGGTAATTCTTATAATTCAGGTCTCTTAAACGTTACGCTATCGAAACAATAGTAAGGGAGGATATCTGAAAATGATGGACATGCTCTCAAAGATGCCCGTGACCAGGAAGATTGCGGCGACTGAATACGGCGCCGTGGCGAACCACTCCCTGGCGAGATTGGTACATGGGGCCGGTGAGTACGGGGGACTCCCCGACGCGGGGGACGCCAGGCCCGACCTCCTCCTGGACATGGCCCAGCACGCGGACTACGCCCTCTCGGACCTCCAGACGCGCCTCCAGGAGTACAACATCCATGCTGCGGGAATACGGGAGCTCCAGGAACTGTTCATCGACTCGTACCGCGAGCTCTACACGGAGAAGTACCTCTCCGCCGTGGAAAAGAAAGTGAAGGAGTTCGACGCCCTCCTGGAAAAGGAAAAGCTGAAGGCTCCCAAGAGTGATAAAGTTACCTGGAGCGAAAAATTGAAGGACCCCCGGTATTACAGGTCCTTGTGGGACGAGGGGAAGAAGACATTGAGATTATCATTGGATAACATCCGTCTTCTTGCTTCGTTCATACCATTTCTTAATATTAAAAGCGAATACCGCACTCGACTCTATTTGATTTTCGGAACAGAGGCGATGCGGAAGCTCCACGAGGAAACCCACGGGGCGGTCATTCCCCTTGTGGAAAAGAAGATAGAGAAGCATATCAGCGATCAAGCCGAAGTATACGGGGCGGTGTTCAGGAACTTCAAGATACCAGGGGCGTCCTTCCTTTCCGAGGAATTCAGCACTTCTTTTAAAATATCCTCTGCCTCGGCGGTCATGGGGCTCACCAGCACGGTGGTTTTGGCGGCGGGGTGGCACACCTTCGCCTGGTCTATAATGAACCTCTTCATACCTATGTTATTCGCCATCATTCTACCTGCTGCTATCCTTTCTGCGTTAGGTCTCCAGAACTACGACATCAGGAAAAAACAGGAGGGGCTGGAGAAAGCCCGCCGCCAGGTCAACGAGTACATCGTCCGGCAGGTAATGCCCATCCTCGTGGAAAGCTCCAGGGAAAAGCTGAAGGCACTGGCGCGTGAGAAAGAGGGTGAAATCTTCTCCTCGCGCTTTCCCGGCGCAACGGGTCTCGGCCCCCGGGACATGAACATCGCGGTGATGGAACTCTCGGCTTTTATACGCGAGGTATCCGGTTCCGCCGGCGGGGAAATCGATGAATCGGTCATGAAGACCATGGCGGGCCGTATAGGTTCGATGGCGGCGCCGGGGAACATCTCTGCGGAGGCGCTGTACGCGGCGGCATATCTCGAGAGCCTGCTGGAATATATCAATGTGAAGGCTGGCCTTGGGGTTAATACTCTCCGTGACGGCGGCATCGCCGCCGTGGTGTCGAAGATGAAGGACCGGGGCATGCTCGGGGATGAGCAGTATGCCCTGGTGACCCGGGCCCGCCGTGCGCGCAACAGGCTGGCCCACCGGTTCCACGAGTTCGAGACCATGGAGGAGCGCTTCCGCACCGACATGGCCGGAACGATAAAAGAGGCGTGCCTCCTCCTCGGAGAATGCGCGAAGAAGCTGTCGTGACCTCTGATGGTGCGGGAGATGGGCATGTCGATTGACCCGAAGGTGGTGGAGCGGTGGCGCCGGGCGAAGGGCCGCCGGGAAAAATTCAGGATCTACTACGACGAGATACGCCCCTCCCTATCCGGGGCGCTCCGACGTCAGCTGCACCTGAAACGGGAAAGGGGTGAAGTGGGGGATTACGATACCCTGGTGCTCGTCGTGGGACACGACGCGGTACCCGGTCTCATACTCGCCAACGCCCTCCGCCCGCGCCGCCTGGTCGTCGCCTACACCGAGCGCAACGCCGGGCAGGTCCAGGACCTCTTTCTTCCCGGCCTTGATTCCATGGTGAGGGAGAAGGTGGTCATCGAGTTCCTTGAGCTCGGTTCCAACAGCCATGATGACAATTACCATAAAATAACCTCGATGCTGGGGGACCTCGCGGGGAAGGGTACGGTGCTCTGCGATGTCACCGGGGGGAAAAAAATGACTTCGGCCCACCTCGGTATAGCCGCGGAGCGTTTCGGCTTCGACATCTCCTACATCGACGCCACGGAGTACGTGGAGAACTCCGCGGTGCCCGAGCCCGGCAGGGAGGTCCTCTACATCCATTCGCCGGGACGGCGGGGCGTGGTGGAGATAGAGCCCTGGCCCGGGAGGAATCTCCAGGTGAACTATTCGCGGAAATCCGGAGAAATGCTCTACACCTACAGCAGGGGCGGGGAGTACTTCAAGTTCGAGAAGGGAGGATTCACCGGGTCACTCCTCGAGGAAACGTCCCTTGGAATAGAGACCGAATACCGTAAAATTGACGACGCCGTCATGACGTCCCGTACCTGCGCGAGGGAACTGGACGAGCTTGCCACGCTCCTCCGTACCATGATGATACCAGCCGGCCTTGACAGGATGCTCCGGGAATCCCCCGGGGAATCCCTCGGCGTCATCATCGATCCCGAGCTCGCCGGCATTCCCTGGGAGCCAGTCCTGGTCCGTGAATACGGAGCGGCCCTTCCCGTCACCCGGGTCCTCAACCGGGATTTCGACCGTTTCGGCCTGGTGAAGAACGATGAACGGCACGGGATCCTGGCCCTCCTCGGTTCCGGGGAAGGGATCGAGGGATATGGGGGCGCCGTCGCCGGCTTGAGGGATTTCCTCGAGCGCGCGAAGATTGAGACCCGGGTGGTGGAAGCAACAGACCCCGGCCTCGTGCGCCGGGAGCTCGGGAGGAGGAGGTATAACGCCGTGGTGTACTTCGGGCACTCGGTCTTCTATGACGACGCCGCCTCCACGGGATGGAAATGCGCCAACGGCGAGATATTCGGCTGTGAAAATCTCGATGTACTGCTCCACAATCCCCCGGACATCGTGATTTCGAGCTCGTGCCACTCCGCCAGGTCCGTGCCCTTCGCCCGTCACTCCATGGCGTACCACGCCCTGATGGCCGGGGTCAAATCGTATGTCGGGACCAGATGGTTCCTCGAAATAGAAAGGAGCACCCTGTTCCTTTCGCACCTGCTCCGGGCCATGCTCGTAAAGGGGAAGCCGCCGCGGGAGAGCTTCGGTACGGCCCTGGCCGCCCTGGAGAAAAAGTACGGCCCCGACGATTCCTCGCTGTACAACTACGTCTATTACGGGTGATGTCCGCGCTTCCTCTTACGCGTAATAGTAAGGCATGATGCGGGCGATCTCTTCCACGGAAGAGGGAATCGAACGGTCAAGTCCCCTTTTCGCGGCGAACCGTTTAAACCCCGGGTACCGTTCCCCCAGCCGCGAGATTATTTTAATGTAATGATCGTCCGCCGGCCCCGTGCCGGATATGGCGCGGACGAGGAGTCCGTTCACCAGGGGGGCCATTACATCGAAAATTGATCCCCTGTCCGGTAATTCCCCGGGTGTGCCGAGGATCTCCAGGGCCCTCGGGCCGTTCCCGGAGCGGCAGTGGAGTACGGCCGCCCATTTCGCGAAGAGGTTGCACGGATAGGTTTCTTTCATTTCCCCGATGTCTTTCATGGAACTGTCAATCATCTTCAATAGCTGCCCCGCGTTGTTGCCGTTATCAACGGCCATCCTTCCCGTAAGTTCCGCGAGCCTGATCCAGTCAAGGTACACGAAGCTGTTGTTTCCTTTCCGGATATCAAGGGAATGCACGGCCCCCGTTATCGACGCGTCGTCACCCGGGCATCCCAGCCCTTCGGCGATGGCCCGTCTCATGCCCTCGGCGTCGTCGAGGCACCAGCAGGCGCTGGCCAGAAAGCTCGCCCCCTGGCCGAGAAAAGGGGATCCCGGCGGTATGTATTCGAGGTCGAGGGTAAGGTATTCCCTGGCTGTTTCCAGCTTTTTCCTGTCGCCGTCTATCGACGCGGCGAAGGCCAGGGCCTGGCCGTAGGTGCCACAGAGCCTCGCATAGAGATCGTCCACATGTTCTTTCCCGTGGTAACTCCTGAACGCTTCTTCATAGGTGAGGATGTCTTCTTCGAGGGAACCGCACAGCTCTTCGAACAGGAATGCGTTGAAATACAGGGCCTGGATGGCTATAAGCTTTGTTTCGAGCATCCGTTCCAGGCGTGCCGGGAGCGAAGGATAAAGGGAGGTCCCTTTCTCCGCGAAGAATTCTTCGTAGCGCCGCGTGCAGGAGGAACCGGTGTCGTCGGGTGCCGCGCCCGAGTGGGCTTCCCAGTGGACGAGGTAATGGAGCGCCTGCTCCGTGAGAAGATCACCCTGCACTGTGTTGTGCTTCCTCGGCAAGTCAAGGACCATCCTGCACATGTCATGGAGCGCCTGGAGGGCGTCCGGGTCTTCGTATCGCTGTCCTGCGAGGTCTTCCATGCGGGTTCCGAAGAGGTTCACGAAGGATTGCGCTTTCGCGTTGTTTTCCATGAGACTCTTGAAGTACTTGTTGAAATAGCCGCTCCCGTCATTTCTTGTGCCGGGTTCACTTGAACGGGCGAAATCGAGGGCGAGCAGCATTGCATCATCGATTGCGCCGGATTCCCTGATATCCTCGAGGATCCTGCCGGTGGATCCGCCGAGTGAGATATGGTAGTAATCTCTCACCTTGACCAGGATCTTTCTATCATCCGGAATTCCGTCCCGGAAATCCTGGTGGGTCATTGCGCCGAGGGCAAAATCCGCGAATACCAGGTCCGCGTCCCGCCGCGCGGATCCGATTTCAATGCTGACCTTTAAGTCGCTGTCAAGACGCGCCTTGTTAAGGCTGTCGAGGATCTCGTCACGGAATATTTCATGGTACTTGTCGATGTTCCGGGCGGCTTCCCCGGTAAGGACATCCCTGCTTCTTGAGGCTATCCTGAGAACAAGCTCGCTCCCATTGCCGAGGATGGACTTCTGATGTTCAATTATCCCGGCGATTAATGAAATCAGACAGATGGTATAGGAGTGCTGCGGGTGCAGGTTCAGCGGCGGTCTTCCGGAGCTTCGGCAGAAGTACATGGCTTCCGTATTAACTGCATCAATCATTGATTTGATAAACAGCTTTCCGAGCTCCTCGGGATACCTGAACTGGTTCTCCCTGTCATAATAATCATGTCCCATGGCAAGGACCCGGAAATGGAGGTCCTTTTCCTGGAGGCGCGGTATGTCTTTCCACTTTTCATCCGCCGCGCATCGGCCGTTGTGATCATTAAGCGTTTTCGTCAGCAAGCCTCTCAGGCGGCTGAAACCTGCCTGGGGGATAAGGTACCCGCCTACCGCTGATGGCGCTTTCACAAAGGCGCTGTGTTCGAACCTGCCGGTTTCGTCCATGCAGAGATAATGTTTCATGACGTTCTATATCCTTCAGAATTGAATTCTTAAGTAATATGGCATGTAAATCAAGTGAAATAACGCATTACGTTTATTCGATACAATAAATTTTCCCGATATTCCATCACCCCATACCGTCAATACTTTCACATGAGATCGTTGAAAGGGGGAGATATGATCAAGTATGTCTCGCTGTTAACGCTTTTCGTTACCGCGGCTTCGATATTAACGACGTCACTTGAGGCCCGCCCCTATGCCCCGGACCGGGTCCTGGTGAAATACCGTTCTTCTGCGGAAG
>DYLG01000260.1 GCA_020722215.1 Desulfomonile tiedjei
AGGCAGTCTTAGGGTTCCGTCACTGCCAGCCACTCGACCAGCCTTCGGAGTTCCTCGCGTGAACCCTCGGAGATGTTCGTGATGCAGAATCCGGCCAGAGTCTCTCCCTCGCCTTCATTCGTGACCCACCGGCAGAGCGCATCGAAGAACAGGGAGCCCTCTCCTTTGAACACTCGGGAATCAAGAATCATGAAACGCCGCATCTCACCGACTTGGGCCTTTATGCCCCGGATCTGGAGACCTTCATCGCTCACGTCATTCACATATCCCTTGATTTCCGGTCGAATTGCATCGAATATCGGTACATCGTAAAGCAGGTAATTGCGCGGTTCGGAACGCCGATTCGCAGCCTCAGCCTTTCTTTCGGCTTCAGAGGGAGGTGTTGTTTCCAAGTCGCGGGAAGCCTTGTCGTAATCGTGCCTATCCTCCCCTTCCGTTTCGGCCGCAGCGGGCGCTGTCCGCTCAGTCAATGCGGCGTGGTTTTCCTCCTTTCTCAGCCGTTCCAGAATCCTCAAGAGCAGGTCGGGAGAAAGCCCGTACTTCTCCATCACGGGCACGTCTCCAAGGCCGGCTTTGAGGTCGGCAATGACATCGGAAAGATTAACCTTTTTCTTATCCCACATGGGCCCCCCTTTGCCGGCGGATCTTGTTTTCGATGCCGGTAGTATAACGCACCGCGTCATCCGGACCAAGCCATTCCAAGGACATTTCTTTCTTCCCACTCTCCAAACTGATTTTCTTGTATAATGATCCCCCTGGGCGGTTTCTTGCCGGTGGCTTTGGTGGATGAGCGCGGCTGAAATGGGAGATGGCCTCACCCCTAATACTTCGGAATCAGCGGCTTTTCATCGAGGACCACATCATACGGGGCGAATCCCCGGACAAGACTCAACACGATTCTCATAGTCTGCTGTGGCCTTTCGATCATCTCGGCTGCTACGAAAGGTAGTGCTCCCTCTGCCTCACAGGGGGGCCTATGAAACTAATCTGCTTCAAGGAGCTAATCTGATAATGGACCGAGCGGAAAAAATCCTTGCTATAGCAACGTATGCCATTGCAGCGGTAGCTGTGGTTCTTACCTCCCTGCAACCCGGATTGGGGACTGCAAGACTTGGCGCGCTTGAAATCGCAGTCATTGTTTGCGCCGCCCTCCCCGCAGGGTTTTTGCTGACGTTCTCACTGTTCGGGCTCGTCTCGTATTTCGTCTTTATCCCTTCCCTGTCCCATGACGGACATCTGTTTGCCAGAGTGCATGGACCCCATCTTCTTCATCCTTTGACCACCTCCGTGGTTCTGGGTGTTCTCGCGTTGAGCGTCGTTTCCCGGAGCCCGTTGGTCTGGGGGCTCTGGATCTTGCTGATGCTGGTCTTCGCTGTTCACACGGCCCTTATTGTTCGAAGAGTGCGTGCCGAGCACCTCATGGACGGAACCAACGGAGACGAGACGGGACTGCCCCTCTTGCTGCTCAACCTGATCCTCGGCGGGGAGTTGATGACCATAGCAGCGGGAGCCCGGCCTCTGGCACCCTGGAAGCTTCACACCCTCCCCGAGCACACGTGGATCGTGGACGTGAGAACCGGTCCGGAATTTCACTGGAACAGGCTGCGGTCGGCGGAAAACTATCCTTTTGGTGCAGGCGTCATCGACGCGGCCAAGAACAGGCCCAAGGATGCGCCGGTTCTGGTGGTCTGTTTTTCCGGCCACCGCTCGCCTCCCGTTGCAGTTATGCTGCGCAAGTTGGGCTTCACGAACGTGTACAATCTCAACTGGGGGCTCTTGTACCTCCTGCTTCTGGAAAGAGGCCGCAAGACCCCAGGGCCCTTGGGACTCATCAGAAGCTTTGGCGCCTCACAGCCGCTGAAAGGTGACATCAAGGCCTTCACACTCGGATATTCGATTTTGGGCGCCCTAACTGCCGTCGGAGCGCCGGTGGAGTGCTTCGTCCTCAAGAAACAGATAGCCATTGCTCAGAGCGTCCTGGGAGGCGCCATCGGTATCACGGGGCTCACGTTGGGAATACTCAGTTTCTTGGCCTTGGGCAAGAACTTCAGGCCGTTCATGGCCCCAAAGGTCAATTCCACCCTCGTGACCACCGGAATCTACAAATACATCAGACATCCCATGTACATCGGGACCATTCTAGCGTTGCTCGGGCTTGTGGTTGCTTTCGGAAGCCTGCTGGTCATCCCGGCATGGTTGGGAGTTGCCATATTGTACCTTATCAAGATAGAGAAAGAGGAGCCGCTCCTGCTGGAAAAGTTCCCCGATTATGCGGAGTACCGCAGGCGGACGTGGCACATGATTCCCTATATCTACTGACGGGCCTGAACCTCAATTCGGCTACCACGAGCCGCTGCCCTTGCGAATACAATCAGCTCAGGCCGGAGCGACTCGCCGCTTGCGAAAGAAGCACGTTGACCCGATGATTCGTCCGTGGTATGCTTACAAAATCCGTCAAGATCCTGCGATGGAGAGCCGACAGCGCCAAGGCCTGCCGCCTTCTTGCCGGCCCAACTTACGGACAAGACGTCCCTGGATCTTCATCGTTCGTCACGGCTTGTGATCGATGGCTGTATGGGAACGATCGGGTCGAAACAAATAGGTCAAGTTCGGGGAGTCTGCTATGGAGTCAAATTCTTTCAAGCCCATTAATATCATTGGGAAATGGGGGTTCTTCCCTTATAACGCCAGGATGTTCCTAAGGGTTCTCTTGATCGCTCTTGCAAAGAACAACCGCGCGATCCGCAAGAAAAAAGGTGTCACTTGGGGAGACACATGGTTCAATATTCGCAAACTGGACCGGTTGCAGAGGATACTGATCCGATATAGGCGGCCGGTGAAGTTCGGCAGGCACATAGTGCTGGACAGCGCGGCTCCTCCATTTCCCTCGGCGGCCTTTGACAGACGTATTTCCAATTATGTTAACAACTTGGACATGATGGAGCTTCCGTCGGGGATTGTGTCCATGTCCACAACGAATTGCTGCCCGTATTCGTGCGCGTTCTGTTCGGTGATTGCCAGGACTAACCCGGACAATGATCTTGACGAGGAACTGCTCAAGAAGACCATAACCCAGGTGCAAGATCTGGGCACTCCGTTCCTTATCCTTCATGGCGGCGAGCCCATGTACAGGTATGATCGTTTTCTTCGCCTGGTCAAACATGTGAGAGACGACACCTGCTTGTGGACCTTCACCACCGGATGGGGCGTTACTGCTCAAAGGGCCGGGGAACTCAAGGAAGCGGGCCTCTTTGGGGCCTGGGTCAGCCTGGATCACTATGATCCGGCGGTGCACAACAAGTTGCGGGGCAACCCCGAAGCATTCGACAACGCGTGTCGCGCCGTCGAGTACCTGAAGGGCGCCGGAATCTACACCTGCTTGTCTCTGGTCCCTCCCAGGGATCTGGAAGAGCCGGCGAACTTCCGGAAGTATTATGATTTTGCTCGTGATCTCGGAGTTGCCGAAATTCGGGTACTTGAAATGAAACCCGTGGGCAGGCAGGCCTGCCACGGCGTTCAATCTCACAGCCTTGTCTTGGAGAACTTGCAGCGGCAACTCCATAAGGATCCGGCCTACCGATTTCATCCGCCAATCAGCGGACTTTCCACGTGGCTTGAAAAGGACAGGGCATTCGGATGTCAATGCCGGTTCGAGTATTTGTTCATAACTGCGACCGGCGAAGTTCAACCGTGCGAGTCAACTGAAATATCATTCGGGAACATAACCGAAGAGGAGTTCCCCGTCATTTTCAAGCGAGCGTGCGAAGCTTTCCCAAAGCCCTCCACCGGCTGTATTCCCATGGTAATGTACCCGGAGGTTAGGCAATACCAGACGGACAGGAAAAACCTCACGTCCCCCCAGAGGTCCGAACTGTCCGCGGCCATCATGGACGGTTTCCGGTCCAAAGGGAAAATCCCTGGGGTGTACGAACCGATCTGGAGCGAATATGAACGCCGCGTTGAGAATTACCGAAATCGCCGGTCCGGTTAGGGTTCGTCAGTAAGTACAGGTTTTCCACGACGCAGCCTTCGGCCGCAACGGAATGAAGAGAATCCGCAGATTACGCAGATTTACGCAGATGAAGAAGTACGACTATTGCTGCCGAACGAGCATTCTCGAATCTGCGTCCATCTGCAACATCTGAGGATTGATTTTTTCGCGTAGGATGCGATGACCGAAGGGACTTCATCGGTCGCGGTCTTTTCTCGACCGATGCGCTTTGCTCCCCTCAGCGCATCCTACCCCGCTGCTTCCTCCCTTGACTGTCATCCCAATGAACGGATATCATTGATAGTAGGAAAAAGGGCTCAACATTAAGACCGAACGGATCCACTTGGGTAGAACTTGCATAGCCAAACTTGTATCATGGTCCTCATGAGACGATGGCGTACATTCGGTCGCGAATTCCTTCGGCCGGGGCCGGGCCCCGGAATTGCATCGCACCTCAGTGAGCAAACCCGACGGGCATCTCGGAGCCTCCGGAAATCTGCCCACCGGCCCCACCCCATTCTCCTGCTCATTATTCTTGTCATGACGGCAATTCTCATCTGCGAGTGGTGCCATAGCGGCACTGCCGTCAAGAGAAAGGAGGTCCTGTACATCGATTCCTATAATGAAGGGCTCCAGTGGTCCGACAACATTCTTATGGGGATCAAGTCGGGGCTTCCCACGGAGGCAGTCGATTTGCGCGTGGAGCACATGGATACCAAGAAGGTGGATGATAAGAAGTACCTTCAGATGCTCCTTGCCATCTATGCTCACAAGTTCAAGCATTGCAGGTTCGACGCCGTCATCTGTTCTGACGACGCCGCCTTCCGGTTTCTCCTGGAACATCACAAGAACCTGTTCCCAGGGGTCCCGATCGTATTCTGCGGGGTCAACAAGTTTGAAGACCGAATGCTGACGGGACATGAGGAGTTCACAGGGGTGCTGGAGGTCGCGGGTCTCAGGAGCGCTCTTGAAATCGGTCTGCAACTTCACCCAGGGACTAAGCACGTGCTCGTGATCAACGACCTCAGTCTGACAGGCCTGGCTCACCGCAAGGCATTTGAGGGAATCATGCCTGAGTTCGCCACCAAGGTCACATTTCGCTTTGTTGAAGAATGGGATCTATCTGAACTCCGGGAGATGTTGAGTACTCTACCCTCGGACACAATTGTTTTCCAGATGTCGATGTTTCGCGACAGGCAAGGCGAATTCATATCCATTACCGATGGCCTGGAATTCATATCGGAAAGGAGTGCGGCTCCCATATATAGCAGTTGGGACTATCTGCTCGGCCACGGAATCGTTGGAGGTATGTGTGTCAGCGGCTTCCAACAGGGACAAACCGCTGCTGAGATGGCCGTACGGATTCTCCGAGGTGCTAAACCCTCTGATATTCCGGTTCTTAAGGAAAGCCCCAATCGATACATGTTCGATTATGTTCAATTAGCCCGCTTTGGTATCGACATAAGTCGGTTGCCCCAAGGGAGCGTTGTGATCAACAAACCTGTTACGTGGTATGCAGTTGAGAAGAGACTCCTGTGGTCCGCCTCCGGGCTTGTGGTCTTCCTTGTCCTGTCGCTTGTGGTATTGGGGTTCCACATCC
>DYLG01000261.1 GCA_020722215.1 Desulfomonile tiedjei
GGGTGCTGCGGCGGTTGCCGAGCGGGTCATGGAGTATGAGGCAAGACTCAATGAATTCATTCCCGACAACAGGTGCCTCGTTATCTGTGAGTATGACGGCAGCCGCCTGGATACTTCGGCGCTGTTGTCGCTTCTGACAATTCACCCATTCGTTGTGATAGGGAGCCACGTCATCGACAGCTTCCTTCATATCTCACAGGACAGGTCGTCAAAATCGGACCCAATGAGAGCAGCGTTGAACGCCTGGCTGCACGCCATCGAGACCTTCCGGCAAATGCAACGTGATCTGGAGGCCGCCCGAGACGAGATCGACCACCAGGCCCACGAGTTGAAACGCACCAAGGAACAGCTTGTTCGCGCTGTGCGCGAACGCAAGTCGGCCGAGCAGACAGCCCGCGAAAACGAAGCGAAGTATCGTGATGTGGTGGAAGGAAGTAAGGACGCGATTCTTATTCTCCAGGACGGCCGGTTGGAGTTTGTCAACAGGACCGCGGTTGACTACCTGGGATACGAAGCCGAGGAACTGACTGCCAGGCCGCTGTACGAATTGGTTCATCCGGAAGACCGGGGCTGGGATATTGATACACGGTGGCGGTCAATGAGTGTGGAGGAAGGTCAAGCGCCCGAGTCGGTTCGCCTTGTGGCGAAAAGCGGGAAAGTCCATTGGGCGCAGATCGAAGCAGTTCCCACAACTTGGGACGACAGACCGGCGCTCATGGTTTTTGCGAGCGATATCACCGAACTGAAACGCGCCGAGGAAGCTCTGAAGCAAAACGAAGCCAGGTACAGGTTCCTCGTGGAGAACATGCACGACATCCTCTGGACCGCGGATCTGAACATGAAAACCACATACGTCAGCCCATCGGTTGAGAGAGTCCTCGGCTTCACCCCGGCAGAGCGTGGGCTTCAGTCCGTAGAACAGCAACTCACTCCCGAGTCCCTCAATCTGGCTCGAAACAGGCTGGTCCAGGCATTGCAATGGGAAATGGAACATGGGCCGACCTTTGACAGGCCCGTAAGCTTGGAGCTGGATTTCGTCAGAAAGGACGGATCCACCGTATGTCTCGAAACCGTCATGGGCTTGGTCCGGGATGAAAAATCCAGGCCGATCGGCGTTTACGGTCTGTCCCGCGACATAACGGAACGCAAGCGAAACGAACGCGCGACTGAGGATTCGAAGCAGCGTCTGGCTCAAATCATCGACTTCCTTCCTGATGCGACGCTCGTGATCGACAACGAGGGAAGAGTCATCGCGTGGAACCGGGCGATGGAGGATATGACCGGGATCAACAGCGAAGATATGGTTGGGAAGGGGAATTACGAATACTCCATTCCCTTTTACGGGGAACGAGTGCCGATGCTGATCGATCTCGTGAGCCGCCGCGATGAGGAGGTCGAAAAGAAATACCTTTCCTTTCGGCAGGAAGGAGGGACTCTTCACGCCGAATCCTATCATCCCGACTTCAGACCTGGAAGCACATACCTCTCAGGCGCGGCCAGAGCCCTTTACGATCTGGAAGGCAACCGTGTGGGGGCTATCGAGACCATCGGCGACATCACCGATCGCAAGATGACCGAAGCGGCTTTGAAACAGGCAAAGGAAGCCGCAGAAGCCGCCGGACGGGCAAAGAGCGAATTCCTGGCAAACATGAGCCATGAGATCAGGACTCCCCTTAACGCTGTTCTGGGAATGATCGAGCTTCTTCTGGATACGGAACTGACAACCACGCAGCGCCAACGGGTCACGGTCATGAAATCCGCGACCGACACTCTGCACTCCCTTTTGAACGATATTTTGGACTTTTCCAGGATCGAAGCGGGCAAGCTCGACCTGGACGATGTGGACTTCAGCCTGCAGGATACCTTTTCCAGCGCAGTCTCGCTTCTGGGCATGCGCGCACGGGACAAGAACCTGGGTCTGAGATACTTTGTTGGCCAAACGGTCCCCGATTGTCTTCGAGGTGATCCGAATCGTCTCAGACAGATAGTTCTCAACCTGGCCAACAATGCCATCAAGTTCACCCACGAAGGCGAGGTGGTCATCCGTGTTGAAGCGGAGGAGACATCGGCGGTAGCGGTCGTGCTTCATTGCGTGGTATCCGACACGGGCATCGGAATCTCTCGGGAGAAGCTGGACACAATATTTGATAGATTTTCTCAAGCCGATTCCTCAACGACCCGGAAATATGGCGGCACCGGTCTGGGCTTGGCCATTTCCGCGCAACTTGCCAAGGCCATGGGCGGGAGAATCTGGGCAACCAGTCAACCGGGAAAGGGCAGCGAGTTTCACTTCACCGTACGTCTGAAACAAGGCCGATCGGACGCCGCCCCGTCCGTTGCGGAGACCCAAGAGTTCCGGGTATGGCCGAGCTTTGCGGGCCTGCATGTGCTTCTGGCAGAGGACAACGTGTTCAATCAGGCCGTGGCCGTGGAGGTGCTCAAGAAGCTGGGGTGCGACGTGACGGTGGCCTCAAATGGTGAGGAAGCAGTTCAAGCCTTCAAATCCCATGCCTTCCACATTGTTCTTATGGACCTTCAAATGCCGGAAATGGACGGCTTCCAGGCTGCTCAGCTCATGAGGTTGCACGAAACCGGCTCAAGGGTGCCGATCATCGCACAGACCGCGCATGTCTTCGAGGAAGACCGGGAACGTTGCCTTGCCGCGGGCATGGACGACTTCATTACCAAGCCTGTCAAGGCCTCGCAACTGGCGAGGGTTCTTCGCAACCACGCGTCGCTGGACTCCGCGGTTGCTTCACAGGGCCCTGCCGGCGCAGGAGAATCACCCGCTAAAGTCGAAGTCATCGGCGCGGGCAAAGCTTTTGATTCGGACGAACTCTTGCGGCGCCTGGACGGGGACGAGGAAGTCCTGCGAGAAGTAGTGGCTCTCTTTTTCGCTCAATTCAAAAATTTGGCTGCTGATCTTGGTGAAGCAGCGACCAACGGGAACTGGGAACTCGTAGCCCGCATCGCGCATACTCTTAAAGGTTCGTGCGCATCAATGGCCGCTTCGGAAATGATGAACACATCCAATGAAATCCAACGGGCCGCACAAAAGGCCGACGGGCTCCGGCTGCTCCAGCTTATCGCCAGACTCGACGCCGAGTTCGAGGCGCTTCAGCAGGAGATCCGCAGGCTCGGTTATTTCTGACACGTATCCACTTCGGATGCGACCAGCGGGAGCAGCCAAGAGATTGGGAGTTTTGGTGGAGGGGTCCGGGGCATAAGCGCTAACTTAAGGCTAGGATGGTCCGCCGACCGTCATTCCGGCGAAAGCCGGAACCCAGTTTTTTTGATACATTCCGGACCCCGGCTTCCGCCGGGGTGACGAGGCTCGGTTTAACGCAACTACCTGACATCACGTAGGGACCGTCCCCAAAGTTAACGCGTATGGGGGTCCGGGGAGGGCCCTTTTTGCAAAAAGGGGCCTCCCCGTCAATCGTCCCTCCCCCCAAAAAAATCTCGCCCCAATTGTCCTTATCCGGCACACACGTCGGTTATCATGGGGGCATCATCGAACGGAGGTGTTGCCATGGACGCGACAATTGCCGGATTTCTTGAGCAAATCAAGGTCGGCGCCAAGCAGACTCACGAAAACATGACTCTTTACTGTCTGTTGGCAGCAGAGGACACACATCAGGACTTCTTATCGTTGGACGAGGCCCTCGATCAGGGGGCGCTGACCATCACCGAGGTTGATCCGGCCGGAAGGGTGTCGGAACTTAAGGTCCGCAACAAGTCCGACCGGAACATTCTCATGTTGGAGGGCGAGGAACTGGTGGGCGCGAAGCAGAACCGCGTGCTCAACATCACGGTGCTTATCGCCGCGCGATCGGAAACGATCATCCCGGTTTCGTGCATAGAGCAGGGGAGGTGGTCTTATCGGAGCCGAGAATTCGGCAGTGCGGGCAGGGCAATGAGCGCTGACCTGAAGAAGAAGATGTTGCGGTCCGTTGGCCGGAACCTTGCGGCATTCGGATCGTTTTCCTCGGGCCAGGCAATGCTCTGGCAGGAGATCGGAGCCAAGTTCCGGCGCATGTCCGCGGACCCTTCGCCCACAATGGCCTTGTCGGATCTGTTTGACTCCTTTGAGGGCAGCGTCAGGGATTATCTTAAGGCGTTTCGGCCAGTGGAAAATCAGGTCGGCATGATCGTCTTCATAGACGGCGAAATCGCAGGAGTGGATTTGCTGGCGAAATTTGACGCGTTCAGGAAAATCCATCCCAAGCTGGTTCACAGCTACGTGATGGATGCACTTGAGAAGTCGGGCGCTTCGGCAGAAGGAAGAACCAAGCCTTCCAGAGCCAAGGCGTCCAAGATCCTCAAATCAGCGGCCAACGCGTCCGTGGAAAAGCGCAATTCCGTTGCCTTGGGCCTCGACTTGCGCCTCGAATCCGATGACGTCATCGGAACAGGACTGGAATTCGACGGTCAGGTTATCCGGCTGAGTCTGTTCGAGCAATCCGAGTAAGTGCGTGAGAGAGAGGGAGAGTTCTCCGGGGAGATCCCTTCTTGCAAGAAGGGGCCTCCCCGGCCCCCTCCACCAAAAAATCCTGAAATGTCGGCCCTCTGCCGCCTTCAGCGGCAGGATGCCGGAGGTTGAGGCCCAACCACCATTCAGTAAGTGGGTTGCAAACGATTGCGATGCGCCGATATGATCGGACGCCGAGCAAAGGTATCCGTCGCCGTTGATGTTTCAGGGAACTCGCGACGTGGCGCTGAACCGTGACCTGCATGAAAGGAGCACAAACATGAACTCAAAAGGCAACGATTTCACGGGTAAGTATGGCAGCTTCCAAGAACACTACACAGAGACCGGTTTTTGGGCCAAGCTGAAGAAGCACGCGGGAAGGCTTGGCAAGCAAGGCCTGGAGCACGCTCTGGTCCTGTATTATGCCCTGCAGGAGCCCAGCGTGCCCACGTGGGCCAAGGCCGTGATCGTGGGCGCTCTGGGATATTTCATCTTCCCATTGGATGCCATCCCGGATTTCATCCCGGCACTGGGCATGGTGGATGACATCAGCGTCTTGGTCGCCGCAATCGGCGCCCTGGAGCTGAACATCCCCGAAAGCGCACGCCTCAAGGCCAAAGCCAAGATAAAGGAGTGGTTCGGGGAATAGGGGCCTGCCTTGAGTTGACCGATGGAGGTCCCCCGACCGGATCCCAATAATCGCGGCCCCGTTTCAATGCCGGATACGTGTGCAGCTTGGCTCGCTGTTAATTTGGGGAATCCTATGAAAGCCGAGGGATGCCGTTGACTCGGCGGGAAGCGGGGTGTAGAATTCGATTGTTCATCATCAGCTTCCTCATTTCTTAGATTTCGGGAAAGGTGTTTCCCATGCGGGAATTGCGGCCTTCCCGTGAGCGGAAGATCAGTTCCAGGGTTGGCTCAAACATGGGGCTTCGCAGGAGTTCCAAGATCTCGCCCAACATGAACATCCGTGCGCCGACCGCCTCTGGGGACCTTGAGACGATGGAAGAAGCCGGATTACCAGACGAATCGACAATACTGCTGGCCGGCCCGACCGGCAGCGGAAAGACTGCGCTATTGAATGGGTTGCTCGGCTTCACCCTGTTCCCGGAAGGCAC
>DYLG01000262.1:0-3337 GCA_020722215.1 Desulfomonile tiedjei
GTGGCACCTCACGCCGAAAGATACCGGGATCGCGGCCCTGCCTCTTTTTCATGTGGCCGGTTTATTGCAAGTCCTGGCCGTCATGGTAGCGGGCGGCTGCAACGCGGTCCTGGCCGGGTTCGATCCCGATGCCATGGCAAGGGCCGTTCAGCAGGAAAAGGCCACGTGTTCTTGGGTTTTTCCCCCCATGTTGAGCGGCATTCTCGAAAAGGCTTCAGAGAACGGTTACAATCTGTCTAGTCTGCGCCATGTGATAGGCCTTGACAATCCTGACACAATCAGGAAGTTCGAGGACCTAACCGGCGCGACGTTCTGGACCGGATACGGTCAGTCCGAAACTGCCGGGCTTCTTTCCGCAGGGCCCTATTTCGAGAAAGCCGGCTCCTGCGGCAGGCCGTTGCCCTTTTCGGACGTGGCAATAATGGACGCCAACGGCAATATCCTGCCTCCAGGCCAATCCGGAGAAATAACGGTTCGGGGACCGATGGTGTTCAAGGGCTACTGGAACCGGATGCAATCGACCAAGTACACGTTCAGGGGAGGCCGCCACCATACCGGCGACATTGGACGACTGGACGAACAGGGATATCTGTGGTTTGAAGGACGCGCTGCGGACAAGGAATTGATCAAGCCCGGCGGAGAGAACGTGTACCCTGCCGAAGTGGAACTGGCGATCCTCGAACATCCCAAAGTGGCGGAAGTCTCCGTTATCGGGGTTCCTGACCCCCGATGGGGTGAAGCAGTCAAAGCGGTCTGCGTGCTCAAGCGAGGAGAAACTCTGACGGAGCGGGAACTCATTGAATTCGTCGCGTCAAAGATCGCCCGTTACAAAAAGCCCGGCCGCGTTCAATTCGTCAAGAAGCTCCCGAAAACCCGGGACGGCTCAATAGACCGACAGAAAGTCAAGGTCAAGTTCGGCGCCGCAAAATAGACCCGCCGCGTATTCGGTTTTCGAGTCGGTGCACGGGCGACCGGCCGGTCACCCCTACTCCCACTGGGCGTCACCTTTCCCCCTCAAGGGACGGAGACTCCGAAAAACCGCTCCCCTGCCCGGATTCTCTCTGGGCGGGCTCAAAGCCCTGCATTCGATGTTCGGCAGTCACTTCTATGGATATGCCTCCTCGCGGGTTCATCCTGCCGCGCACGCGTGCCCACCTGGGTTTGCACGCTGCAACGAGATCATCAAGTATTCGATTGGTGATTTCCTCGTGGAACATGCCGGTATTTCTGAAGGACCCGAGATAAAGCTTCAGGGACTTGGATTCCAGGCATCTTTGGTCCGGGATGTAAGTGATTGTGATGTGAGCGAAATCCGGTTGGCCCGTCACCGGACACAGACTGGTGAATTCCGGACAAATGAACTCGATCGTGTAGTCCCTGGATGCGTATTTGTTGGGAAACGACTCCAGTCGGGCCTTGTCCGGGCTGTCCGGTAAGGTTCCATCGCCCCTCCTCAACAACGTCAGGCCTTCAGCATCCTTGTCCGCCATCGCTTCACCGTTCGGGTTGTTGAGCCGTCGCCTCAGCCGCTTTTCGTCCGGCTTTTTCCGGGCTGAACCTGGGCACGGTGAAAACAAAGCTGGCTCCTCCGTACGGACCGGCCTCAACCCATATTTCGCCGCCGTGGCTCTCCACGACAGCCCTGGAAATGGATAGTCCCAGACCGGATCCGGACTGGGCGTGTCTGCGCGGAATCCGGAAAAATCGGTTGAAGATCTTGTCACGGTATTCCGGCGGGATGCCTATGCCGTTGTCCGAAATGCGCGTGGTAATGAACTGCTCCCCTCCTTCCGCTTCGATCAAGATTCGCGGGTCTTGAGGGCTGCCCATGTGCTTAAGGGCATTTAGCAGGAGGTTGTCAAGAACCTGGAGGATCCTGCGCCTGTCCCCAAAGACTTCAGGCTCCCGACCGCTCACGTTGAATGCCACTCTGATGCCTTTTTCCTCAATTACCTCCATGTGGTTTCGGAGCAGCTCCTGCACCGCCGCCTCAAGGCGAAACGGTTTCCAATCGAGTTCCAATGTCTGGGTTACCAGGCTCTGGGAAAGGTCATCCAGGAAACCTCTCATGTTCGTGCAGGCCCGATCCATGTACTGGAGTATTTCCTTTATCGCGGGGTCGGATGCGAAATCTCCCAGTCTTTTGCGCAACAGCCTCACAAAGCCCTCCGTGGCAACCACGGGAGATTTCAGGTCATGGGTCACCATGTCTATGACCGATTCGAGTTCCGAGACCTTATCCTGAGCCCGATCAAGTGCAAGGCGCAGCTTGTCCTCGGTTCGTTTCAGCCCGACAAGACGGCCGATCTTGAGACGGATATGGTCGGGATTCGCGTCCGGGCTGAGGCAGTCAATGGCGCCGGCCTGCAGGGCAGAAGTCCAGGACCTCTGGTCTCCGGTTACCAGCAGAATCGGCACTCTCCGCAGCGCTGCGTCCTGCCGGAGCAAGGTGCAATACTCCGGGCCCTCGCCGCCCGTAGCCCGGACCACTATCGCGTGCGGCGGTTCCAGTCGAGCGCACTCAAGCGTGTCCGAGCACGTGTACACTCTCAACACACGAAAGTCGATGCTGATCGCCTTGGCAAGGGCATCCACGTCGGCCTGTTCACCACCCACTACAATCACTCTGCCGACGATTTTGGGGCTCTGGCGCATCGGGTCGGGACCTCTCCCGGTTGCATCAGCACATGAGCGCTAACGGTAGGTGAAAAACTGCTTGTCTTGTTCGCAGTCCGTGTAAGGGTTAACGGGGAAGACCCCTTCCAACACCACGCGGTCCCCGGCCGCAACCAATGGAGGACATCCGCAGATTTAGGCAGATGAGTAAAGATCGAACATCCATGATCGCGCGCCATTCCCGGGTTCTTGAATCTGTGGACATCTGCGGATTGATTTCTTTGCTTAACATGGTAGGGCGGGCTCTGCCCGCCAACTACGCCGCACGGAGCCCGGCCTGCGCCTGCTTGGGACGTTTCATGCCCGCCCTTGATCGCAGCCGAGAAAGAAATTGAAGCTCATCAATAGGAAAGGGGCGCCCTGGCCCGCTTCTGCAGCACCACAGCGCCAACTTGGTGCAGACTTCTTACCCGGTCGGTATGCGACACAAAGGGACACGCCGATGCTCTATGTTCTGTTATAGTAGGAAGTTGTTGCCACAGTCAACTGAATTGGCTTGACCCCGGAATGCGAGATTTGAAAGCCATTCTCTCGGAACCGAAGTACCGATGGGCCGGCAGCCGATCCCTCTTCGATTCGGATGGCGACGCAGGATATTATGCAGGATCGCTGTAAAACCCGATAAATGTCAAGGACTTTTCAGGATATAACCATCGGCGGG
>DYLG01000262.1:3355-5579 GCA_020722215.1 Desulfomonile tiedjei
CCCTGCCGACTCCTTCTTGCACCGGTTGGATCCGCGAACCAAGCTGCTCGGCGTAATATTGACCGCACTGGCGGCTTTTCTCGCGCCGCAAGGCTGCGCAATCGCCTGCCCCACCGTAGTCGTGTGCGCGGCGATCCGGTTCTCGGGAATACGAGGGATGATATGGCTACGGGGATTGTATAGGTTCAGGTGGATGCTCGCAATCGTGGTCGTTGCTCACCTGGCCGCCAATCCATGGGGGGTCCCTGTTGTCATCGGAAGCCTCGAACTGCCCTTTGGAACCGAAGGATTAGAATCCGCTCTGCTTTTTGCGTCAAGGCTTGCCCTGCTAATAGCTGCCTCGATGCTCCTCACGTTCAGCACATCCCCCAGGGACATCGCCGGAGCCTGCAAACGGTTTGCAATGCCGTTGAAACATGTAGGCGTACCAGTTGAGGAACTCGGACTGATTCTCCTGCTGGCAATACGGTTCGTACCTGTCTTGCAGATGGAAATCGGAACCGTAGTCGAAGCCCAGCAGGCAAGGGGGATACGATTGGGTAAGGGAGGCCTTGTGGCCCGGGCGAGCACCCTGACCGCCGTGCTGGTCCCGGCCCTGTTGGCCGCGCTTCGCAGAAGTGAACTGCTTGCCTCCGCAATGGCCGCCCGCGGATTCGTTCCAGGCCGGCCGCGCTCCGAATACAAGTCCATGCGTTTCTCATCCCGGGATTGGATGGTAATGGCCGGCCTGGCTCTCTTTTTCGTTTGCTGTATGGCCGTGTTCGGGTAATCATGCCCGATCATGGCCCTTGCCTCAAAACACGACCGATTATGAAAGAGGAAGATCATGCAGTCCAACGACTCTCCATGGGATACCAGGATTCTCGAAGCTATGGAGCCGGGTTCCGTTACGTTTGTCTGGGATGACGGCGAAATCAGGACCGTGCCCGCTCCCGAAAAGACTTTGGACGCTATGAAGTCTGCCTGGGCGTGGATCGATGAGCGTCTTAACGAATTCAAGAAGGAGAAGGGACGCCCTCGGTCTGTCTGCTTCCGGCTTTCGGGGGGACAGTTCAGAGGGCTGAGGTTTCCCGACTGGAAACCGGGCCTGACACATGATCCTCTTTGAAGAAGTGTGGGCGACCGGCCGGTCTAACCTGCCGCTGCCCGATGACTATAGTCGTTGCCGGGGGAAATTCCGGATTCGTCGGCGAGGCAGGGTTTGAAAACTGCCCTTCTGCGAAACCCATTCGGAAGAAGCTTCCGGCAAACGCTATAAACGTACGCCGGGGTTATTTTGGGCCCGCCCCTTAACGGTTGGCCTGACTCACCGTCTGATAGATAACCGCCACGAGCTGCCAACGCTCCAGGTGAGTCGGATGTTTACGCTTTCAAAGGAGGTTTACACATGAGACGCTTCGAGATCATCATCGCTCTTTTTCTGATTGTGGTAATTGCTGCTGCGGTCTGCGCTCAGCCGCCTCGTCGGCAGCCTCCGGGGCCGCCCCCCGGCGCCGGGATTGACCGCCCGCCAATGTCTGAATCGGATGATCCGGGAGGGCCGCCGCAATCTCCTGGTCCGGGTATGGAGCGCGGCCGATTCCGACCGCATCGGCCTTTCCGTGAAGACGCGGGCTTCCGTCGGCCCGGACCTCCTCACGATCCGGGTGGCGGTTTCGACCGTATTGGTCGGGCGCTGGGACTCAACGAGGAACAGATCCAAAAGATGCAGGCCCTAAACGTTGAATTCAGTAACAAGACACGTAACGCGAGAATGACCCTGATGTCGCTGGAAGACGAAAGGGCGACGCTGTTGGCCGCAGGGAAGATCGACCAGCCCAAGCTGGCGGAAATTGACGAGAAAATCATTAAAGCCCGGGCAGATATTATGCGCGAACAGTACAGAATAAGGAGAGACCGCCTGGCAATCTTGAACGAAGAGCAACTCAAGCGTGTCTCGAAATTTCTGGCCGGAAGACAACACGGCATGATGCTAATAGGGCCGGGAGCTGAGACGAGGGGACCGCTCGGCGATTGGTTCTAGCATGGTAGGGCGGGCGTTGCCCGCCAACTCCCTTGTGCTGAGGCGCAAGTAAGTGTGCCATCGGGAATAGCAAAGTCGCCCAAATGGTCTTGCCCCCAGTGTTTTTTTCTGGTAGCGTCAAAGTCTGTACGGAATCCATTGAGACGGAATCGAGACGCCAGTTAGGGGACTCCATGGGCCACAGCGGTGACAAGAGGCCGG
>DYLG01000263.1 GCA_020722215.1 Desulfomonile tiedjei
GTCCAGGAGCTTCTCCACTGCCAGACAGTAGGCAAAAGAATTGCTTGTGGCCCCCATGTAGTCACAACGTTCCGCAAGGGGAATAACGTTGTGGTAGGTTTTGTGCTCGCATGTTTTCTCGAAACCGCGATGCAGGTAGCCCAGGTGAGGGACTATATCCACAATGTTTTCGCCGTCCAGTTCCACCACGGCGCGGAAAACGCCGTGAGTACTGGGATGATGAGGCCCCACGTTCAGTTCGAGGGTCTCGCTTCTCCGAAAGTCTTGGCTCGCCGCGTCCGGCATGGTCTACTTCCCTTAGCCTCAAACCTACGGAAGGTCCGGTGTAAGCTCTTCGGTCCCTTCCAGCGGAAAATCCTTCCTCAGTGGGTGAACAGTCCAGTTTTCGGGCAACAGGAGTTTTCTCGGATCGGGGTGGCCCTTGAACGTGATACCGAACATCTCCGCAGTTTCTCTCTCGTGCCAATCCGCGGTGGGCCAGATCCGGAACACCGAATCAACGGACGCGGACCCGTCCGACTCCTCGGGCGCCAGCACCTTCACCCGAAACCGATGGTTCTTTGTTGTCGAGTAAAGCTGGTAGACCACTTCAAATCTCGGGGATGCCGGATACCTGTCAACTCCCGCGACAAACGAGAGGAAATCAAAGGCCAGTTCCGGGTCGTCTCTGAGAAACCGGCATACGTCGAGGATGCGCTCTCGGGCTACGACAGCGGTGACCTGATCCCTGAAGGCCGGCGTGTCCTGAATTACCTCCGGGCCGAAGCGTTCCGACAATTTGCCTGCGATGGTTTCCTGGTTGGTCATCTGGTAGTCTTGATCCTTGGGATGCGAGGATTGCGTATCGACTGTTCTTTCATGACTCGAGCGTGAAGCTGAAGGATGCCATCCAGAAGCGCTTCCGGTCTCGGAGGACACCCTGGAACGTACACATCGACGGGCAGGTGACGATCAATGCCCTGGACTACTGCATAATTCTTATAGATTCCTCCGGTGCATGCGCACGCTCCCATAGCGATGACCCATTTGGGATCCGCCATCTGCTCATAGATTCGCAGCACTGCAGGAAGCATTTTCTTTGATGCGGTGCCGGCCACGATCATGAGATCGGCCTGTCTGGGGGACGGACGTGCCACCTCCATTCCGAACCGGGAGAGATCATAGCGGCTGACAAACGTCGCTATCATCTCCAATGCGCAGCATGCCAGGCCGAACCCGAGAGGCCACATTGAGGATTTGCGGGCCCAGTTCACGAACCATTCGAGGTTCGTCACGTGGACCGTGTCATTGAGGTGCCGTTCTATTCCCATTCCAGCGCCCCCTTTTTCCAGACGTAGATAAGCCCCAGAAGAAGCACCAGCACGAAGATGAGCATCTCAATGAAGCCGAACATGAGCAGCTTTTCATAGATAGCAGCCCAGGGGAAGAGGAAGATCAGTTCAATGTCGAATACGATGAATAACATTCCTATGAGAAAAAACCGGACTGCGAAACGCCTTCGTGCATTCCCGATGGGATCCATTCCGCATTCGTAAGGCATCAGCTTTATCGGCGAAGCATTCTTGCGGGAAAGCAGAGCCGACAGAACGAGTATAGCCACTCCGATGAAGGCGGAGAGCAGGAGAATTACCAAGAGGGGGAGGTAGCTGTTGAGCATCTTGAACTCTCCACTCAACTCCCGTGCGCCTTTCAGTCCGCTGCCTCATGAGATTCAGAGAAAGGCGACCGGAGCAGGAACGACCAAATCCTGAGCTGAAGGCCTGAAGCGAGCTCAAAAACTAAGAATATGCTTGATGGGATCCATTCTGTCAAGAATTTTTTCCCGACACGCTTAAGGGCCCCACCGGATGGTCCCTCAGAAGAAACAGGATATCAAGCCGTGTTCCTCCGCCGAACTCACTGAGCAGCCTCATGGAATCGGAACAGCGCTTGATGTTGGCAAGGCCCATGCCCGCGCCGAATCCCATATCCCTGATCCATTGGGGCGCGGTGGAGAAGCCGGGCTTGAGCACCTGCTCCACGTCCTCGATTCCCGGGCCGTGATCCACCGCTGAGATCTGAATCCGGTCACGCCGGATTCGGGCTATCATTTCTCCGCCCACATCCGTATGGATCACAAGGTTGATTTCCGCCTCATAAACCGCGACGGACACCCGCCTCACGAGAGCAGGTTGCATGCCCAGGCGTTGCAGGGATTTCTTGATCTGGCTGGAGGCCTTGCCGGCGTTGTCGAAGTCTTTGTCATTGACCACGAACCTGAGCACCAGACAGGTGTCGTCGGAGACGATATCGTCAAATATGTGGCTGGCTCTGTATTTTTGGAGCTTTTCCTCTTCCTTTTTCTTGAAGCTGATATCCATTTGCCGAAGCAGATTCTGGATCACCGTGCCCGTGGTCACTATTCCGACCAGGCGCCCGTCCCGGTCCAATACGGGGATGCGGCCGAAACCCCGAGGACCAAGGCTGTTGACCACCTCGGCCACATATGAGTCCTTGAAAACGGTTTGCACGTTCGTGGTCATGAGTTCGACGACCGGTCGATCAATCAAGCCATTCTCAAGGGCCTTGATTAAATCGCTTATGCTTATGATGCCCACCATGCGGTCTCCGTCCACGACCGGCATGCCCGATATCCTCTTTTCGCGCATCAACTGCTTGACCTGCACCATGGTCATGGACAGATCGGCCACGATAACGTCTTTGGCCATCACGCTCTCAACCGGGGTGGTATAGATAAGCTCCTGGACTTTGGTTATATCTTCCGGAGGCATTTCACCATGATCCGTTCTCGATTTTCACCGGGCCCCTGCCGGCAAGGCCCGCCTTGTAAAGGCGGCCGCAAGCCTCGAACATCGTGTATCCGGTGCGGATTAACGTTATCCCCGATTCTCTTGCCAGTTCGATGGTCTCAACGGCAGGTTTCTTGTCGCGGACGAGTACTACAACACTGACCCCTGCCATTTCCGCAGTCCTGACCACCTGGGGATTGGTCAGACCTGTCATCAGGACCATCCCCTCAGTCCCGAAGGCGAGCACGTCGCTCATGAGGTCCGCAGCTCCCCCGCGGGGGACGTCCTCGTCAGGGGGATGGCTGTTCACCAGTATGACCCCCTCCAGGATTTCTGCTATCTCCTTGATGGTCATGCATTCTCCAGGGCTGGCCCGGCCGGTTAAACACTTCATTTCATCATCAGCCGCGGCGGTTGTCAAGGCTCGAATTGCAGCCGAGTCTTTGCTCGAAATCGGAATCGTGTTATGTGCAGAAGCGCCCCCTCATGGATCACGGGGACGGCGCCTCTCTGAGGAAATTTGAGGATGGATCTCTATTCCGGTGACAAGCCCAACCCAGGGCTGCGGGAGTTCATGGAAGCTCATCTGAAGGACCGACCGTTCCGTCAGGACGATGATTGCTACCACGTCGAAGACTTTTGCCGTCCCATAGAAACCACTCGGAATTCCGCGGTGTACAGCATGCACGCATATCATCTGGGCAAGAAACCTCATGATGCCGTAGAGTCGTACATCCGTCATTTCACCTGCCCCGGCGATCTCGTGCTCGACCCGTTTTGCGGTTCAGGCAGCACCGCTCTCGCCGCGCTCTGCTCCGGCCGGAAAGCGGTGGCTATCGACGCTTCGCCTGCTGCGACCTTCATCACTCGGTTCTACGTTTCCCGATGCGATCCGGAGGAACTCAAAGCGCGGTTCGAGCGCATGTGTCAGGCAGTGTCACCGGACATGGAGACGCTTTACCGCACCACATGCCACCGCTGCGGCGGCCCCGCGACGATCCATTATCTGATCTATTCCAATATGTACGCCTGTCCCTCTTGCGGTCGAGAGGTGTCTCTTTTCGAGGCGTCCGCGTTCAAGCCTCCGGTATGTCCAGCGTGCCTCGCGGCAAAAGGGGTGAGATCCCCGATTTCGCCTCATCTGACCATAGCCGGGAACAAACCCGTTGCGGTGAACTTCTCCTGCCGCGGAACATGCCGGCCCAGACGAACCACCCGCTCGATTGTCGGGTCTGACGAGGAACGCCGGGCCTTCCGGCTCATCGACCTTCCCCGAATCGCGGAACTGGAAAGCCAACGGATTCCGTATCCTTATCCGGATCAGTTCATGATGCACGTGGCTGAGTCGGCAGCGCCTTGGGGTGATGAATGGCGTCCCAGCCGCAATTTCAGAAAGGTTGCCCATCTGTTCACGTACCGCAATCTGTGGGCTTTAGCCGCGCTTTTTAGCGCTGCGGGAGATGATGACGATCTGAGGGCCGTGCTCACTTCGGGCATGCTTGCTGTTAGCCGCAAGGCTCAGCACCTTTCCGGCGGGGGCGGGTATATTCCCGGCAACTGGGCGCTCCCTGCCATGTCCAAGCAGCGAAACGTTCTCGAAAGCCTGAAGAGTGTGTTCCGAAGGACTGTCAAGGCCAAGAAGGAGATCAACGGCAGGCTCGGCACACAGGCCGCGTGCATCTCAACGCAATCTGCGGAATCCCTGGCTGCAATCCCTTCGGAATCGGTGGACTACATCTTCACCGATCCGCCCTACGGTGGAGCCGTGCAGTACGCGGAACTAAACTTTATATGGGAATCCTGGCTGGGATTAAGCACGGACTGGCACCGGCATGAGATCATCGTGAACCGGAGCCGAAAGCGCACGCGGCGCGACTGGGCTGAAATGATGGGTCGCGCAATTGCCGAATGCTTCCGGGTGCTTAAGCCGGGTCGATGGTTGTCCATGTGCTACCATGATAATTCGTCGGGAACATGGAGCGATCTTCAGGATGTAATGGCCCGCGCCGGATTCGTGCCGGGGGACTCGGATCTGGCCACGACCATAGACACAGGGCTCAGCACATACAACCGGCGAGTCACGGACAAGGCCACCAAGCGCGATCTTGTGATCAGTTTTCGTAAACCGCGATCCACCGCAAGCCCACGCCGGAGGCCTGCCGCACGAACGGATGGGAAGAGTTTCGACGAGATTGCCGAAGCCGCCGTGCGTGAGTACCTCGCCGCGCATCCGGGCTGCACAAAGGACCGGATCTACGACCATCTTGTCAGCGTGCTTATCCGCAGCGGACGAATGCAGGTCCATGATTTCGACGCATTGCTCGCTCGTGTGGCCCGCTGCGAAGGAACGAGGAAGACAAGATGGTATCTGAGGGCATAAAACAAAGCCGGCGGGCAAAGTTCGCCCAACGAGCATCCTGGGGGTTCTTTCTTGAAAGAAACCGCCCCCGGACCCCGGCAAAGAACTTCTGCTGTGTGGGCGTGATTCAGCAGAGAGCAGTGTGGCCCGGCTCCAATAAGCAAGAGAGCTTCGTAGGTCGGCCGGGCACTGCGGCTGCAGCGCGTAGAAGGCCGACCGACGAAGCCCGCAATCTCCCCAACCGAACCGCAGCAGTGGGACCGGCATCTTGCCGATTAGACGGCGTAGGCATAGTAGAATAAGGGTCAGGCTTGACATATTTGCATTCGTGCCGGGTCTTCTCTTGTCCTCTCGAGTTCTGCCGCCGACCGGGATTCGTTTCTTTACGCTTCCGCAGACGATTGACCGGCTGCGTGGGGTTGCAT
>DYLG01000264.1 GCA_020722215.1 Desulfomonile tiedjei
GTCCGCCGGAGACGGTGTGGGCCGCCAACGAGGCGCCCCATTTCCCTGCTGGGCTCCCACCGCCTTGGGTTCAGCTTCCCCCAGCGTGCTCCTGTTGCGGTAACCACCTGGTCAAGACCTCTTGAGCCGATCACAGAAAGTCTCCCCGCCCCTGGAGATGGATTCTTTAAACAACAAAGGGGCCTTTGTCAAGGGGCGCGCGAATTCCGCTCGCAACAGTTCGTTTAACCGGCTGCGGTCCGCGTTTCTTGACGCCCATGCAGATCCGTTCCACAATAGCACGCGGTCTCTTGCCGCCCAGCGTAAAGAATCCGATCCGAGGGGTCCCGTCGGCCATGATAAATGGCGCCGCGGTAACCGTAGTCATTCCAGCCCTGAATGAGGAGCGGGCCATAGGCAAGGTCTTGTCGTCCATTCCGGACCGGGTGGATGACGTGGTAGTCGTTGATAACGGCTCAACGGACGAGACTGCTCACGTGGCTCGCGAACATGGCGCCCGGCTAGTCTTTGAGCCCCGTCGCGGGTACGGAGCCGCTTGCCTCTCCGGGATTGGCGCTCTAGAGCATCCCGATGTGGTCGCTTTTCTTGACAGGGATTTCAGCGATCATCCTGAGGAGACGCCTAGGGTGGTAGACCCGATCATCAAGGGGACAGCGGACATGGTGATCGGGTCGCGCGGCCTTGGCCGGCGGGAAGCCGGAGCGCTCACCCCACAAGCCCGGTTTGGCAACCGACTCGCTTGTATGCTTATCCGATGGTTTTGGAAAGTCCGGTACACCGACCTCGGTCCGTTCAGGGCCACCAGCCTCGAATCGCCGGCCGGACTGGGACTTCGAGACCCGAATTACGGCCGGACCGTTGAAATGCAGATCAAGGCAGCCAAGCAAGGGCTCCGGGTAACGGAAGTGCCGGTGTCCTATCGCAGGCGCATCGGGAAATCCAAAGTATCCGGAACGGTCAAAGGAGTCATTGCAGCCTACACGAAGACTCTTTTCACCATACTTGCCGCTGCGCTTTCCAAGAGAAGGCCCCGGCCCCGCCCGCAGGAGAAAGTCATCGTCTTCACCAGGTACCCCGACCCGGACGAACCAAGACGCGCCTCATTGCCGAACTCGGGCCCGACGGCGCCGCTGCTTTGCACAAGTATATGTGCGAATACACCATGAAAAAGGTCAGGGCACTGGCAAGCGAGCGAGACCTGGTGACGGAAGTGCTCTACGAGGGCGGAAGCCATGCTCTCATGGTCCGCTGGCTGGGCGGACACTTGAGGTTCAGACCGCAGGGGACCGGAGACCTCGGCGCACGCATGAACAAGGCCATAAGCAGCTCCTTCCGATCCGGAATGCAGAAAGTCGTGCTGGTAGGCGCCGATTGTCCCGCGTGGACCCCGGACACACTGCGCAGGGCCTTAGACGGCCTGGCGGATCACGACTTGGTTCTCGGACCGGCAACGGATGGCGGATACTACCTGATCGGCATGAGAAAGCATTTCCCCGATGTCTTTTCAGACATCGCGTGGGGAACCGCGGAAGTTCTTTCCAGGACATTGGAAATTGCCCGCGGTCTGAATCTCTCGGTTCTGCTCCTCGAAGCGTTGAACGATGTTGATCGCCCGGAAGACATCCGGGTGTGGCAAAGACTCCGGGACGCTGAGTCGCCTATGACCGCGGCTCAGGATACCAGCCTTGCCGATCCCTCGCCGACGGTATCCGGCAATACGGACACACTGCTGTCCCATTCGAAACTTGCCCGCATCTCGGTGGTGATACCGGTGCTCAACGAGCGCGATCACATAGGTCCCACAGTTGCCAGGGTGTACACAAACCGGAATGTGGAGGTAATAGTGGTTGACGGCGGAAGCTGCGATGGTACTGCCGAGATTGCCCGATCTCTCGGTTGCAGGGTCCTCGTTTCACATTCGGGCCGGGCCGCTCAGATGAACCTCGGGGCGCATGAAGCAACTGGCGGAATCCTGCTTTTTCTCCATGCTGACACGTTGTTGCCGAGAGGCTGGGCGGAGCAAGTTCGCAAGTGTATTCGGACGACAGGTACGGTCGGCGGCGCGTTTCTATTTCGACCCGCGACAGAGTTCCCCGGATCAACGCTGATGGAAAGACTGGTAAACCTCCGTTCCAGGTGGCAGCAGATGCCCTATGGAGACCAGGCCCTTTTTGTGAGGCGAGATGTCTTTCACGAATTGGGCGGATTCGCCGACGTGCCCGTAATGGAGGACTTCGACTTCGTGCGGCGCCTCAAGCGCCTGGGGAAGGTGCGGATTGTTCCACTGCCCGCGGTCACCTCATCCAGACGCTGGAAACGGTCCGGCGTTCTAAGGACCACGTTGATTCATCAGGCGCTTGTAATAGCTTATGTTTTCGGAGCGCCCGCCGCGGTGATGACGCGCTTGCTGGAACTCAGGAACGGATCTCCTTTCCCGGGGCCCCGATCCGAAACAGCTAAGGGCCTGGATGACAACTCCCAAATCAAGGAACCTTGACATGCGATTTCTCGTTACCGGAGGCACTGGCTTCGTAGGGAGCCACATGGTCGAAAGGGTTCTCTCCGAGGGGGGCGAGGTAATCTGTCCGGTTCGCAATCCGGCCGCACTTGGCAAACTCGAAGGGATCAACGCTGAGGCGATTCCCTTGGAGGAACTGGAAGATCGCGTCAAAGACGGGCCCGGTTTCGATTATGTGATCCATGTGGCAGGCGCCACTCGCGGCAGAGACATCGATGAATACCGGCGAGCGAATGTGGATTACGTGCATCGTCTGCTGGAACTCGTATCAAACTCGAACCTCGCTGAGAGATTGAAGCGATTCGTTCTGGTCAGCTCCCAGGCGGTGGGCGGTCCCTGCCCCGATCATCGGACTCCCGTTCGGGAGTGCGACAGCCCCCTGCCGATTTCCTCATATGGAAGATCTAAGCTGGAAGCGGAAGAGCTGACTCTGTGTTACGCAACCAAAATCCCCGTGACAATTGTGCGGCCCTCGACGGTCTTCGGCCCCAGAGACGAAGACGTGCTCGGGGTGTTCCGCGCCGCTCGCTTTCGCATCGCAGCTTGCCTAGCCGGTCCGGACAGGCTTGTCAGCCTGATCTACGTTGAGGACCTTGCCGACGGGATACTCAGGGCGGCTTTGTCTCCGGCGGCCGCAGGTCAGACATACTTCATGGCAAATCCTGAGCCCGTTGTATGGCGGGAGTTCTCGGTCGAGGTGGCACGGGTGATGGGATACAAAGCGTTTGTATGCCCCATCCCCATTGGCCCGGCGAAAGCGGTTGCAGCCGCGGGGGATCTCGTGGCAAGGTTCACCAAGAAATTGCCGCTGTTCAGATCGGAAAAACTCGAGGAGATGAGACAGATCGCCTGGGTCTGCTCCACTGAGAAGGCTCATCGTGAACTGAATTGGCAACCGGCCACACCGCTGGGAGAGGCCATTGAGAAGACCGCGCGATGGTACAGAGAGCACGGCTGGATCTGATCACCTGTGGCTTGGGATTTTCCGGTCTTGACAAGTCAAGACCCTTGCGTATGCTGATGCGTCACAATTCTTGAGACACAACGGAGGATATATGGTTATGGGAGCGATCGGCCCCGGCGATGACGTGGAAGCGTGGTGCACCCGTTGTCGCATGAACCTCAATCACAGAGTGATTGCTGTTGTGGGCCCCGAAATAAAACGAGTCCACTGCTTAACGTGCGGGGGAGACCACAACTATCACCCCCCCAAGAGGGATGTCCCTGCGTCTCGGCCTAACGCGGTGACCAGGACGACCTCAAGCGCGAAATCCACGTCAGCCTCGGAGAAGAGTGCTGCCAAAGCAGCCAGCGAATGGACCACGTTCATGGCCGAGATGCAGCCCGATACCCCGGTTCGAGGCTATGGGATATTCGAGTCATACGAGCAGTCGGAATACATAGACCATCCGACCTTTGGCAGAGGTCGGGTTCTTGTAATACTCGGCAGAGAGAAGATCGAGGTGATCTTCAAGGAAGGGAGAAAGATTCTCCTGTGCAACAAGAGGCGACCGTGACCGCCGGAGATGAGATTGCGCTCATCCCGTACCTGCCCTCACCGCCCGGTTGTGGGCCCAGCGCTCCAGCTTCTTGATCTGTTCCTGCATCGTCTGCGACAGCGGCACTATGCTTTCGAGAGCTACATGCAGGTCGTGCTGGGTCACATCACGGTTCTCGGTGAAGGCCCTGAAAACAGCGGCTTTCACAGCCTGCTCGATTTCAGCCCCGTTGAACCCTTCGCAGGCTTTCACCAGCGGCTCGAAATCGAATTCAGCGGCAGGCACGTTCATCCTGGCAAGATGAATGCGGATGATCTCCTCCCGTTCCCGGTCGGACGGCAATTCAACGTAGAACAGTTCGTCAAAGCGGCCCTTGCGAAGGATTTCCGGCGGCAAAAGCTCGATGGAGTTGGCCGTGGCTCCCACGAACACCTCGGAAGTCTTTTCCTGCATCCAGGTGAGAAAGTGGGCCAGGATTCTCGAAGCGGACCCGCCCAGAGTCTTCTGGCCCGCATTGGCGATTCCCGCCTCGATCTCGTCGATCCAGAGCACACAGGGCGCCGATGCCTCGGAGGTCTTGATGACTTTTCGGAACGCTTCCTCCGGGGTCCCCACTGTGCCGTCGTAAAGCCTGCCCATGTCCAGCCTCAACAACGGCAGTTTCCAGAAATCGGCGATTGCCTTGACACAAAGACTTTTTCCGCAGCCACTGATTCCCATGAGAAGCACGCCCTTGGGAAGGCTTAGACCATATTGCCGCGCCCGCTTAGAGAAAATCTCCCGGCGCTGCTCAAGCCATCTCTTCAAGTTGCCGAACCCGCCCAAATCATCGTATCCCGTGCCCTGGGGAAAAAGCTCCAAGATACCGCTCTTCTTGACTATCTGTCTTTTCTCCTCGAGAAGGGAATCTATCTCTTTTTCCGTGATTCCGGACTTGCCCGAAATGGCCTTCCGGAACGCCTGAGCCGCCTGCTGACTTGTAAGCCCTGCCCCGCCCTTGACGAACTGGTCCAACACATCAGAGGTTAGGGCCTGTTTGAGTGCGTCTCTGTATCGCTCCTTAGACATAACGTTGAGCAGTATTCGCTCGATCTCATCCCGATTGGGAAGAGGCACGTCCACAAGGACCACGTCGCTGGCCATCTCCATGGGGATCTCCAGGATCGGAGCCACCATGAATATCGCCTTGTAACTGTTCTCAATCCTCTTGGCTGCGTCCTTCAGCTTTCGTATGACCGGCGGGTTGTCCTGGACGAACACATGGATGTCGTTCATCACGAGAAACGCGGTCTCCTGAATGCCCATAAACCAATCCAGGGCTCCCATGATGGACGGATTAGGAACCACCACCTCATCTTCGAGCGTCACCCCGGTCGTGCAAGACCACACGTAAGTCTTCACAGGCGGCTTGAACGCCGATCCAAGCAGCCTGATCTCTGCTTCGACGCGCCTGTCTTCATCCGTGAGCAAATACATCAGGGAAGTTTTCGCGAGGACCATGTCCTTGAGAGATTGAACGAGTCCTTTTTGGTTCGGGCC
>DYLG01000013.1 GCA_020722215.1 Desulfomonile tiedjei
GTGCCTGTGGAGGGGTCCCATTTCGAGATGGGGGCAGACACGCTGAGACCGGCGATCGGTCAGAAATCCAATCTCGATTTTGTTTCTCCTGACGATAGAATAGAGATAACCCGCCGTGGCACAATAAAAGTGGATCCCTACACGATGATGACCACACGTCCGGGCGTCTTTGCTGCCGGTGACGCGGTAAGCGGGCCGCTGACCGTGGTTCACGGTGTTGCGGGTGGAAAGCATGCGGCGCATTCGATTCACGAATACCTTGGAACCGGCACATGTGCCATATCGGACGAGCAGCTCATGGAGAGTATCCTGGCCGAAGTGGAACGAGACCCCACGGTAAAAGTGACCCCCAGATCCGAAGGAAGAGTAGGTATTGGTTCGCCGCCAAAGAAACTGGACATGCGCCAGAGGGTTTCCACCTTCCAGGAAGTGGAATCGGCCTTTACCCGCTCCGAATCCTTCATAGAATCAAGCCGATGCCTGCGATGCTATCATCTGGTCATGGCCTGTTTCGCCGAGTGATCAAAGGGCATCAGGACCACGGCGCTCGTGAATCGCGCGTTATGCCGTCAGAGGCCTGGAACTGGGCTGTCGGTTATGCCTTTGGCGGTTTTCCTTGTGTGCCGTTTCCAGCCAAGGAGGACAAAATGCCGGTTGTGACAATTGATGGCCTTGACATATCGACCCGGGAAGGGGCAACGATCCTGGAAGCTGCCACTCAGGCAGGGATCTGGATTCCCACCCTGTGCTACTACCCGAAGACCAGCCCGTCGGATTCGTGCAGACTGTGCGTTGTGGAGATCGAGGGGATTGACCGCCCCATGACCTCGTGCAACACCGTGGCCCAGGACGGAATGCGCGTGAAGACCAACACTACGCGGTTGAGGACCATGCGGGAAGAGGTGATGAAGCTGATCCTGATGGATCATCCCCTGGACTGTCCCTTGTGTCCGGCCGGTGGAGAGTGCGCTATCCAGAATCTTACCCACAGGCTGGGCATTCACGGCACCGAATTCCCGCTCAGCCCGAGAAGTATGCCCCCGGTTCAGAGCTGGCCGCTCATTGAATACAATCAGAATCTTTGCATCAGTTGTCTGAGATGTGTCAAAGCATGCCACGAGGTAATCGGCGCAAGCGCGTTGACCCTTCGAGGAACAGGATATGGCGCTCGAATCGACACCAAGGATGGCCTGCCACTGAGCTGCGACTTCTGCGGGGAATGCGTGGAAGCCTGTCCGTCCGGAGCGATGTCCAACAAGGTCTCAAGACACTGGGCCCGCGCTTGGGAACTCCGAAAGGTCCCCACGGTATGCCCCCTGTGTTCCGCGGGTTGTAGGATGGAACTCAACGTTAAGGATGAACGGATATTTCGCGTCACCACCAGCCTGGACACTCACAACAGAGGTACTCTCTGCGCGGGGGGCAGATTCGGATACGATTTCATCCACAGCGAGCAACGGCTCGCATCTCCACTGATGCGCGTGGGCGAGAACCTCAGGCCGGTCTCTTGGGAAGAGGCCACGAAGTTCGTTGCGGACAAGCTCAAGAGAATAATCGAGGAATCCGGTCCGGAGAGCGTGGTGGGTCTGGCTTCACCACGGTTGACCAATGAAGACTGCTACGCGTTCCAGAAGTTCTTCAGGTCCGTGATCGGCACACACAACATCGACAGCGAGGCTCGATTCAGCGTGCTTCGAGTGCAGCGGGCCTTTGAGCTGACCTGCGGGATCAAGGGCGCCACAAACACAATCGAGGAGTTGCTTCAGACCGGGGCCATCCTGGTGATCGGCATCGATCCAATCGAGGAGACACCGGCGCTAGGGTGGAAAATCAAAGCAGCGGCGCGCAGATTCGACAGCAATCTCATCGTTGCGAACTCGCGCAGGATCAGCCTTGACCGGTTTGCCCGGGTTCGGCTTCGTGTGCGCCCCTATTCTGAGACGGAACTGGCTCTGGGCCTGATGAAGATAATACTGGACCAGGATCTGTGGGACACGAAGTTCGTGAAATCCGATGTGTCTCACTTCCTGCCCATGAAGAACCTGCTTGACAAGATTTCCCTGAAGGGCATTCTAAGGAGAACGGGAGTATCGGAGAAGGATCTGGAGGAAGCCGCGAGGGTTTTCGCCCAGGCTGAGAACGCTTGCATCATATTCGGGGGGGATGTGATCCTTCAGGAGGACGGCCTCCAGTGCGCCATGAACCTCGCCAACCTGGCGATTATCACGGGCAATATAGGCCGTCCTAATGCGGGAATCTATCCCATATTCGAGAAGGGCAACATCCTTGGCTTGTGCGACATGGGGGTGATGCCGGAATACTTGCCCGGGTACCAGGACATAGCGTCGGCCAGAGAAGACTTTGAGGGAGTTTGGAAGACCGATCTGCCTTACACGAGAGGCAAGACGGTTCCGGAAATGGTCAGAGGGCTCGAGACCGGGGAAGTTCGGGCGGTGTATATAGCAGGAGCGGATCCCGTGACCGATTACCCTAACGCTGGTCGCTTGGCATCGGCCCTGGCCGGAGCCGAATTGGTAGTGGTTCAGGATTTGTTTCCCAGCGCGACGTCGGCCAAGGCCGACTGCGTGTTCCCCGCGGCCTCTTTTGCAGAAAGAGAGGGGACTGTCACCAACGTGGAACATCGCATCCAGAAATTGGCACAGGCATTGCCTCCGGCGGGCCAATCCAGACCTGATTGGAGCATCCTGGAGGAGGTGGCCCGCGGCCTGGGGCGCACCATGGGCTTTTTCAAATGGGAAGACGTGTTCAGGGAGATGGCCCTGACCATTCCGTCCTATCGAGGACTTAGATTGCGCGATTTGGAGGGTGACGGAGTGATTGCCCATCCGTTTGGTGAACCCACACGATCCGTGCGCCGCGGAAAACCGTACTCCTTTGCCCCCGTAAGAACCATGGAGGCTCCGGCTGCCCCTGATGCAGAGACTTATCCCTTCGAGATGATTGCCGGCAGGTGCAGGTACCATTTCGGGACCGTCTCGACTCGATCCGGAAATCTTTTACAACTCTGCCCCGAGGGATACGTGGAGATCAATTCCGAAGACGCAGCAAGGCTCGGTCTTAGAGAAGGTGACCAGGTGAAGGTCAGTTCGTCGGTGGATTCCTTCTCGGCAACGGCCAGGCCGTCGGACAATGTGGCGCCGGGGATGGTGTTTGTCCCCACCAATTTCCCGGATCTCGGGGTTTACAGGCTGTTTCAGGAAAACACCACGATCTGCCGGGTCAAGCTGACCGGCGCCGGCAGGTCCCCGGCTTAGCGATCCTAGGAAGAGCAAGGAACACTCCAGGCCGTTTCGCGCTTCAGGTTCAGGCGACGTCCGGTCAACATGTTGCGTAATACAAGGAGGTTCAGATGAACGGTAGGCGACAACCCAAAGCCACCGTGTTGGTCATTGACGACGAGCAAATCGTTCATGACAGTGTGGGCAGAATTCTCGAAGACGAAGGGTTCAAGGTGGATTCGGCGTTGCGCGTTGCCGAAGCGCTGGAAAAGCTGGGCCAAGAATCCTACGACCTCGTTCTCACCGATTTGATGATGCCCGATGAGAGCGGAATGAGAGCTGTCGAGAAGGTAGCCAGTGATCACCCGGACTGCGGGGTAGTCATGTTCACCGGTTTTGCCACGGTTGAGTCGGCGGTTGAGTCGATGAAACTCGGGGCCTTGGATTACCTGCCCAAACCGTTTACTCCCGAGGAACTCCTGGAGGTGGTGGACAGAGCGCTTGGCCGTGTGTACAAGTCCCGGCGAGACAGGGAGATCGAGCAGACTTACTCGGAGGCCGAGAAGGCCATAAAGTCCAGCCTCGATTTGAAAGAGATTCTCAGCCTGGCCTGCAAGAGCGTTGTGCGTTTGCTGAAGCTTAAGGGAAGCGCCCTGTACGTTTTTCACAAGAAGGATCAATCCCTGGAACTGATGGCTTCGACGGGCCTGAGCCAGGAATACCTGTCAAAAGGCGTGGTTATGGCCAATCAGAGTGTTTCTGAAGTGCTGAAGTCGGACAAGCCCTTGCTCATTGGCCAATCGGACTTCGACGCCAGACTGCAGTACCCCCAGGAAGCCCGAAAGGAAGGCATAGTTGCCATTCTGTCCGTTCCGCTTAAGGTCAAGGATACAATGCTTGGGGTAATGAGACTATACAGCGGGGATAGATCCTCTTTTCATGAAGATGAGATGGAGATTCTGCTCAAGTTCGCCGAACAGAGTGGAAGAGCCATTGAAAACGCCATGGCGTACGAGAGGGTCCGCAGCGACATTGAAGGCATAAAAAAGCATCTGCCAAAAGGAATTCCCGGACCGGCTAAGGAATAGACGGCCCGAAGCGCGCGATCTTCTTGACACGGCCCCCCGAATCAGTTGGGCCCATTGTCGGCCATAGAGTTCACATGCGTTTATCAGCCTGACTTCTGTGACAGGCATTTCCAAGCCGGGAGAGTGTCAACATGGAAAAGAAAAAGGGCAAGATTCTGGTCCTGGACGACGAGCAAATCGTTTTGGATAGCGTCAGCCGAGTCCTGGAGGAAGAATACGAGGTGCGGACCAGTCAGCGGGGAAGCGATGCCGTTGAAATCATCAAGGAAGGCGGTTTCGACATCCTCATCACGGACATGAAAATGCCCGGCATGGACGGGATCGAGGCGATGGAGACCCTCTCGGAGGTTGATCCTGATCTGTCCATGATCATGCTCACCGGATACTCAACAGTGGATTCCGCAGTTAAGGCGATGAAGCTGGGAGCAGTGGACTACATCAAGAAGCCGTTCACCCCCGAGCAGCTAACGGAGCTGGTGGACAAGGTTATGGCCGAAAGGCGAAAACGATTTGAGCGCCGGTACAGAGAAGACACGTTTGAAGAAGTCAAGAACGCGATCTCGTCCACGTTGAATCTGAAAGAAGTGCTGAACCTGATCGTGGAAGGCGTAGTGAAGGTCATGAAGGTCAAAGGCAGCACCCTGAGCCTTTTGGACAAGAAACGCGAAAAGCTGAGAGTTTACGCCCACCACGGCTTGAGCAGGGACTACGTGGAAAAGGGACCTCTCGATGCCTCCACGAGTCTTGGGGATACTCTGCGCAGCGGAAAGCATGTCTGGGTGAAGGATGTCTCTTCGGACTCCCGGGTTCAATACGTCCAGGAAGCTCTTCGTGAGGGTATCGTCTCCATATTCAGCGTCCCCATGATCGTGCGAAACACCGTCATCGGCGCGCTGAGGGTGTACACGTCCGAACCGAGGGAGTTCACCGAGGAGGACACCAAGTTCCTTTACGGGTTTGCAGAGCAGGTTGCCTCGGCCATCGAAAACGCTCGTTCCTATGAAGACGTCAAGGATGAATACGAGGCGCTGCGCGACGATCTTTGGGACTTCTTTGACAAAGACGGCTATTTGTGACCGAGTGAACTGAAGCGCCGACTTGAGTGACCTGTCGATGCTCCGACCAGTGAGGTGCTGCGCCGGGAATTGGCGAGGAGGACGCTCGAACGGGTTTTCCAATAGACAAACGGGAGAGTATGACCATGGTGAGAGATGCCTCCCCCACCAATTCGGTACAAGACGTCCGGCAAGATCACGCGGTCAACGGAATGGAAGAACTGGCCCATGAAGCCATGAAGCACGCAGCCGCCGGGTGGACGCGTCAGTTTTCCTTCAAGAATCGGATACTCATTAGCACTCTGCTGGTCTTGGTGGGAGGAGTCATCACGATTGCTGCCATACTTCAGATAGCTGTTTTCCCGTGGATCAGAGGAGACCCTGAGGTCATCACCCGGCTGAAAACCCTGCATATGCTGGCAAGCGTCGTTGTGGTAGCAGTGAGCTGGATTTTCGTCGAAATCATTTCGAAGAGGATTTCCGGGCCGCTCATGGAACTCACCAATCGGGCGGATGAGATTAGCAGGGAAGCAGGCGAGAAGCTTTTGCACGGTCCATCGGGCGAGTTCGAAGCTCTGAAGAGCGCAGGGGAAGCCTCCCCCCCGTCAGGTGATGAGATTACCCGGCTGAAAACCTCCTTTTACAGGATGCTGGCTCATCTGAGGGCGTCGGAAGCCCATCTGCGAGAATCGGAAGCAAAGTACCGCTTTCTCTTTGATAACGCACCCATTCCCCTGTTCGTCCTGGACGCTGACGATATGCACGTCTTGGATGCCAACGCGCGTGCGGAACACGAATACCAGTACACTCGCGACGAACTCCTCGGAAAAACCTTCTGGGACCTGGGTGGACCAAGTGCAGCAGATCTGAGGCACGGCGATCGTATCCAGATGGTTGATCCAAGAGAGTACCCTATGCCAATATTTCAGCACCACCGGAAGGACGGGTCCGTGTTTATGACTCACATTCAGGCCCGCCTGAGCCAATGGAAAGGGATGCTGGCAATAATAGTGGGAGTCTGGGACGTTACCGAAAAACTCGAGAGGGAGGCCATCCTCCTTCAGACCGGAAAGATGGCCACCCTGGGTGAAATGGCCACCGGGATCGCGCATGAACTCAATCAGCCCCTCAATGTCATCAAGCTCGCCTCGGATTTCTTGCTGAAAAATATATCCCGTGGCCGCAGCATTTCGACGGAGGAACTTGCCGATACGGCCAGGGAACTGGGCGCCAACGTGGACAGGGCGGCGCGAATTATAGGCCACCTGAGGGACTTCGGACGCAAGAGCGAAGTCAGGATGAACCCTGTTAACCTCAACGATGTGATCATTAAAGGCGTTTCCACTCTGCTGGGAGCCCAACTCGCGAAAAGTGGGATCATTTGTGAGCTTTCCCTCGCCGAGACCCTTCCCTTCATTAGGGGTGATGAAAACATGCTGGAACAAGTGTTCATCAATCTCGTCATCAATGCCCGGGATGCCCTGTTGATCCAGGAAGGCCAATCATCGGGAAATGGCTCGCATAAGCAGAAAAGACTTAGCATAAGGACCTTCTCAAGCCAAAACAAAGTGATAGCCCTGGTTTCCGACAACGGGCCCGGCATTCCGCGCGCGATGAGAACCCGCATTTTCGAACCGTTCTTCACCACCAAGAAAGTTGGTGAGGGAACGGGCATCGGGCTTTCCATCAGCTACAGCATAGTCAAGCAACATGACGGCACAATCGAAGTGGTTGGAACGGAAAAGCGGGGCGCCACGTTTCGGTTGACCTTTCCCACGATAGACGTGCCGCCGGAGAACATCCATGACGAAGATCCTCATAGTTGACGATGAAGAGAGCATCCGCCACATGATGCGAATGACCCTGGAACTTGATGGTTACCAGGTCCTTACCGCGGGCGACGGCCCCTCCGCTCTTGAGATCTTTCGCCGGGAAATGCCCATGATCGTGCTCCTGGACGTCAGAATGCCCGGGATGAGCGGTCTTCAGGTCCTGGAACGAATCAAGGCCATGGAGCCCGAAAGCGAGGTGATCATCGTCACCGGTCATGGAGACATGGACATGGCCATAGAATGCATGCGCAAAGAGGCATCCAACTTCCTTACCAAACCGGTGAGTGATGACCTGCTCACAGCGGCCCTCAAGCAATCCCAAGAAAAGCTAGCCCTAAGGAGAAGGCTTAAGGAATATACCCAGAACCTTGAAATCTTGGTTCGCGAAGCCAATGTGGAGCTGGAAAAGTCATACCGATTCAGAGAGAACCTCATTGAGAACTCCCCGGATGCCATCGTATCAATACGAAAGGGAGGGGAAATAGTCATCTTCAACTCTGCTGCGGAAAGACTGCTTGATTACACAAAAAGTGAAGTGATCGGAAACATGAACATCGTGTCCCTTTATAAGCCCGGCGAAGCCAAGAAGGTCATGAAGGATCTTCGCTCGAATGATTTCGGTGGTCGGGGCACCCTGAACAAGAGAGAGATGGTGCTTCTTCACAAGAACGGGACCGAAATCCCCGTCAGCCTTTCTGCGGCGATTCTCTATGAGGAAAGAAAGGAAGCCGGATCTGTAGGCATTTTCCATGATCTCAGGGAGAAGAGGGAACTGGAACGCCAGCTCCTGCGATCGGAAAAACTCTCGTCTCTGGGGAAGCTGGCAGCCGGAATAGCTCACGAGATCAATCAGCCGCTGACAGGAGTGCTCACCTTTGCCTCGCTCCTGAAAAAGAAATTCAAGGATGATCCCCGAACGCATAAGGATCTCGAGATCATAGTCAGAGAGACCACCAGAATACGCAAGATCGTCCAGGGAGTTCTCGAATTCGCACGGGAGACTCCTATGAAAAGGAGAACCGTACCCATTGCTGAAGTCATCGATCAGACCCTCGAAATAATCGTTAGTCAGCAGCGGTTTTTCGGCATTACTCTTGACAAGCTCTATGATCGCTCAATCCCCGAGGTGCTGGTAGATCCCAGCCTCATGGAGCAAGTCTTCATGAACATCATCCTCAATGCAGTGGACGCAATGCGGGGAAACGGCACTCTTACCATACGAACATACCGAGAAAACAACTGCATCCTGGTTGACTTCCAGGATACCGGTTGCGGCATGCCCGAGGCCATGATCGACAAGATCTTTGACCCGTTTTTTACTACAAAGGATTCCACCGAAGGCACAGGTATGGGCCTTGGGTTGGCGGTGAGCTACGGAATCGTCAAGAACCACGAGGGAGACATCGAGGTGAAAAGCAAGGAAGGGCAGGGCACGACTTTCACTATTCGCCTGCCCGTCCCGGAGCAATGAATCGCAAGCTGCACCGGCAGCCCGGACTTCATGGTTGACTGGGCACCGGGGATGAGCTAGACTTCAATCAGGCGCCCGTAGCTCAGGAGGATAGAGCGCAACACTCCGGATGTTGAGGTCGGACGTTCGAGTCGTCTCGGGCGCACCAGAGGCAACCAGCACAGATCGGTCCGCAACAGGAACCCAGTGTCGGGTTACGTACTCGATCTCTATCTCCTGATGGCCCTCCCCAAACCCTGCGGTCGCAACCCCTCAATCGCCTTGGCTGGTTAACGGGCAACGGAAAATTGTTCGCTGCCGAAACTGGGGACTTGCCCCCCGGCTGCGGCATTCGCTAGGCCGGAGCTGCAATTCAGTGGAGGAACACCATGAAACCGGTTTTCATTCAAGCAACTACCATTCCTGACGCGTGGTTCCAATGCCTTTACACCTTGATCGAGGAATCGCGCAAGCCTGACGGGGCAGCCCGCAGGTACACGGTCGACACAGGTTCCAATCCCGGAGCGGACCGGCTTGAGTTAGACATGGTGATGATTCACATTGCTCACCCCGGCGCCCGGCCGCTGCTACCCCAGATTCCCGAGCACCTCAATCTTCCGCCGGTTGCCGACGAGAAGTACCTGGCCGAGTATATGCCGTACCTGCTTTCCTCATTGAAGGCTCCGGATGAGCACTACACTTATGGCGAGCGCTTGCAGGTATCGTGGCAGTTTGTGATCGACTATTACAAGAAGCATGGCGGACGCACCAACCGAATGTGCATGGAAGTGGGACGGCCGGAGGACATCTTTTTCTATGACCGGGAGGACGGTTCAACGCCATGCATGAGGCTGGTCGATACCCGCATCATGGACAACAAGCTGCACTGGATTGTGTACTTCAGGTCTTGGAACCTCTGGTCGGGATTTCCTGTGAATCTTGCGGGACTGCAGCAAGCAAAGGAAATCATGGCTATGGAGATCGGCGTGGACGACGGAGAAATCGTGGCGGTGTCCAAGGGTTTGAACATACGGGATTACAACGTTGAAGTGGCACTCATGAGGCTTCAAAAGGATACGGGAATCCAGCTTGGCGCGCGCAGGGAATAACCCACCAGCGCGACCGGATTAGATACTCGGCGGCGCAAGTACGGTCGCACATTCCGATCTGTCAGGGGACCCAGACATCGGCCGATGAGGGTAGGACCGGCATCTTGCCGGTCATTCACCAAAGGACCGGCACAGAGGCCGGTCCCTGCCGGAATATAGACCGCACTCACCAAATGAATTCCCACCAGGGAAACTGTGACTGTAGCGCGTGGCAACTGCCGGTCCGCTACGGCGCCTCGTACGCGAGATCCACTCGGAGCCACGGTGTCTCCGACTTCAGACGCACGTGTCCTCCTATGCCGTTCCCTTGCGATCCTGCCCTATTTGCCCCATCTGGGCTTCGGTTTCTCGTCGGAGGACTTCACGTCGCCTCGACCCCATTGCATCTTCTTAACCTTGGGTGCATCCTCTCCATCAGCCACTGCGGGAACCGGTTGTCCGGCGCCGCTTCCCTCGTCGGGTTGTTCCGAAACCGGTCGGCCCGGGGTATCCGGTCTTGGAGCCGGCGGCTGGTCAACAGCGGGCGCAGGAGGCGCATCATCTCCCCTTGGAGCCGCAGGCTGTGATCGTGCCGGTCCGGGTGTTCTTCTTGGAGGCGTAGCCCTCGGCGGAGGGGTGTCTGTAGGGGACCGGGGCGTGCGTGGCCTGGCAACCGTTGGCTGAGGGGGTTGCTCGTCGGGCGTTGCGATCTGCGGTTCCTCTTCAGGTTCAGGTTGAGCATACATCTGGAATGGCTTGGAAGAACTCGGGACTTGTGTTTCCGGCAATATGCGTTTGAAGTCATCAGGGGTGATCTCGGCATCCCGAGTCTCGTTGAGGTCCCAGTAAGCGCTCTGAGCAAAGACCATCCCTGCGTTTGCCCAAATCAGGGCTGCGGCCAGCCCCAGGATCATCAGACGACTCATGGCACACTCCTTTCAGAGCATTGAAACTGATTGCCGCCCGCCAAAAAAACCATTTGGAATAAGGTATTCTAGCACATTACATGATAATTGGTCAAAGCATTTGGCGTAAGTGCACAAGTTCACGGATGCCGCGCCATTATCCGGTCAGGGGGAAGTCAGCCCTTGACCACTCCCATAGGTCGAATCCTGGCCACCTTCTTGGCTAGGCCCGCTCTTTGGACTACGTCAACGACGTGGCTGACATCCTTATATGCCTCGGGGACTTCCTCCCTGAGAGTTTTGCCGCCTCTTGATCGAGGATAGATGTTTATGTCCTGTAGTTCTCTTTCCACGGATCTTCCTTTGGTCTTGCGAATCGCCTCGTTGCGAGAAAGCACACGGCCTGCTCCGTGGCATGCTGACCCGAAGGTCTCTTCCATTGACCCGGCCGCTCCGGCGAGCACGTATGACGCCCTTCCCATGTCTCCGGGAATCAGGACCGGCTGGCCTGTGTGGCTGAAAATCCCCGGCAGGTCCGGATGGCCCGGCGGAAACGCACGAGTTGCCCCTTTTCGATGAACACAGACCTTTCGTTTGCGGCCGTCCACGGTGTGGGTTTCCATCTTGGCTATATTGTGGCACACGTCGTAGAGCAGCCGAAGGTTCAAATCCCGGGGAGAGATCCTCATTGCTTTCTTCCATGCCGTCCCGGCCAGGTGCATCAGTATCTGCCTGTTGGCAAAAGCGAAGTTCGCCGCGGCCGCCATCGCCCCAAGATACTCCTTTGCAAGATCGGATGTAAGCCGAGTGCATGCAAGCTGCCTGTCCGGCAGTTGGAGCCCCTCCTTGTGGACGCTCTTCACCATTAGCGCGAGGAACTCGTCGCAGATCTGGTAACCGAATCCCCTGGAACCCGAATGAATCATCAGCGTGACCTGATCTTGCTCCAGCCCCCACGACCGGGCGGTATCAGGATCGAAAATCTCGTCCACGTACCCGATCTCAAGAAAATGGTTGCCGCTTCCAAGAGTTCCGAGCTGGTCTTTGCCTCGTTCGTAGGCCCGGTCGCTGACCGCGCCCCAGTCGGCACCTGGCAGAGCCCCCCTGTCCTCCGTGCGTTCCAGATCGGACGCCTGCCCCATCCCCTGTCCCACTGCCCATCCGGCCCCTGTACGGACAGCCTTCGCCATCTCCTGCTTATCCAGTTTGATCCCTCCACGTGAACCCACACCGCAGGGTACCGCGGCAAACAGCGCGTCCACAAGATCCCTGATTTTCTCGGCGACTCCGGCTCTGTTCAGGCCGGTAAGAGCAAGGCGTACGCCGCAATTGATGTCGTATCCGACTCCGCCTGGAGAAATAACGCCCTCTTCCAAGTCAAACGCCGCGACTCCGCCAATGGGGAAGCCATAGCCCCAGTGAACATCCGGCATGGCCAGAGAGCGGCCCAGAATTCCTGGCAGGTGGGCAACGTTGTACACCTGGTCCGGGCTGTTGTCGCCCTCTATGGAGGGCAGAATCCTCTCATCGGTATAGATCCGACCGGGAACCCGCATCATTCCGGTGCGGGGAATTTCCCAGCGGGCGTCGTCGATCTTTATCATTTCATACGGCTTGGTTCCTGCCATGGTTTCATCTCCTGGTACGGGAACCGGCCGAAGGCTCAAACTCTTCGGTTCAGTCCGCTCCCTGATCCATGCATTCTATAGACAGCATAATACAGAAAGTCGTTCTTGGGAAACTGCCCCCGCTTCCCGTGATCTGCCGTAATTTGCTGGGGAAGAAAACAGGCATCTGAGAGAGAGGCTTGCAATGGATGTCTCTGACATGCTAGAAGTCTTGAGGACTTGCGTCGATGCCAACCAAGTCCTGCAACCGTGGCCGGAAGAAATGTCCGATTTTTCTGTAGAGCAGCCGGTTTCACATCAGGCCGTATTCCCGATTCATTCGGACAGAAATTTTGGATGCAGGGGAACGCACCATGAGATTGCCACGACGCAGACGGCCTATGCACCGACATGTGGTTCGTCCCGGGGCCGAGCTGAACGTTTCCGAAATTGCAGATCGAGTCATTTACGTCGGGAGTCCGGAGCACAAAGACACGTCGTCGTTTGCCGGGGCTCCACGGCCGAGAACCGATGCCTCTATCTGCGACAAGCGTCTGTCGCAGGACCTGGAACTGGTTACCGAATGGTTGAGGGCGGCCATCCGGCGTGGAGCCATAGGCGGCATATTGGAAGGTGGTTTCCCCAGATACGTGTGGCACAAGGAGGGCAGTCTCGTTTATGAGGCGCGGCTGGTGAATAGAGAACTCGGGGAATACAAGGGCTATCCCCTGAATGAGACGGAATGGCCTGAGGGCCTGGATCCGCTATATGACTGACTTTGTCATTGATTTCGATTGGCTGGACCCACTGGGCGCAAAAGGGCCTGAACTAAGAGCCACGTGGGGTCGGCTCCGAATCCTTGTGAACGGCCATCCCGTGACTCGGGCGTACCACGAGCAGTCGAAGACTGTACGAGACGACGTCTATCTGCCGCTATATCCGCTTGCGGAATGGTTGGTTGCGGACTGGTGGCCTCTCTGGAATGAGCCGGAGCCGGCCCTGCCTGCCGACCGCCCCGGTTACGAGACTCGACATTCACTTGCCAGTGCTCGCGAAGGGTATGCTCTTCCGCCACTTCGAATGCAACCCACAGGCGCCACCGTGTTGCTGTCGTGGTCCCCTGAACGGCTGCAGGCTCATCGTATGGAGTTCATCGGCCGCGGTAAATTCCGGACCGATACAAGGTCTGTGAGACGAGGGCTTTCGTCGTTGATTAACGCGGTTGTGAGCCGATTGGATGCCCATGGAATCACTGATACTTTGCTTCAACAGGACTGGGAGGCTATTCGATCCGCGGATCAAGAGGAAAGAGAATTCTGTAGGTACGCAGGATCGCTTGGATTGGATCCGTACTCGCTGGACGGCAGTCAACAAGAACAAATAAGGGAAGCTGGGCAACGACTCCCGGAAGAAATTGCACCCGAGTTCTTCCGAGCCGCTCGCAGATGGGAGTTGATTGCACAGGCACAAGAGATATGCGATGCGCTTGCGCAGGCAAGGAACAATACGGCAAACCTGGCATCGCTCAAAGAGCTTCGTCAAGCGGCAGAGACGTGGCCTCGGCCTTTCGGAAACCTGCCCTGGGAACAAGGCTATTCCTTCGCCGAAGAGCTTCGCAGGAGGCTTCATTTGGACGGGATGCCTTTGAAGTCGATCAAGGACGTTGCTGACGCTGTCGGAACAACCGAAGAGCATCTTTCCAAAGCTCTGACCAAATTCCATAGTCGCGACATGCCCTTCATTGCATTGATGGGGATAAACGACAAGGCCAGTCCGGCATTCGTTCTGCGGGAGGCACTTCCGGCATCCAATCTGTTTCATTTCTGTCGGGCCCTTTTTGAATACCTGTGCTCACCGACTCTGCGGAGCGCGTTGATTACCGAGGCCGGAACTGAGCAACAGAGGCGAAATCGCGCATTCGCAGCAGAACTGCTGGCGCCCGCGTCGGCGTTACGAACCCTGGTCCGGACTCCCATCATCACTTGGGAGCAAACCGAAGAAGTGGCCGCAGAATTTGGAGTCTCTGCCTTTATCATTCGCCATCAACTGGAGAATCACCACATTGCCCGGGTACAGGACGCGGAGGAGGCATAGGAGCTGGCCTGCGAACCGGGTCATAATGGCCGCGGCAAGATAGCCGCGGGGTCCTTGCGTACGGGCGGACTTGGCTGTCTGCCTTCTACGTGCGTGCAACTTTCTGCTCCAACCGCTGTCCAAGTGATGTAATAAACGGCGGAACCAGCCGTCCGCGGTTTGCCTCGGTGCAACCCTTACGGCAGGGAGACACGCAGGTCCGCTTTTGTCAATCGGGCCGGCAACGGACTGTACGGTTCCGGTCCCGTATCCACCATGGCAACGAATTGCAACAAACGACATCGATCCTCAGATCCGGCACGCCGGGACGGGCGACAATGTTCATGGATTGAGAAACGGTCACAAGTTCGGGGAAACACAGTCCTGTTTCAATGGTCGGCAAAACACCGGCAAGAAGGAGGAAACTCGGAATGAGAACTCTGGGATTGGTGGTTGTAGCGGCACTTTTGGCGGGTCTCGCTTTCGGCGCCTGCCGGGCGGCACAGCAGTATGTGGAGGTTAAGCCCCTTTCGGATGTTGTTCGGGTTCAAGTGGGGGACGTCAGAACAGGCGAGCCGACGCAACTGCCGCTAATCACATGGGGCGGCGATATGGCCACCATTCTGGCAAATGGGAATGCTGCAGTCACTAAGCCCGGCAGCATGTTCGGAAAAAGGGGGCTCAAGTTTCAGCTTGTTCGCATGGACGATTTCAAGAAGCAGGTCGAGCTTTTCATGAGCGGCCAGATGCCGTACCTGCGCGGCACGATGGCCATGATCAATATGGCCGCGGAGGTGCTGTCCGGTGACCCGAGGACCAGGCCGGTGATAGTCTACCAGATGACATGGTCTGCCGGCGGAGATTGCCTCGTAGTGAAGCAGGGCATCAAGACGGTCCGCGATCTGAAAGGAAAGACCATCGCGCTTCAGGCTTACGGCCCGCACGTGGACTACCTCGGAAAGGCCCTCAAGGATGCCGGCCTTTCCATGAAGGATGTCCGAATCCGGTGGACCGGCGACCTCACAGGAACAAAGAGCACTCCCAGCGAGGCACTCCATGAGAACGACGTGGACGCAGCCTTCGTGATCATTCCCGACGGCCTGATGCTCACTTCCAACGGGACTGTGGGCACCGGAGCGGAAGGCTCCGTAAGAGGCGCGACCATTCTCATGTCAACAAAGACTGCCAGCAGGATTATCGCGGACGTGTATGCGGTGAGGTCCGACTATTTCAACGCCAACAGAGACAAGGTCCGAGACTTCGTTCATTGCCTGCTCATGGCCGAACAGGAGCTTGGGAAATTGTTCAAAAACAAGGAGAAGAGACTCAATGAGTTCAAGCAGATGATCTCCGCATCCGCCGAGATTCTGCTGGACAGCCCCCAAGCAACTGGAGACGCTGAATCCCTTTACAGGGATTGCGAGTATGTGGGCTTTGCGGGGAACGTGAAATTCTTTGGCGATCCCAATTGGCCGCGGAACTTCGCCAACCTTACCTCTGACATCCAATCCACTCTAGTGAGCATCAACATCCTGGCCAGGCCTGTTGCCCTGGAGCAGGCCAAGTGGGAATACGACAAGCTCAGAGCGGGTCTCGCTGGAATCGACTCCGTTCAGGCCCCCAAGTTCAAGTCCGAAGAAGTGGCGAGAGTAGTGGAGAAGAAACGAGCCATGGGAACTCTGAAAGAGGGAGAACTGTTCTCGTTCGAGATCTACTTCAAACCGAATCAGAACACCTTCTCCGCAGACATGTACACGGACGAGTTCAACAAGGTTGTGGAACTGGCCTCGACCTACGGAGGCGCGGTCATCATTGTGGAGGGCCACAGCGATCCTATGGGCTACCTTCACAAGAAGAAAGGAGCTGCTCCCGAAATCGTGCTCAAGCAGATCATTCAGGCAGCCAAGAACTTGAGTCTCACCAGGAGCACTCGAGTAAGAGACAGCATAATGGAATATGCCAGGTCTAAAGGAGTGAACCTCGACCCCACCCAGTTCACTGTGGTGGGGCACGGACTTGGCCAGCCCAAGACGGGTATTTGCGGGGGAGAGCCTTGCCCTCCCAAGACCCAGGAACAGTGGCTGTCCAATATGCGCGTAGTTTTCCGGATCATCCAGGTAGAAGCTGAGGAATCGGTTTTCAGGCCGCTTGAATGACAACACGGAAGGAGGTTCACCATGAAAACCTTTCTTTCGCTCATGATGGGGGTATGCCTTCTCCTGAGCGGCCTTTCAGGCTGTGACACAAAGTCCGGTCACGTTCCGCCCAAGCCGGTCAAGACTCCGGCGCCGGGGCGCCAGAGCACCAAACCCGCCCAAATGCCGCTCCGGACTCCATGGCCTTTTGCCGCGGAACAGGACAAGGACATCGCGCTTTCAGACAATCTGACAGCCAAGAATTTCCTACTGATCTTCGACGGATCCGGCAGCATGGTGGAAACCGATTGCGCGGGCGGCAAGACCAAGATTGAAGTTGCCAAGATGGCCGTAAAAGAATGGTCCAAGAGCGTACCCCAGGATGCGAACATCGGTCTGGTGGCGTTCTTCAACAACGGCTGGGCAAAGTTGCCTCTCAGTGCTCACAATCGGCACAAGTTCATGCAGTTGGTGGATTCGATCAAACCTTACGGCCAGACGCCCCTTGGAGCGGCAGTGGAACAGGCGTACCACATGTTGACCGAGCAGGGCCGACACCAGCTCGGCTATGGCGAGTACATCCTCGTCGTGGTCACCGACGGTAAGGCAACCGACCCCGATAGATTGAACACATGGACAAAGACCATTCTCTCCGGCACGCCCATCGTGATCCATACCATCGGGTTCTGTATCGGTGAGAATCACAGCCTGAATCAGCGCGGCCGAACCATATACAGGACTGCGGACAATCCCGCTGAGCTGCGCCGAGGACTTCAGGAGGTGCTGGCTGAGGCCGAGACATTCGACGTGACCGACTTCAAGCAATAGCAGCGGTGGGAGATGGCTCTTGATTCACTCCGGCGGCTCCGCTCCGCTTGGTGCAGTCCGAAAACCGGTCTGGGAGACATGAGATGAAGAAAAGGGTGATCGGCGCGATTCTTCTGCTTCTGGTGGGAATGACTGCAATTCTCGGCCTTTGGTTGTGGTTGCCGCGATATATGGACTCGTTCCAAAAGAAGACCAGCGACGCGGGACGCACCCATGGCAAGATCAGGCTGGTCCTGGACAACTGGATCGGGTATTTCGTGTTTCGTTCGCCCGAAATGCGAAAACAAATGCACCAGTCAGGGTGGAACCTCGTGTGGGAGGACGACGGCGCCGATTACGCCAAACGAATGAAGCGGCTGGCCGATGGAGAAATCGACTTCGCCGTAGCCACGGTGGATTCGTACATCCTGAACGCCGCCAAGCTCGGGTTTCCGGGTATAATCATTATGGTTATCGACGAGTCCAAAGGGGGTGACGCAATCGTGGCCCGGGCGGACAGAATCGACAGCCTCAATGCGCTCAAGGGCAGGGCCGACGCCATAGTGGCCTTTGCTCCGGGAAGCCCGAGCCATCACCTTGCCAAGGCAACCGCCTACCATTTCGATGTACCGGAACTTGTTCCTCCGCCGGGACCTCTTCTCATCGAGACCAAGAACTCAGAAGAAGCTCTCAAGAAGCTTCTGGCAGGCAAGACGGATGTGGCGATCCTCTGGGAGCCCGACGTCAGTCGGGCACTGTCGCATCCAGGGATAAAGAAGATCATAGGGACCGAGGACACGGAGAAACTAATTGTGGACATACTGCTGGTCAACAGGCAGTTTTCCAAAGAGAATCCCCAGGCCGTGAAACTGATGCTCTCCCTCTATTTCAGGGTGCTCAAGAAATACCAGGACAACCCGCAGCTTCTCCGGGAGCACGTGGAAAAGGAAACGGGGCTGCCGGCGCAATCCATAGATTCCATGTTGAAAGGGGTCAAGTGGCTGAATCTCACAGCCAACTGCGAGAAATGGTTCGGGATTGCTCCGCCGGGTGGACATGCGGACGACGGACTTGTGAGAACCATCCAGTCTACTTCCAGGATACTTGTGAATGCCGGAGACTTCGCCTCTGATCCAATTCCGGACGAAGATCCGTACCGACTCACTTACAGCGCCTATCTGGAGGACCTGTTCGTCAAGGGAGTCCCCGGATTCACGTCTCCTCCGCCAAGCACGAAGACCTCGACCCCTGCGGACTCCATGGAGGCCCGTTTCGCACATTTGTCCGATGACGATTGGAACAAACTGCGGGAAGTGGGGACTCTGAAGGTTGAGCCCATAGTATTTCGACATGGAACCGCAGAACTGGATATGCTGGGCAAAGAGGTCGTGGACAGGGCTGTTGAGCTTCTGAAACACTATCCGAATTTCAGGGTGGTCATCAGGGGACACACCGGAACAAGAGGCGATCCGGACGAGAACACCAGGCTTTCTCAGGAGCGCGCTGCCGCGGTGGCAAGATACATGACGGTCACCTACAATGTGGATCCGAACAGAATCAAGGCCGTGGGCTACGGCGGAACCCAACCGCTCCCCAAGCGGCCTGGAGAATCCGAAAGATCATGGCAGTACAGGCTGCCCAGGGTCGAGACGGTCCTGGTTCGCGAGGAATACTGATGCCGGCATATTCCGAACCCCTTTTCTTGACGCCGAAGACATGGACAAGCGGTGTGCCGAGTCGCAGTGTCAGAGTTAACTCTTTGGCCCAGATGAGGAGAGACACATGGCCGAAGACCCTTCCGGCCCCCCCAAGCTTGCCGAATTCTCGAAGGAAGCGGTCCGAAACGCGGTGCTCAGTGAAGCGCTGACTCATCCCGCAACGCTCTATCCATGGGTTCTCGGTGTGTTGAGCGGATTGGGATGGCTGCTTCTGGGCGTGCCGATCATGTTGCCTGTTTCGGCCGGGTTGCTCCTCTTCGGGATCACCGGCCTGATCGTAAACTTCTTCTTCAGGGACAAGGTCCTGGGAGAAAAGTATGTTCAGACGCTCGTCAAAGAGAGGGCCGAACGGGAAGAGAGAACGCTCCGGGATCTTCAGGAGGGTCTGAAGAGGTACATCGGGCTTCAGGGAGCGGAAGAACACGCGCAACAGGCTGTTGCCCAGTTCGAGAAGATCAAAGACAAGTACAAGGGGATCACGGCACTCCTTGACAGGAAAATCGGTAGCGGAGACCTTGACTTGGGCCGCGTCTGGGGAGCTTCGGAACAGGTATATCTAGGCGTGCTGGATAATCTGAATCAGGTTCTCGGCTTGCTGGATAGCGTGGCCGGTATTGACGTCCCTTACGTGTACGATCGGCTGAGAAAGCTTTCCAAAATCAAGAAGCCGACTAAGGCGGACACGAGAGAAGTGGAGACCCTCAAGAAAAGACTGAATTTGCGGGAAGAACAGTTGCAGAAGATAAATCACCTGTTGACGAAAAATGAAGAAGCCCTGACCCAAATCGAAGAGGCAGCGGCAGACTTGGCCGCGGCGTGCGCCGGCGATCGTTTTACGGATGTGGATACGGAGATCTCCGTGGATCGTCTGCGGGAAGCGGCAGGGAAGATGACCAAACAACAAGGATGAAAGCCGTTCCAGGAGAGATATTATATGGGAATGGGCTCTCGGGAATGTCATGGCGACTCATGTCGCCCCTAAAAAACCGGACAAAACCTGCGGCTGGAATACGAGCCGCGATGATGGAGGTACCGTCGATGAAGCGCGTCGCTCTATTGGCTCTGCTTGTGGTCGCCGTTTGGTGCCTGACGATGAATCCCGCGTCGGCCCAGACGAAATTCCGCATCGCGTGGTCCCATTATACCGGCTGGGAACCGTGGGAGCTTGCCAACCACAAAGGGGCCCTAAAGAAATGGGCTGACAAGTACGGCATCGAAATAGACTTGGTGCTTATCAATGACTATGTGGAATCCATCAATCTCTACACTGCCGGCAGCTTCGACGGCTGCGTCATGACGAACATGGACGCTCTCACGATCCCGGCTGTGGGCGGAGTGGACTCATCCGCAATAGTGGTCGGCGACTTCTCCAACGGCAATGACGGCATAGTAATGAAGAAGGGGTCCAAAGTGACGGACCTCAAGGGCAGAGATCTGAAGCTGGTGGAACTGTCGGTTTCGCATTACCTGCTTGCCCGTGCTCTCACAATGAACGGCATGACCGAAAAGGACCTGACTCTTGTCAATACTTCCGACTCGGACATCGCCGCAGTTTTCGCGGCTGATCCGAACGGCGCGGCGGTAACCTGGAACCCGCCGCTTCTTCAGTGTAGAAACGTTCAGGGAGCGAATCTTATCTTCGACTCCAGCATGATCCCCGGGGAGATCATCGACCTGATGGTGGTGCGCACCAGTTCTCCGGACTCCCTGAAAAAGGCTCTTGCAGGCGCCTGGTATGAGACGATGCAGCTCATGTCCGGCAAGAGCAAGCAGGCCGACGAAGCCATCCGGTATATGGCCAAGTTCGCCGGCGGGACCGAGGCGGAATTCAGAGCCCAACTTCGCACTACTATGATGTTTTTTGACCCCGCGGATGCCGCTAAGTTTGCACGGAGCAAGAAGCTCGTCGAGACGATGGAATATGTGCGCACTTTCTGCTTCCAGCACGGGCTGTTCGGGCAGGCCGCGCAATCCAAGGATGCGGTGGGTATCGAATTCCCCGGCGCAGTGGTCATCGGTGACAAGAAGAACGTGAAGCTCAGGTTTAACGCGGATTACATGCAGATGGCCGCTGACGGGAAACTCTAAGGGCCTGTCACGAAATAAACGATGCAAACGACAGCCGAACCGAGGGTAGGGGCAGACCTGCGTGTCTGCCCCAAAAGAATTCGGAACCGCCGAAGAGGGCGGATACGTGGGTCCGCCCCTACCAACATACCCACCTTATTGCTTGACAATCCCTAAGCTTCGAGAGCCATACGCCCCAAGATATGCGACATCCTATTTCCGAAACCCTGTTGGTGAATACTCTTGCCTGCACTGGGGATCGCCAGTCCCGGACCGTGCAGCCCGGAATCCCGCCTGTGCGGGCAGGCGCCGTAGGGCCCAGGCCGCGCACGGAACAACCTCGGGAGGCTCGGAACATGACCAAGCTTCTCCTTTCAACTGCCCGCGATCATTGCAGTTGTTTGCCCTCGGAGAGAACATCCGGTTACGCGGCGCGTCTATTTCTCCAAAGCAGCAAGTATAGGGCAGTTGGCGCAGGGAAGGGTTCTGAACGAAAAACCGGCGCCGTGCCCTTTGGCATTCCTGGGAGTCTTACGTCCCCGTTTGGAAATTTCAAGACATGTCTCGCGGGTCCACCTGCCCTTTAGAGGCTTGCATTCAATGACATCATGGGCCTCTAACCAGGCTTGGGCGTCCGTATACTCCATAGCATTCTCCCTCGTCACCCCCTGACCATACACTGAAAGGCGGTGCTCAAACCGGCACCAAATCCATTACAATGATAAAGAAATTCAATGTTTATTATAGTGCTGCTCCGGAAAGAAGTCAAGAGGTGAGATTTCCACTTCCAACACCGCTAAGTGTCCGAAGGTTGCGCCGGCGTATTGTAGGTGCGCTGTTCCGACCGCCACTCCTCCCCACGCAAAGTGGACCGGACCCGCAAGAATCTCCCACTGTTCATGCGATTGTTCGCCCTCCGCGCCGGAATTTATCCTGGAGATATGACGATCTTTTTGGGACGATTGCTGATGCGGCCCCGAATCGTGCGGAACCTGAAGCTTGAAAGGCACTACTTGACAGAATATAATCCCGCGTGACCAATGATTTGAACTCGGAGGTCGGCAAAAGCCATGGAAGTCTGCAAGATTACGTACTGCGGTGAGTGAAACTACCAGCCCAGGGCCGCCAGGTTGGCGGAAGAGTTGCAGCGGGAACTGGGACTGCAATCGGATCTTGTTCGAGGGTCCGGGGGAGTGTTCGAGATTGAATACGACGGGAAGCTCTTGTTTTCCAAGAAGAAACTGGGTCGCTTTCCCGAAGACGGCGAAGTGGTGAATATGCTCAAGGGCCCCCGCTGAATGCATCCGGACACGATCAGCCGGGAGGAACGGTAACTTCCGGGATCATCAAAGCAATTCCCACGGCGAGGGAGCATGACTCAGGCAGTATCCAATGAGCCGAGTGTGTTTGACAGGAAAGTAGTCTCTTCGCCGCTCTATGTGCTCAGGGGCGCGGCTTTCTTGCTGAAGCATCCCGTGCTTTGGAAGTTCGCCGCAGCGCCTTTGTTGATCGGAGCCGTTCTGCTCGGGATATGCTGCTACCTCGCGTTCAGTTACTTGACCGCGTTGATCGGCAGATTTATGGGCGACCAAACCCATTGGGTTGTCATCTATTACATTCTCGCCGTCATTCTCGGACTGTTTCTGCTCATTGTTAGCTGTTTCGTGTTCACTTTAGTTGCAACCACCATAGCGGCGCCGTTCAACGACCTGATTTCGGAGAAGACCGAGCAGTTGATCACCGGAAAAGTTACGGAAACGCCGTTTTCTTTGCTCCGACTGATCAGAGACTCCGCGCGCGGGATCGGTCACTCCGTGGTTGTCCTGGGCATCTATCTGGGCTTGTTGCTGCTTGCGTTGGCCTTGTGGCTTATCCCCGTGGTGGGCGGAGCGGTTCACATGACGGCAACTGTCTTGCTGTCCGCGTTCTTTCTTGCGTATGAGTATCTGGGTTGTCCCATGGACAGGAGACGGTTCTCTTTCAAGGAGAAAATGCGATTCATGCGGTCTCGCCTCAAACCTTGCATCGGTTTCGGACTGGGAAACGTTGTTGTGGCCTCTGTTCCGGTCTTGAATTTCCTGCTGATCCCTGCGGCGGTTGTCGGTGGAACTCTTCTGTTCATGGATTTCGAGTCTGCTCTAGGAAGATCAGGGGCAAAGGTTGAAGGTTGTGAACCGGCCACGGCAGTTGACAGTATGTAAGGCAGAGCCTACGATGGTGTTGCCTTTGGGCGCACACTTATGGGGACTCCCGGCAATCTGTGTGGCAACCCCGAGAGGATGGGCAAGACGTTGTTCCGGCACTGACCCAGGCGGGACGAACGCAGCCCGCGCGGCGTAGCTTTGACCAAAGATCTACCATGACCATGATTCTCAGGTGTTCCTATTGCGGCGGCAAGATGAGGGTGGACGAAAAGGCTCTTCCGTCCGGGAAGAAGGTCAAGGTCCGCTGTCCCTCTTGCCGGGGCATCGGATTGACCTCGTACGACCCGAACGAGGACGGTGTCGAAGCCGCTGCGCAAACGCGCGATCGACACGAATACCGCGAACCCTCCGACACGGTCGCCCCGGACACGCAGCGCGTCGCGGATCTTCAAGTCCCTTCGGACTTTCGCTTCCCTGCCGAAGGAGATCCTGACGCGCCGCAGCGCAGGTCCATGGGAAAGGGGTTCAAAATGTTCCTGTGGGCTGCTGCGTCTTTGGGGATTATCCTTTTTTTTGCAATGCTTGTGAATCTTGTGCTGCCTGGGCCGCCAAAATGAGGCCGCCCCAGAGTTGAGCGGCCGAGGCCGCTCTTGAATTTCCCGACCCGTCGATTCATACGAGAACGTCCAGTGATCATCAAGCGTTCGGTTCAAGAAGAGAGAGAGAGGTCCTATCTAGCCCCGTACGCACTCCTTTCCGAAAGAAGTCGCGGGAGAGCGCACCGGGAAGAGGAATGCCCTTACAGAACGGCATACCAGCGAGACAAGGACAGAATCATTCATTCTCGGGCCTTCCGGAGGCTCGAGTACAAGACACAGGTCTTCGCTTACTACGAGGGCGATCACTACAGAACCAGGTTGACGCACACGCTGGAAGTGGCCCAGATCGCAAGGAGCATAGCCCAGTACCTTGGTGCGAATGAAGATCTGACCGGCGCTGTGGCATTGGCTCACGACTTGGGACATACCCCCTTCGGTCACGCAGGGGAACAGGCCCTCCATGAGGCGATGGAAAACTATGGGGGGTTCGAGCACAACCTGCAGTCATTGCGGGTAGTTGATCTTCTCGAGGCCAGGTACCCCGATTTTCCGGGTCTTAATCTCACTTACGAGACCCGTGAGGGAATCATCAGGCACTCAACTGTTTACGATCGCGCTCCCGAGGAGTTGATAGGGGAATTCCTTGTCCAGCAGATGCCATCGTTGGAGACCCAGATCGTCAGCCTGGCCGATGAAACGGCATACAACTGCCATGACATTGAGGACGGCCTCCGCTCGGGATACTTCGACGAGCGGGAGCTTGCCGAACTGGACATCTGGCAGGAAGCCACCCGGATTGTTAGAGACAGATACCCGCACATCGACAAGGATATGTTCCGCTATCAGAGCATACGGATCCTCATCGACACCTTCATAAGGGATCTAATCAAGGCGACGGAAGAGGTCTTGTCAGCGAATTCGTTCGACTCTCCCGAGGCTGTCATGCGCTACAACGGTCCGGTGGTGCGTTTTTCCTCGCGCATGCAGACCTGGAAAGACAACCTCAACCGGTTTCTGCATACTCAATTCTACACCCACCACAAGATCCTGCGCATGCAGTACAAAGCGAATCGCCTTTTGAATGACCTGTTTCGTGAGTATGTTTCCAGGCCGTCCCAGTTGCCGCCGGGTGTAGCCGCCAAGATAGCGGAAGGCAGAGAGCCCGTTGAGCGGATCGTATGCGATTACATTGCCGGGATGACTGACAGATTTGCGCTGGATGAGCACAGAAAGCTCTTCCTGCCTTATGAGTACTAGGGATGCGTCCCGGAATGACGTTGGCATTTTCCGGCGGTCCGGGCCGCACTTTGGGCACAATTAGGTGTCCGCCGACAACACGGGTTGCACAAGCGGGCAGGGCGGACCCCGCTTCTTGGTGACATCACTTCTCAAAACGCCCATCTCAAGCAAGGACCTTCATTCGATGACGCAATCACCTCCCGTAGTTGATCCCGGAGAACAGGCACGTGAAAGCATGCCGAAGCCCACTCCTCCCGACGTTCGGCCTTCCCGATACCGCCTCCGGATGATCTTTTTCGCGTTAGCGGCAATTGCGCTCGGTCTTCATTACGCCGGTTTCCATTCACCCATGATTTATGACTCCAGGGCTTTCCTGTCTGACAACGCTAACGTGTTTGCCAGGCACAATATGCTGGAAGTCATCAGCCTTGCCCATCCCAGGCCTTTCTGCATGATGACCTTCTACGCAAATTACCTGCTTACGGGCATGGAGCCGTTCTATTTCCGGCTGTTGAACGCATTGATTCTGGCAGGAGCCGGCTTCGTTCTCGGTTTGATGACCCTGGTCATGCTGGAGATCCCCGCCCTTCGGGGTCACGGCACGAGCCTGGAAAGACGCGTTGTCTGCTTCCTGATCGGTCTCGTGTTTGTGGTTCATCCTTTGCAGACTCTTGTGGTCCTGTATGTATGGCAAAGAGCTGCAATCATGGCCTCTCTGTTTTACCTGGCGGCAATGGCTGCGTATTTGGCGGGGAGATCGTCGCGCGGGCTCGAAGAAAGGACCGGTTATGTGCTCACCGGAGCACTGTTCTTTGTGGGTATCCTCTCGAAGGAGAATCTCATCACTCTGCCTGTGATGCTGGTCCTGGCCGAGCTGATCCTGTTGAAGCAGAGCTTCAGGCAAGTGATCCGCAGAGCAGTTGCCATAGGCTTCATCGTGTTGCCGTCCCTGTTGGTTTATCTGCTCGTCGTACGCTCTTTGTACGGACCGGACAGCCTGGTGCCCCAGGGAGTCCCCGCTCGTCTGGCCGAGCACTTCTCATTAAGCGGTCTGAGCATCCTCGGGCTCGTCAGGACCGAGTGCAGAGTGTTGTTCTCCTATTTGTATATTATCGTCGCGCCTTTCCTGTCCAATCTTCAGCTTTTCAATCCCCAGGTGATTTCCGGATCGCTGCTGGATCCTCCTGAAACCGTGTTCGCAGTTCTTGGCCTGGCCTTACTCTTGGCGATGGCGCTTATCTTGTGGCGAAGGAAGCCACTGACGTCGTTCGGGCTGCTTTTCTTCATCATCACGGTAATTCCCGAGTCTCTGTTGAATCCTCAGTACCTTTTCTTCAGCTTCAGGGCTATCCTGCCCATGGTCGGATTGCTGCTCGTGCTTGCTGACGCAATCCTGAGCGTGCTCGATTTTGCGCGCGAGCGTCACATCGGCAAGGCCGGCGTATTGGCGGTTGCGGTTGCGTTCACGGTCTATGTGCCTTTGCTTGCTGCAACAACTGTTGGTCAGGCCCGCAGTTGGGAACCGCGGGCCTTATTTGAAGCGCATTTCCAAAGATTGCCGCCCCTGTCGCCTAATACGGAGGTTGTCCCGTACTTGGACATTTTGTTATGCCTCAGTAGTCAACTACTCCAGGAAGAGGAATACTTGGACGTGATCGAGGCCCTTGGGAGATTGGTCCCTCCCGATGCCGAATCGACGGCGGTGTCCTCCGGAGGCGGCACGAACTCCCGGAATCCCGGCCAGGACATTGAGAAGGCACTGATGTTAGATCGAGCGGCAAGAATCCATCCGGGGAAGACGGCAATGATACTATCGAACATGGGCGTGGCCAACCTTAGGATGGGCAACAATGAGGCCGCTGAAAAGCTATTCCAGCGAGCGCTAAAAGTGGATCCTCGCTCGGCATTGGCATTCTTCCACCTTGGAGTGCTGGCCAAGACGTCCGGAGATCTGCCCCGTGCAATAGAAATGCTCACCAAATCGGTGAGGGGAACCCCTCGCTGGCCGTTGGCCCGTTACCTTCTCGCTGAGGCTCAGGAGGAATCAGGCAGTACGCAGGAGGCCATAGAGAATTACAGGAAAATCATCGCGCTCGACCCGACTGCTGCAGATGCCTTCACCAATCTGGGACTGATCTTCGAGCAACTGGACAAGCCGGATCTAGCTCTACCGAACCACGAGAAAGCCCTGAAACTGATGCCCCAATCGGCAGAAAAGAATTTCAATCTGGCAAATGCTCTCCAGAAGTTGGGCAATGTCAAGGAATCCATGACCTTGTATCTGAAGGCCATAGAGCTGAAGCCCGATTATGCCGAAGCGTACGCGAATCTCGGCGCGGCGCTGCTGACGCTTGGCAAGTTCCGCGAGGCGGTGAATTGTTTCCGGAGGGCCCTGGCTGTCGAACAGGACAACGCTGATTATCACAACGGGCTGGGTGTGGCGTACGCCGAACTGGGAGAGGTTGAGCAGGCAAGGCAGCATTTTGTCAAAGCTCTGACTATCAATCCCAAGCATGTCCAAGCGGGCGACAATCTCGCCAAGTTGCCAAGACAGGCTCCAGTCGGTCCCTCAACGTTCGAGAGCCCAACGGACAGACCACGGTGATTCGGATGAGGAATCGTTGGTGGGAAGACGCGGCCGCCGGACGGGTTGTCGTAGGGGCGACCGGCCGGTCGCCTCTACCGCCACCCTATGACCAAATGATGCCGGGGCTGTTTTGCGCAAAGCCTCAAACGTCAAAGATCGTCAGGAAATGGGGTGGCGTTCATGGCAACGCAGGAGCTATGTGTCCGCCCCTGTCGGCGGCCCGTGCCGCGCTTTGGGCAGACACCCTTGGCCTGCCCCTACCACCGCGTTGGTAGGCAATCGTAGGCTTCATGTTGTGTCAGCCTCCTAGAGGCGCCCTGCCATGGAATGCGCGTACCCCGTCAATTCCACATAGCCTTTTCCGGAGACGGGTTTTCCGTCCCTTGTGCCATTGGCCCGCACGGTTCCTTCCCAGTATACGATCCCGGTGGATCTTGACGCGGACAGCTCCTGATTATTCACCGGAGTAGTGATCATCAGCGACATGCCTTTTCCGGGAATTTTCACCGACCAGCCTGACGGGTAAACTGCCTTGGTCACAGGGCTCGTCCATGTGCCGGTTGCCGAGATGAGAATCTTCTCTCCATGGAGGTCAATGGTTCGCCCGTCCATTTCCACCAGGGTTCCGAAAGCTTGTTCGTATTTCCCATCCTTCTTGCGCAAATGGAACAACATCAACTCGGAACCGTCGTCAAGTTGAAGGCTGAACCAATCCCATCCGGCCTGGTCCTGCCGGAGAATGCTTGAGCCGAACTCGTGGTCCATCCATGCGAGTCCTTTTATGGGAAACGCGACTCCGTCGAAGGTGAGAGACCCGCCAACTTCCAGCCTCGTGAAAGAGTAGTAATACGAAGCCTGTGAATGGTTGTCCCCTTTTCTGCTGAAGCCGGAAAGTCCGTGAAGAGCGACGGGTTTGAGGGCATCAAGCACAAGATCCACCGCGTAACCGTCTTTTCGTGCCTTGAGATGAATCTGTGCTTCGCTCTGTTCAGCCTGCCAGTCCTTGACCCTCACAAAGAGCCTATCCGGAGCTGCTTCGGCCAGGCCGGGCCCTTCGCGGGAGATCAACTCCGTGTGGAAGAACCTGCCGGTCTTCACGTCCACCAGAGCGAAGTGCGCAGGGTATACGTCTCTCACGCTCCAGGCGGAACCATCTTTGGAGCGTCGCTCCGTCAGACTGCGACGAAAGAAGGTGAGTTGAAAACCGAACTCTCTACCTTCCGGAGATTCCACGTTTCCCGTGAAATACCACCATTCGGTCTGAAAACTCCGGTGCTTGCCGTGGTCCATGGGAAACGCCGGATCACGGCCCGGCATGGCCTGCTCGAAGCCGTATCCGGGACCTGGCGATGTCGAGAGAACCACCAAGACAAACGGTAACAATCTCAATGCCTGTCTGTACAAATTGCCTCCCTGAGCCGCGTTGTTGCCGATCGACCCCTGTACTGCGCAGATGCGATGTGCGGATGGTTCCGTCGGAGGGGTCTCATCTCTGGACAACAGGCCTCCGGCAGGATAGAACATGTCCGGCCGAATGGACAAGTGCTAAGAGCCGCGGCATAACATTGCTTTGTCCGGCGAAGCATCTTTCCGGCTATGAGCTATTGATAGGGAAGGAGAATTGATGGTCGAGATCGATAGAAGTTCCAATTCCGCCTCCTTGAGTCGGAGGCACTTGACATATTCGGCAGGGCCGTTTGTTCCGGGGCTTCTCCTGTTGGCGCTGCTTCTTCAAGTTTCAGCGGCTGCGGGACAAGGACCTCGGGACTACAGCGCAATAGGTCTGCAGGAGGCTTTTCGGCGGGTGGCCAAGGACGTGAAGCCGGCAGTTGTCAACGTTTCGGCAGTAAGAGTCTATCGTGTTCAAGAATTCGGACCGGGAATGGCTCCCTTTTTCGAGGCGGACCCGTTTTTTCGGGAATTCTTCGGTCACCCCATGTTTCGTCCGTTTTTCAGACGCCGCGGAGAGGAAAGGGAGTTCAGGCAGGCAGGCCTCGGCTCAGGGTTCATATTTGACCCGAAGGGATACATACTCACCAACAGGCACGTCATCAAGGACGCTGATGAGATCGAGGTCACCGTGTCGGTAGGGGCGACCGGCAAGAAATACAAGGCGCGGCGTATCTATGCGGACAAAGAAACCGATGTTGCGGTAATCAAGATTGACGGCGGCAGTTTTCCTTTTGTCCGGTTGGGCAATTCGTCAGGCCTCCAGGTGGGGGACTGGGTGCTGGCCATTGGCAATCCGTTCGGCCTGACCCAGACGATCACGGCAGGCATAGTCAGTGCAAAAGGACGAGCGGGTATGGACATTCTTCCCCACGAGGAATTCATCCAGACGGATGCGGCGATTAACCCAGGAAACTCGGGAGGCCCTCTGGTGAACATCGACGGCGAAGTTGTGGGGATGAACACCGCCATACTGTCCCGCAGCGGGGGCTACATGGGGATCGGGTTCGCGATTCCCATAGACCTGATCAAGCGTGTGGTGAACATCGACCGGGTGCGAAGATCGGATTTGCCGGGCCCAAGGGGCCGGAGATCCGAGCCGCCCGGTCTCAGACGACAAGCGCCGCTGCTGTTGCCTGGTCGCCCTCCCGCCGGCTTCCCCGGCAACGGACAGGAAGAACAGGGAATCTGACACGGCTCGGATGATTCCCGGCATGATGACGGGGCACAAGGTTTCACGGTGCCTGCCATATGCACGGTTGTGCAACTGCGCCCCGGATCCGGTGGAGACCGGCCTCCGTCCCGGTCCTCGGTCAAACGACCGGCAGGGACGTCGGTCGCTGCCAATCCGGAGCTTCAAGAGCCGTAACCCGGTCGAAAAGACATGTCGCCGTACCTGCGAAAAGGTGCAATGACTCTCTAACGGAGCCCTCAGCTTATGAGTCCGGACAGAATCGCCATCGTGGGCGGAATGGGCCGCATGGGCCAATTGATGAGCCGGATCTTTTCCGAGGCCGGATATGAAGTGACGATCGCGGACGTACAGCAGGGACCGGTTTGCTACCAAGCTGTGGCCGAGCACGAAGCGGTTATCCTTGCAGTGCCCATCACGGCCATTGAGGAGGTGCTCGGGAATATGGGCCCGTTGACCCGAGAGGACGGTGTGGTGATGGACATCGCTTCGCTCAAGGACGCGCCGGTTCAATCCATGTTGCGTCTATGTCGCGGGGAAGTGATCGGGTGCCACCCTCTTTTTGGGCCTTCAGTCTCATCGCTCCACGGTCAAATTGTTTTTTTCTGTCCGGCCAGGACCAGTCGCTGGAAAGGCTGGTTCCGGTCGTTTTTCGGCAGTCTGGGGGCGAAGTTGGTGGAGATGGATCCCCAGGACCATGATCGGCTGATGGCGGTGGTTCAGACCCTTCGTCATCTCTTGCTGGTCTGTTTCGGAAAAGTCTTGATGAGCGCCGATTTTGATCTTGCAGCAAACCTTCCTGTATCGGGGCCATGGTTCCACAGCCTGGTCGGCATGCTCGCGCGGCAGCTCGAACAGCCGGCCGAACTATATGCCGGCCTGGCGTGCAATAACCCAACGGTCGCACCTCTGCTTC
>DYLG01000265.1 GCA_020722215.1 Desulfomonile tiedjei
AGGCCTCGAGGAAGAGCGCACCTCGGAGTTGGGTGGCCAGTCTTTCGTGGGTAAGCTTTAGATGATCACCGGCGCACTGAACTGAGAAGAGCTTTTGTGCGCCCACCTGGACGAGCGTCTGTCCGTCCTCTGCTCGACTGACAAATATCGGAAAGATCAATCCGGTATCATTGGTCAGGACAATCTTGCCTTCGGCTTCGGAAAAGGCCTCCACTTGAAGCGACTTCTCCTTGGCGATTCCCAGGATAACCTTCAACGCCTTGGCCGAATCCATCGTTATGGCAATCGTGTCCCATACGGTCTTGGCTGCACCGGCGGGCCTGCCCGCTATCACGGCGTCCCGCTTCTTTTCGGCACGGCCGTTGGCGATCCGAAACCAGATACCGCCGAACACAAGAAATATGAAGCTAACGGTCATGAGGAATAAGCCGTTCATCTGATCGCCGGTGAGGACAAATATTGCGAATCCTATCGCCATTCCGACCAGGCATGTCCTAGCAAAAGTTAACGATCGATGTTCCATTTTATCCATCCTCCTGATATAGATTTTGTTTGCCCAGAGAAACCGGACAATTGGGGTTTTCCAAGCTTTGCGCAACCGGGTGCGCTCTGCCGGATCGAGAGATGCCGCCTGCACGCCGCACTCTCTGGAACAATGAGTAGGAATTCCACGAAGCCGATGACACCCTTCTGCAAGAAAATTCGACCGGGGCTTGTCAGGAAAGGTCTCAATGAAGTGCAAGTGCAGGTGGATTATCCGAGGCCCCCATTCCTAGATGCTCCTTGAAACGCGGGAAATGACCTTGCGCGGCCAGTGTAAGGCGCAATGATCCGTAGCCGGCTATGTCCGCCGTTCGCTTTTTGACTTGTCCCACCAAGATGATTAATTGACTTGTATCGCGGCAGGGGAGGTTTTCACCATGGAAGAGATCACACGACAAACCCTATCGGAAGGTGCTGCTGTTGGGGGCATGTCGGCTTCGGAAAATGATCCGTGTCTTGCCTGCGCGCCAAAGACTGCTCTGACTATTGAAGAAGAACGGATTCTCTCAAGAATGCGAGAAGTCAAGGAACAGGTGCGTTCCATAAACGATCGGCTCAAGGAGATCGCGGCCCGGACCGAGGCTCCCATGGCCAAGACCCCGGGCGAAGAAGATCCCGAGTGGAAGGACCTTATGTCCAAGCTGGACGACTTGCGCAGTCAGTGGAAGGATTGGCAGATGAAGCTTGAACAGGCCATCGAGCGCAAACTCATTATGCTGGGCCATCGTGAAGACCCGGCTGGAATGATCGGGCCATGCTGAAAGAGTCACGTGCCCTGTTCACCTAGCGCACCGTTCAATTGCGGCGGAGGCTCAAACCTTGCCAACGCGGCGGGCAGCGAGACCGGCTCCAAAGAGATGCCGAAGACCCGGCTGAAAGACTCGGCCAGAGTTTTTCTTACTTCAGCCATGTCCACAGCCCGGCCCAACGCGCTGGTCATGTCCGTCATTCGAGCCCCTCGCATCCCGCAGGTTACTATGAGTCCCGACGGATCATGGGCGAGCCTCACATTGAGGCTTAGCCCATGAGAAGTCACTCCCCTGGATATCTTGACGCCTATGGATGCGATCTTGGCCGATGATTCGGTCCAGACTCCGGGCATTTTCAGCAGCCTGAAACCCATCACGCCGAAGTGAGCCAGCGCCTTGATGACGCTCTCCTCAAGGCCTTGGACATACTGCCTGACCTTCAACCCTGCGGACCTCAGATGGAGAAGAGGGTAGCAGACTATCTGACCTGGGCCGTGATATGTCGCCCTTCCCCCCCGGTCGGCACGGTGAACCACAATTCCCCGGATCGCAAGCTCCCGCGGAGACAACAAGACGTCCGAACTGTCTCCCCTTTTACCGAGGGTTATCGTGGGCGGATGCTCCAGTAACATCAGCACATCAGGCCCGCCGAAAGCGATCTTTGTTTGGACGATGGCATCCTGGATTCTCAACCCGCGGCCGTACTCCATCATGGGCAAATCAAGCAGGAGCATCGCCCGGCATCTCACATTTTCTCGAGTATCATCGCGTGTCCCATACCGCCGCCCACGCAGAGAGTTGCCAATCCCTTCCTCACATTGTCCCTCTTGTGCATTTCATACAAGAGGGTGGTCAGAATTCGAGCGCCGGACGCGCCTATGGGATGACCGAGCGCGATGGCACCGCCATTGACATTGGTTATGTCCGGATTGAACCCGAGTTCCTTTGCAACGGCCAGGGTTTGGGATGCAAATGCTTCGTTAGCCTCAATGAGGTCAATGTCCGCCAGCGTCAGCCCTGCTTTTTCAAGGGCCTTGCGAGTCGCTGGAATGGGACCCAGGCCCATAACCTTGGGGTCCACGCCGGCCGAGGCATAGGAGAGGATCTTGGCCATAGGTTTGAGGCCCTTCTCTCGCGCTTTGTCCGCGGACATGACAAGCACGGCTCCGGCTCCGTCGTTGATCCCGGAGGCGTTGCCTGCAGTCACGGTCCCGTCCTTCTTGAAGGCCGGTTTCAGTTTTGCCAGCCCGTCGGCCGAAGTGTCCGCTCGCGGGTGTTCATCCGTATCGAAGACCTTGGGGTCTCCCTTCCGTTGGGGAATGACTACCGGCACAATTTCATCCTTGAAACGTCCCTCAGTGATAGCTCTTGCAGCCCTCTGCTGACTCTGCAGCCCGAACGCGTCCTGTTCGGCCCGCGAGATTCCGTACTGTTCGGCAACATTCTCTGCCGTCAGGCCCATGTGATAGTTGTTGAAGATCTCCCACAAACCGTCGTGAATCATCAGGTCAACCAGCGTGTCGTTGTTCATGCGGGCGCCCCAGCGCGCTTTGGCTGTCGCATAGGGCGCTGCGGACATGTTCTCGGTTCCCCCCGCTATGATGACGTCGGCATCCCCTGCCTTGATGCACTGGGCAGCCAGGGAAACGGTCCGTAACCCGGATGCGCAGACTTTGTTGACGGTCATGGCCGGAACTTCCTGCGGTATCCCTGAACCGATGGATACCTGCCGGGCGACGTTCTGGCCTTGCCCTCCCTGAAGCACACACCCGAAAATCAGTTCATCCACTTCAGCGGGATTGATACCCGTCCGCTTGATGAGTTCCTTCACGGCAATCGTCCCTAGTTCGACTGCCGAAACACCGGTCAGAGAGCGGCCAAACGACCCGACTGGGGTGCGCACTGCGTTAACGATCACAACTTCCTTCATGAAGTATTCCTCCTTGTTCCTATGTAAGTCCACTCGTCGAAGACGCGCGGCCTGACCCACGTATGGAGGAGCTCGAGGGGGAGATGGAGTCTCCCCCTCGAATCTACCGGAGCCTACAGCGCCGAATCGTGCCATACTTTCATCCGGGGCGAAGCCACGGACAAGACGCCGCGGCGTCTTCCTTCTTCTTTGTGCCCCAATAAGGGCACGCCCGTAGGTTATGTTCCCCGCGCCGTAAGACAGCCACAGCCAAATAGGCGTAACGAAGCGCGTCAAAGGTGTCTCGATTCTTCCTTGCCGTCCACCTAAAGGGACAGAGGTCCTTGAATACCCTGTAGATCGCGCAAACGGTTGATCTGGCAGTATAAGCTTCACCGCCTTGGAGAGCAAAAGAATTCTGAATGACTTGCGCGGGTTGGAGATCCCACGGTATTGCGGTTCTTCGGTTTTCATGATAGTTCCATGCCTGGGCCTTGGGTGCTAGCCGAAGATTCTTTCAGAGAATCGCATGAGTAAGTTCGAGCGGGACGCGAGACGCGGGCGGCTCCGTCTCGGGGAGGTAATGGGCTTGATTCGCGCTGCCCTGGTGACCTTGGCGCTGGTGTCAACTATTTGCTCCGCGCCTGTCTGGGCCGAGGAGCGAAATGGAGAGGGCCAATCCCCGCGTGGAGTCCTGTCGGACTTTGAGCAACGAGTGCTACGGTATACGAACCATGAGCGCCAGAGAAAGGGACTGAGTCCGCTTCGCCTCAGCCATGCCCTGAGATTCGTGGCCAGGCAGCACAGCGAAAACATGTGCGTTTGCCGCCGCTTTGAGCACGAGTCGCCATTATTCCCCCATGGATGGCGGACTTTCGAGGCACGCTTGGGGCAGATCGGAATCCGAGACGGCGGCGAGAATATTGGATATCAGACGCTGCTGGCCGACCGGGAGCTTTGGGCAAGAAACATGGTCTATGCGTGGATGAGCAGCCCCCGGCACCGCAAGAACATCCTCGATTCCCGGTTCCGTTACCTGGGAGTGGGGTTCCGTTACTGCGGAAAGCGCATCGGCTACGTGACTCAGCTCTTCGCTCGCGAAGCCGGAGGGAACAACTGATCGACGTTCGTTTTGTGGGATAGAAACGACAACGCCGTTTAACTGCAGGTTTGCCTTCCGGACGCTTATCCCGCTCGACCAGCACGAGGTGCCTCCCGACCATCGGGCTTCCTCGAAACAGTTGCAGCTTAGGACCCGAGGTGTTACTCATGACAACCAGGTGTTTTCGCCCATTGGTACTGGTGTTACTAGCCATCTGCATGGTGGCGTGCTCCAGCACTGCCGCCCAAAGGAAGCCTCCTGAGGACACTGCCGGCATCACCGAACAGGACGTGGGGGACAATCAGGAGCGGGATACGGGCTCCGGCGATCGGGCCCTTCAGGTGCCGGAGGCAATCGGTCCCCCGGCTCCACCCGCAGGGATGCCACCCGGAGCGGTTTCGGAGCCAGGCGATCGGCCGCCGAGGAGGATTAAGTGGCGAGATTCCCCTGGGTCGGGACCCGATTAGGAAAAGCCCGAGAGTTGGCGGCAGGAGAGCAAACAGGACGCTGCTGATGCGGAATACTTTTGAAAGAATAGGCCGCGATGCCGTCTTTGCTTCTCAATCCCCAGTTCATGCTCATCGGGGCCACCAATTTTAGCCTTTTTCTAGTGATTTCCTCGTGGAGCTTTCTTCCTCTATTTATTGTCGAGGTGGGTGGAGACAAGGCTCAGGTCGGTCTGGTGATGGGATCGATGGGAATCACCTCTTTGGGGTCTCTTCCTCTTATTGCCTCACTGATTGACAGGCACGGCAGACGGTTCTTTATTTTTGGCGGAGCTTTACTGGTCGGACTTTCCAATGCAGGATTTCTGCTCAGCGACGGCCATGCTCCTCTCATGATAGCCGTCCGCCTCGTTCAGGGCATCGCGTTCGCTGCTTGCTTCAATGCGTGTTCCACTGCCGTAGTGGATCTGGTGCCCCCTGACAACCGGGCGTACGGCATAGGTCTATTCGCCGTATCAAGCTCCGTCGCAATTGCCGTGGGGCCCTACGTCGCCGAGATAGTCCTTATTGCCGGAGGCTTCACGGCTTACTTCCTTCTCCTGGTCTTCTTCGGGGTTATGGGCTTCTTCACCGGACTCATGGTCCGGCAACCCGTTCGCCGCATCTCCAGTCCCTCTCGCCGAGGGTTCTTCTTGACGGCGGTGCGCGAGCACCATGTCCGCTCCATGTT
>DYLG01000266.1 GCA_020722215.1 Desulfomonile tiedjei
TCCGCCCGGCCCCTACGATATCGGGCGGCTCAAGTTTTCACGCTGCATCGCAAAAAAGCCTGCCCGAAGGCGACGAGCTGCTCTGAATAAGGGTTTCCGTTCAGATACCAGGCTATAGATTTTGGTCTATTTTCGTCTCCCGGGGCGGCGCCTGCGCCATGAATATTTATTTTGAACTCAGGAGGCGCAAGGCAGACCTCAGAAAACAAGTAGTTAACCCTTGTGCTCATCTCAGGCGCGGTAAATCGCCCTTTATGAGGATTGATCATGACAGAGCCCTTGCAGCAACCCAATACGCTTGAACCTCGTTGCCTGGCCACCACCATCGGCAGCATGCCCCATACGGATGTCAGGCGTGCAACGGATCTCATGTTCCAGAGCACTCCCGAAATCCCTTCCTGGGTGCAATTTCCCAAACGCTCCGGCCGGGAGAACATGATGATCCAGTTCACCGAAGGCATGCCGGGGCTGGTGCTCCAGGATGGCAAGGTCCGGATGTCTCTAACATCGGACGAAGCGACGGAGGAGCTGACGGAATTCTACCGAAAATACCTTGCCGTCACCGAAGCGGACGAAATGGAAGCACTGGAAGGCTTCGGCCTTTCCGCAGATGTGGCGGCAGGCTTTCACGAAATGCGGACCCAGCTTCCGGATCGAGTCGCATCCGGGCTTGTCAAAATGATCAAAGGGCAGGTGACTGGGCCGTTCACGCTCGGCACAAACCTGCTCGATACGAATGATCGCTGCGTGTACTACGATGAGCAGATGCACGATGTCGTCGTCAAGCTGGTGGCGATGAAGGCGATGTGGCAGATGGTTCAACTCCGGGCTTTCGGACTTCCGGTCATCATTTTCCTGGATGAGCCTTCCCTTCTCGGATTCGGCAAGCAAACCTACATCACCATCGGCAAGGAAGCCGTCATCTCCGACATCGATGCCGTCGTATCGGTCATTCATGCACTGGGCGGCTTTGCGGGCGTTCACTGCGAAGAGAATACCGATTGGTCGCTTCTGATGGAAACCCGACTCGATATCCTCGATTTCGATGCTTACGACCATTTCCAGGCCATGACCTTGTACCCGAAGGAATTGGCCGCTTTTTTCGAGCGGGGGGGCTGGTTGGGCTGGGGCATCGTACCGACCCTGGACCGGCAGGCCGCCGCAACCGAGACCCTGGGGCGCCTGCTGGATCGTTTCGACGCCGGGCTTTCGGCGCTGCATGCAAAAGGATTCGACAGGAACCTGTTGCTGCGAAGGGCGCTGATTACCCCAAGCTGCGGCATGGGCGGCGTGTTGAGCGAACCGCTTGCCGAGCGGGTGCTCCGCCTGCTGCGCGAATTGTCAGGCCTCTTGCGACAGCGGGTGAATTAACAGGGGAGGTATGCCGACGAACCCGGCAGAAGACACCCTCGCATCCAAGTGGCAGCACCTCCTGAATGACCTGAAGACAATCGATCGGCCGGCGGTCCTGTTTTCCGGAGGCGTGGACAGCACCCTGCTCCTGTATGCCTGCAGGATCGCCTGCGGTCGGGAGGCGGTTTCTGCCGTCACGGCGATGTCGCCGCTGATGACTGCTGCTGAGCGGCAGGATGCCGGTTCACTGGCCGGAGAATTGGGCATCCGGCATGTCGCCATCGAAACGGATGAATGTACATCCGCCGATTTCTGCGCCAATCCGAAGGATCGCTGCGCGATATGCAAGCGCATCCGGCTGCAGGCTTTTTGGGATGCCCTGCCCAAAAATACGGTATTTCTGGATGGCGAAAACACCGATGACATGACTGAGGATCGGCCTGGTCGGGCCGTAGCCGATGCCTTCGGTGTCCGTCATCCCCTCCTGGAAGCCGGGCTCGCAAAGGCGGACATCCGCCACCTGGCCAAACAGGCGGATCTTCGGGTGTGGAACCGGCCCGCCAATGCCTGTCTGGCGACCCGTATCCCCTGTGGTCAGCGCATCACCCGAGACAAACTGCATCGGATCGAAATCTGCGAAAATCATTTCAGGAAATGCACCGGCATCCGGGTGTTGCGCGTTCGTCATGACGGCTCCATCGCCCGAATCGAGATTCCTGTTGAAGAAATGCACCGGTTGACGCCGAAATCAACCATTGATATCGCTGACTTTTTCCGGAATGCCGGCTTTCACGCCGTCCTGCTCGATCTGGAAGGGTATCGCAGCGGCGGCCCCAAATGCCGCTGACTTCCTCCGATACCTGATCCATAGACACGAACCCCTGACCCTGATCCCGAAATCCATGGACCCAAAACAACTCCACGAATTGCTGCAATCCGTTAGGAACAACACCATCGGCATCGATGAAGCCATCGAGCGGCTCCGACTGCTGCCCTTCGAAAACCTCGGCTATGCGCGGATCGATCATCACCGTGCGCTTCGAAACGGCATCGGTGAGGTCATCTACTGTGCCGGAAAAACGGATGAGCAGATTACCGGCATTGTCCAGTCCATGTCCTGCCGCTCTTCCAACATCCTGGCCACCCGGATCGGCGGGAACAGCGTCCGGAAAATTCAAGCCCTCGGCATCCCTGTGCAATACCATGCGATCGCCCACATCGCCGTCATCCGGCCCCAACCTCTCGATGCCATCGGCCACATCGCCGTCATATCCGCAGGCACCTCCGACATGCCGGTAGCTGAAGAGGCGGCCATCACCGCCGAAACCCTCGGCAACCGGGTAACCCGGCTATACGATGCCGGTGTCGCCGGCATCCACCGGCTGCTTCTGGCCCGGACGGAATGGATCGATGCCCATGCGATCGTGGTTGTAGCCGGGATGGAGGGTGCTCTGGCCAGTGTCGTCGGCGGGATGGCCGCATGCCCCGTCATCGCCGTGCCGACCAGCGTGGGCTATGGAGCCAGTTTTGGCGGCCTTGCGGCGCTGCTCGCCATGCTGAACTCCTGCGCCGTCGGGGTCTCGGTCGTCAACATCGACAACGGCTTCGGTGCTGCATGCCAGGCCAGCCTCATCAACCATCTGGCTGCAGAAAACCCAAACCGGGACGCTTCGGCTGACGCTGAGCGTCATTCGGCCGAATCGTCCATTTCACCGGAGACAGAAAGAAAGGGTTCATGAAAATCCTGTATGTCGACGGCTCATGCGGCGCATCGGGTGACATGTTGCTGGGTGCGCTGATCGATGCCGGCGCAAGCCTCGATGTGCTGAACCAGACGATCGATCGGCTTCATCTTCCCGGTGTGGCACTCCAGGCGCGGCAAATCCGATCCCATGGCCTCGGCGCCACACGGGCGATCGTCTCCATCGCGGAATACCAGCATCGGCGCCGCCACCTCAGCCACATTCTTGGCATCATCGAAGAAGCCGCTCTCGATCCCTGGATCACCCAAACGAGTGTCGCGGTTTTTCGCAGACTGGCCCAGGCCGAATCCAGGGTTCATGGCATCCCGATCGAAGAAGTGCATTTTCATGAAATCGGGGCGCTGGATACCATTGTCGATATCGTCGGCACCGTTGCCGCGATCGCCTTGCTCCGGCCGGATCGGATCCATTGCTCGGCCCTGAACACCGGAAGCGGAACCGTACATTGCGCCCACGGCTGGCTCCCGGTTCCGGCTCCAGCAACGGCCGAGATGATCCGGGGTTTTCCCGCTTATGGCAGCGACATCCCCTTCGAGCTGCTGACGCCGACAGGGGCGGCCCTTCTCACGACCCTTGCCGACGATTTCGGCCCCCTGCCCCCCATGCGGATCGATCGGATCGGCTACGGGGCTGGATCGCATGATCTGGGAAGGCCGAATCTCCTGCGGGTATTTTTCGGAGACCACACTCAGCATTCCGATTCAGTGCTACCGGAGATTGCCGGGCTCGAAACCGATCGGGTGGGGGTCATCGAAACCCAGATCGACGACATGACACCGGAATGCTTCGCATCGGTCATGGAAAACCTCCTGTCCGCCGGTGCAATCGATGCCATGGTCGTTCCGGTCCAGATGAAGAAAGGCAGGACGGGATTCTGGATGCAGGTACTCGTCGAGCCATCCGATCTGAGCAGAATCGCCAGGTTCCTGCTGCAGGAGACGACGACCTTCGGGATTCGCTGGCGGCTGGAGAGGCGGATCAAACTCTCCCGGGAAGTGCGAACCTCCGAAACACCTCATGGCCCCATCCGGATGAAAATCGGCCGGATGGACGGGAAACCGGTCCAGGTTTCACCCGAATACGAGGACTGCCGGCTTGCCGCCCAACGGCACGGCATTCCGGTTCACCGCATCATGAATGAAGCCCGCGCCACTTTCCATTTGACTTCTGAATTCCATGATGTAGAAAGAAAAGATCATGATTCGTGAGACCGTGGAATGGAAACCCCAATTTTCGGTTGACCCAGGCCGGAGGCCAGCAGGCCGCTTTGTGATGCAGCGGGAAATTTCCTGCCCGCAAGCAGGCCCTGCTCCGAATAGTAGGTTTTCGTTCAGGCGCTAACCATTGACAACACCACTACCGGAGGATCAAAACACCATGCCCCAACATCGTATTCACAATTTCAACGCAGGCCCTGCAGCCCTTCCCTTGCCTGTTCTCGAAGAAATCCAGGCCTCTTTCCTGAATTTCAACCAGTCCGGCATGTCCATCACCGAAATCAGCCACCGCTCCAAATGGTTCGATGATGTCATCAACGATGCCGCAGCCCGCACGAAAAGACTGCTCAAACTCGACGATCGCTACCATGTGCTTTTCCTCCAGGGCGGGGCAAGCCTGCAGTTTGCCATGATCCCGATGAACCTACTCAAAGACGGGGAATCCGCAGACTACGTCAACACCGGCACCTGGTCCACCAAAGCCATCGATGAAGCCCGAATTCTCGGCAAACAGCACCGTGTGGCCGCCTCCAGCAAGGACAAGGATTTTTCCTATATTCCTCAGAACATTGCATTCGACCCCAAGGCCGTTTACGTGCATATCACCAGCAACAACACGATCAAGGGCACCCAGTGGGCCGCCTATCCAGAAACCGGCGGCGTGCCGCTTATCGCAGACATGTCTTCGGATTTTCTCAGCAGGCCCTTCGATGCATCGAAATTCGGCCTCATTTACGCCGGCGCTCAGAAGAATATCGGTCCTGCAGGCGTTTGCCTGGTCATCATCCGGGACGACATGCTCCAGAAAACCCCGGACAATCTGCCGACCATGCTCAAATACACGACCCATGCGGGCAAAAATTCCATGTACAACACCCCGCCCTGCTTCGGCGTATACACTATTCAGCTCGTATTGAAATGGCTGGAGGAAACCATCGGCGGGCTGGACAAGATGGCTGCCATCAATCAGCAGAAGGCCTCGTTGCTTTATCGGACCATCGATGCGAGCCCATTCTATCGGGGCACGGCTCAGGCGGACTCCAGATCCCTGATGAACGTCACCTTCCGGCTGCCTTCCGAAGAGCTCGAAAAGAAATTTATCGAAGAGGCGGCCGCCCATGATTTAGGCGGGCTCAAAGG
>DYLG01000267.1 GCA_020722215.1 Desulfomonile tiedjei
GGGTCGGGTTTCAAACCCGCCCCCTACCGGACGAGGGCCCCGTGTCCCTGCCGGTGCATCACCGGCGAGCCGCCGGTGCTACCAAGGCAGGTGGCGCCAATTGTAGCTGACCTATGTGCTCGCCGTTTTCGTCGGTCGAACGCCGACCCGGGTGTGCTTTGCCAGAGGGCTGTGCGGGTCTCAGTCTATCTTCTTCTTGAACAGCGCGGAAGCAAGAGCAATAAAAAAGATTCCCATCGCGCATATGGGAATGACCTGGGGCCAAAGCAGCGCCCATCCGGCTCCTTTTAGAAACACTTCACGCACGATGACGACGAAATAGCGGAGGGGATTGGCATAGGTTATGTACTGAATCACTTCCGGCATGTTCTCTATGGGAAAGGCAAAGCCGGAAAGAAGCACTGCCGGTTGAAGCACCATGAACGACGTGAGTATGGCCTGCTGCTGGGTTACGCAGAAAGCCGAGATAGTCACCCCAAGCGCGATGCATGTAAACATATAGAGAGTCGAGGTAAAGAAAAAGAACAGCATTGTTCCTCTGAAGATGGGGTCAAAGACAAGGAAAGCCAACACGGTCATTTCCATGAGGGTGGCAATCGCGATGACGAAGGCGGGGATCGTCTTCCCAAGCACCAATTCCGTACTACTGGTCGGCGTGACCATTATCTGTTCGATGGTTCCAAGCTCTTTTTCCCTTACAATGGACATCGCGGGCACGGTGATCCCGAGGAAGGTGAGTATGAGTGCCAGCACTCCGGGCACAAAGAAATACTTCGAGTCCAGATTGGGGTTAAACCACGCTCTGGATTGGTGGTCTATGCCGGGTATAACGATGTCCGGCTGTGTGTTGGCGTATCGCAATCCTCTTGCCCAACCGACTCTCGTTTCGAGCAAGTCCTGGGACTGCATGCCGATAATGGCATTGGAATAGGCTGACACGGTGTTTGCCAGAGTTGTGTCGATTCCGTCAATGAGCACCCCGACCTTAGCGGTTCTGAAGCCTTTCACGGTGCGCTCAAGATCAGGCGGAATAAGCAATGCCACTGAGGCAAGGCCTTCTTCGAGATATGCGTCCGCGTCATGATACGAGGAGAGATGAGCCCTTATTACGAAATATCCCGACCTGGAAAATCCATCCACCAGTTGCCGGCTGAGTGCGCTGCGGTCCATATCCGCAACGACCGTCGGTACTTCGCGCACGTCCGTGCGGACCGCGAAACCGAAGAGAAGCAACTGAAAAATGGGCGCGATAATAAGTATGGGGAAATTCTGCCTGGATCTGACAATCTGGATGAATTCCTTGCGCACTATGTGGCGGATTCGCGCCAGACTTTCGGCAAAGGGAGACCCATTGCGCCGGTTGTTGCCGATTCCGAAATCGCCTATGGCCTCGATTCCCGTTTCGCCCGAGCTGAGGCCGGCCTGTGATTGCTCAGATTTCATGTCCGTCACCTCAGTCGCTTTCCGATAGCCCTGGAAGCCATGAGGGCCGCAAAAAATGCGAATAGGGCCAGCATTACAACTTGGAACGCCAGCGCCTCAATGCCGACCCCTTTGAGATAGATGCCTCTCAATATCGTCACGAAATACCGGGCCGGAACCAGATAGGTGAACAACTGAACTGCATGGGGCATGTTGCTGATGGGGAATACGAACCCCGAAAGGAGGAACGAAGGAAGCATTGTACCCAACAGAGCGAACTGTGTGGCAAAAAGCTGAGTCTCGGCGACCGCTGAAACGAGAAGCCCCAGGGACAACGCGCCCGCCAGGAACAGCCCCGACAACAGAAACATCAGCAAGAGATTGCCTCGGAACGGCACATCGAAAACATACTGGCTCATGAGGTACACTACCGCGAGATCAATGAACCCCAACGCGAAGTACGGGACCAGTTTGCCCAAGATCAACTCCTGGGGTTTCACGGGGGTCGAGATCAACTGCTCCATGGTCCCGGTTTCCCATTCCCTTACCACGGTCAGGGATGTAAGCAGCGCAGCGATCACCATCATGATGATTGCAATGAGGCCGGGAATGATGTTGATTCGGCTCCTCAGCTCAGGATTGTAAAGAATCCGAATGCGGGGCTCCAGAGGGACTTCGAGCTTGGTGATCGACTGGCGTTGCAGCTCCCGAACCAGGAGGTCCTCGCGAAAAATGCCCACGATTACCTCGAAATAACCGATGGCTATTCCACCTCGAGTAGGATCGGATCCGTCCACCAAAGCCTGCACCGAGGTGGCGCCCCCCTTGCGTAACTTATCAGCGAAATCCTTGGGAATTACAATGCCGAGAGTCACGTCCCTCTTGTCAATTGCCTTTACAATCTCGCTATACGATTGGGTGTAGAGCACAAGCCGGAAATACCCCGAACTGGTGAGGCGATCAATGAGTTCCCTTGATTCCGGCGTTCGATCCAGATCGCGAACTGCAAGAGGAATGTTGTCCACATCAAGGGAAAGCGCATATCCGAACAGAACCAACAGCAACGCGGGAATACCCAGCGCGAGATACAACGACCGGGAATCGCGCAAGATGTGTATCGCTTCCTTCCTTGCCACAGCGATGATACGAGAGCCCCTGATCATTTGTCCAGCCGCCTCAGTGCATGGTTTTAGCCCTGGTCATTCTTCGATGTGAGCGTCACGAATACGTCTTCCAGCGAAGGCGTAATCGGCTCGATCCGGTTGGCTGACAAGCCTGCACAACCGAGAAGCTCTCCGACCTTGCGCATGGACTCCTCCGGCGTGGGCGTGACAATATGAAGAACGTTTCCGAAGACCGCAACCTCGGTCAAAGATGGTTCATCGTCAAGAATCTCCATCGCGGCTGCCGCACTGTCGCACTCCAGTTCAAGGACAGACTCCTTCATCCATCTGGTTTGCAGCTCGCGGGGCGTTCCCAGAGCAATGAGTCTTCCCTGGGCCATCAAGGCCAGGCGATTGCAGTACCCTGCTTCGTCCATATAGTGGGTGGTCACGAATACCGTTATTCCTTGCTTCGCCATCCGATGAATCAACTCCCAGAAATTTCGCCTGGAGATAGGATCCACACCTGATGTGGGCTCGTCCAGAAACAGCACGGGCGGCGTATGGAGCACCGCGCACCCGAGAGCGAGCCTCTGCTTCCATCCCAAGGGCAGATCCCTTGTCATCATGTGGGTCTTGTCCTGAAGGCCCGACATTTTCAGCACCCATTCCCGGCGTCTTTCCTTGTCCTTTCCGTTCAGGCCGTAGATGCCTCCGAAAAAATCCAGGTTTTCTTTGACCTTCAGGTCTTCATATATGGAGAATCTCTGAGACATGTACCCGATGTTGCGCCGAATCTCCTCGAATTGGGTGGAAACATCCCAGCCTGCCACCTGGGCCTCCCCTGAAGTGGGCGTGAGCAATCCGCACAGTATCTTTATGGTCGTGGTCTTTCCCGCACCGTTGGGGCCAAGAAAGCCGAAGATCTCGCCCTTTGTCACCGTGAACGTGACATGGTCCACTGCCGTGAAGGCGCCGAACACCTTGGTAAGATCAACGGCCTGGACAATCACATCACTGTCCGTGGCGTTCAAGCCCCGCCCTCCCCAGCATCCCTGTCCTGAGATCGGGAACTCATCAATGCCAGGAATGCGTCTTCCATGGTGGGGCTGATTCTCCTCATGGAGTACACCTCAATGCCGTGTTCCTCGAGCAATCCGCGCACCGCGGGGCCATCCTCTTCCCGTGCGAGCCCCATGTGGATGCCCTCGCCGAACAGATTCAGATCAAGAACCTCCGACCTCCCGGCAAGGAGTTCCTTGGCAGCAGGAGCATTCGACGAAACCAACTCGAAGAAGGCCCCTCGCACAAGCTCCTTGATCATACGAGGCTCGCCGTGCCGTATCAGCGATCCGTTACTCATGAAACCGACCCTATGCGTGCGGTCGGCTTCATCCAAGTATGCGGTGGAGATGAATATGGAGATCTCTTCCTGAAGCAGTTCGTGCAGGATCTTCCAGAAATCCCGCCTTGATACGGGATCAACCCCGTTGGTAGGCTCATCGAGCAAGAGCAGCTTCGGAGAATGGATGAGAGCGCATGCAAGACCGAGCTTCTGCTTCATGCCTCCGGACAGAGCACGAGCCGCCCTGTCTTGAAAAGGGCCAAGCCTGCTGAATGCAAAGAGGCGCTCGATACGCTCGGCTCTGCGTTTTTTCGGAACCCGGAACAGGTCGGCATAAAAGTGGAGATTCTCGATTACGCTCAGATCCTCGTACAGCCCGAATCTCTGAGGCATGTAAGCAATCTGTTCCTTTATTCGTTCCGGTGCCTCAGTCACCGAGATTCCGTCCACAAAAGCCCGCCCCGAAGTCGGTCGCAGTATCCCGGCAAGTATTCTCATAATGGTGGTCTTGCCCGCGCCGTCAGGTCCTACGAGTCCGAATATTTCACCTCGTTCGACCCGCAGATCCACGCCCCGAAGGGCTCGGGTATGTCCGAACTCACGGGAAAGCTGTTCCGTCAGAATTATTGGGCCGTCGGATCCCATGTCAGGGGACCTGGGATTTGCCCGTGCGGGGCAGAGGCTGAGGAGCGGGCTTTTCTTCCACTAAGATGTAGCCTTCCCCGGGCATTCCCACTTTCAGCTCGTAGTGAGGATTGGGGATGGTCACCTTGATCCGGTACACCTGCTTGACGCGTTCCTGACGGGTCTGAACGTTTTTCGGAGTGAACTCGGCCTTCGACGAGATAAAAGTAATCCGGCCCCGATAGACCTTGTCCGGATACGTGTCCGTAGTCACTTCCACTACCTGACCCACCTTAACTCTGCCAAGCTCATCTTCGGGGACATACCCCTTGAGCCACACCTCATCCACCCGCGCTATGGCGGCTATTATGCCCCCGGGCAGCACAACCTCCCCCGCCTCGTTGGACTTCACGAGAACTGCTCCTGCTATGGGCGTCTGCACAATGGAGTGTTTGAGGTCCAGTTCTATCCTCTTCAGTTCCCATTCGGCCCGCTCAAGTCTCGCTCGCGCCGCACGAATCTCCTCCACCCTGGGACCGACCTGGAGCTTTCTGAGAAGCTCGGAAGCGTTGCGAAGTTCAGCCGCGGCAACCCTGTACGCGGTCTCCTTTGCATCCCAAATGGACGCGGAGATGGCCCCTTCCTTAAGTAGAGGCAAATACCTTTCATACTCGGCCTTGGCGTTGTTGTGCCTGGATTCCGCCACCTTGAGCGCCGCTTTCGCCATTTCGATCTCTTCCTCGCGGGTTCCCACCTCAAGCTGATCCAGAACCGCTCTGGCCGCTCTGATCTCGGCCTCGGCAGCGCCCTTGAGGGCCACGAGCGTGTCCGTGTCAAGCTCGGCCACGATCTGCCCCGCTTCCACAAGATCGCCCTCCTCCACGGGAAAGGTCAGGATCTGCCCACCGATGCGGAATGCCAGATCCACTTCCGTGGCTTCGATGTTCC
>DYLG01000268.1 GCA_020722215.1 Desulfomonile tiedjei
TAGTGCGCCGAATCGGCCATTGGCATTGGCGGTCTGTGCTACAAGGGTCCTGCCCCCAAAACGCGTTTGCACAGAGCCGCCTCTACAGTGATCGAGGAGACCATGTACGACAAAATCAGATTCCTCATCCAGAAAATCACGCGAGGCTTGAGCTATGCCGGAATGGTGCTGCTCATTCCCATGATGCTCCTGACCTCGGCCGACGTGGTGACATCAGCTTTTTGGCAGGCGCCCATCCCCGGTTCCATGGAGCTGGCGAGTTTTATGCTCGCTGTTTTCGTGCTACTGGGGGTGGCCTATACCCATCAGGTGAGAGGACACGTGCGGGCCACCATGCTTACCGACCGCATGCCGGAGAAGTGGGCTGAGGCCCTGAACATCGTGACTACGCTCCTGACCCTGTTCATCGTGATCATTGTGTTGTGGCAGGGCTGGGTTGTGGCGTTCGACGCAGGGGCGTTTTCCGACCAGCTTCGCATTCCCCAGTTGCCTTTCCGGCTGTTGGTATCGGTCGCTGCCCTGTTCTTGTCGTTGGAACTTATTTTTGACCTGGTGGAATCGACTAGGGCTTTGACAAAATGATTCTTGATCCTGTCATTGTCGGTGTTTTTGGAACAGCGGCCGTCTTCATGCTCATTTTCCTCGGGATGCCCATAGCGTTCGCGATGATGCTGGTAGGGTTTCTGGGCATCGGATTCCTGTCCTCATTTCATGCGGCGCTGCCCGTGGCGGCGAGCACCATGTGGCACACGGCAGCGTTCTATGATTACACCGTGATTCCGTTGTTCATTGTCATGGGCGGTTTTGCGGGCAGTTCCGGAATCACCAGGGAACTCTACTCCTCGTTCGAGAAGTGGACCCGTCGTTTGCCTGGCGGCCTGGCCATCGCTACGATCGGCGCGTGCGGAGGCTTTGCCGCTGTGTCCGGGTCGTCGGTGGCTACCGCAGCGACGATGGGGACCGTTGCCCTGCCCGAGATGGAGCGTTTCGGGTACTCCCCGGAACTGTCAACGGGCAGCGTGGCCGCGGGCGGGACGCTGGGTTTTCTCATTCCCCCCAGCATCGGTTTCATCGTGTACGGGATGCTCACTGAGCAGTCCATAGGCAAACTTCTGGTGGCGGGAATCCTTCCGGGGATACTTCTCACGTTTGGGTACATGCTGATAGTCGTGGCCTGGGTCAGGATATGGCCTGGTTCAGCCCCCGCCAACCCCGAACCGGCAAGCCTGTCGGAGAAGCTCTTAGCGTTAAAAGGCGTTTGGGAGCCCCTTGCCATCTTCGCATTTGTCATGGGGGGCATCTATAAGGGTTTCTTCACTCCCACCGAAGCCGGGGCAATTGGGGCCACCGTGCTCTTTCTGGTAACCTTGCTCAAGGGAAAGCTCACGGGCTCTGCGCTTTTCACAGCCCTGACCGAGGCGGTTCGCATCTCAGTGATGGTCTTGGTCCTGGTGGCCGGCGCTAACGTTTTCAGCTACTTCATTGCCCTGTCCACGATCCCCGCCCAAGTGGCGGGCTGGGCCGCTGGGCTCGAGGTGTCTCGGTACGTTATTCTGGCAGTCGTGATCTTTATATACCTTATACTGGGATGTTTTCTGGACGCCATCTCGATGATGGTTCTGACCCTTCCCGTGATTATGCCCGTGATGTTGACCCTGCATTTTGATCCCATCTGGTTCGGCGTCATTGCGGTGCTCATGATGGAGGCGGGATTGATTACGCCGCCCATGGGGTTGAACATCTTCACCGTGGCCGGAGTTGCGAAAGGAGTCCGGTTGGAGTCCATCTTCAAAGGCGCGGCCCCTTTCTTGCTTGCCATGTTGCTGGTGGCGGTTTTCCTCACCATATTCCCTAAGATTGCGCTTTTCTTACCGAACATGATGAGTCGTTGAACCCTTGGAGGAAGTATTCATGGCTCTGGCCCCTGAAGTGAAGAATTACTACGGAAAACTGAGGCTGCTTATCGACGGTGAGTGGGTCGAATCGAAATCAACCACGGTTCACGAGAACCTTAACCCTGCCACGGAGCAGGTCATTGCGGAATTTCCCACAGCCACCGAGGAAGAGGCACGATCTGCCGTGGAAGCGGCACATCGCGGTTTTGAGGCCATGCGAAGAATTCCTCTGCGCGAACGGGCCCGGATGCTCTTCGACATGCGCCAGAAGTTCGAGGAACGCTTCAGCGAACTCACTCGAGTACTAACCCAGGATCATGGCCGGACTCTCAAGGAGTCTGAAGGATCCGTACGACGGGTGATCGAGAACATCGAGTCAGCCTGTTCGGCAGCGTACGGCCTTGTGTCCCGGAACGAGCATTTGGACGAATTAGCCCACGGCATAGACATGTGGCTGACGTGGGAACCTCTGGGGGCCTTTCTCATCGTCACTCCCGGCAACATCCCCATGCACGCGTGGTCATCCTTCGTGCCCTATGCGTTCGCAGCCGGTTGTTCGGTGGTGGTGAGTCCGAGCCGCCAGGCTCCAGTGGCCTCGGAGTACATTTGTCGCGCAGCCATCGAGGCCGGTTGGCCGAAGGGAGCCATAAACCTCATTCACGGCGGGCGGGAAATCAACAAGTTCATACTTCGTCAACCGGAAATCCAGGGTCTCGGCTTCATAGGCTCCACTCGGGCTGGATGGGATTTGTTCAAACTCTGTGGTGAGTTGGGTAAGAATTCCTCGATAAACGGCAACGGCAAGAACACCGTAGTCATCATGCCCGACGCTGCGCTCGACACCATCATTCCGTATGTTCGCCAGGGTTGTTTCGGCATGACCGGGCAGCGATGTCTCGGCTCTGATAACGTGGTGGTTGTGGGAGACATTTACGACGAGTTCAAGGAGCGCTTCGCTGCTGAAGCACGAAGCATGCGACTCGGCTACGGACTGGATGATTCCGTTGCCATGGGGCCATACTGCACCGCTGCCGGCCGGGACAAGGTCGGGTCCTGGGTGGAGCGTGCCGAGGCAGAGGGAGCAAGAGTCGTGCACGATGGCCGGATCGTGTCGCCGGAACTCAAAGCTGGCTTCTTCATGGGTCCAACGATTTTGGAGAACGTCAATCCCGACATGCGGATGGCCAAAGAAGAAGCATTCGGCGCTGTTTCAGCTCTTATCCGCGCGGAGAGCCTGGACCGGGTGATCGAGTGGATCAATACCAAGACCGACCTTGGCCATTCAGCCTGCATCATGACCCAAAGCGGCGCGAACGCCCGGAAATTCGCCCGCGAGGTTAACGTAGGAAACGTTGGTATCAACGTTGGCGTTCCCCAGCCGTACGCCTTCTTCCCGCTGGGTTCCAAACGCAAGTCCTTTATGGGCGGCGCCAAGAGCAGGATGGCGTCCATGAGGCTCTTCCTGGACGAGAAAACGGTAACCGCCCGGTGGGTGTAGCCTGTTCCCGGCTGATTACGGCAAAGGAGCGCTCTGTGAAAGAGAAAAAGGAAGAGCCCAGCGCCTGCGTGTGCGACTTGTCCCAACGAAATGCCCAACATGGTATGCTGTCAGAAGGATGGGTCCAGCCACAAGGGCTGCCCCACCTTGACCCGGAAGGAACTTCTGGACAGGGCCAACCGGGAATACCAAAGTCCGGAAACCGGGCGGTTCGCCCGCCAGGCCTCCATCCAGGAGGGCTCATGCTATGCCAACCGGCGCCAGCGGCCCTATGTCATGCAGCCGAGCAAGACTCGTATCGCGGAAATCTGCGAGTTTGCCGACCGCATGGAGTACAAACGCCTGGGACTCGTTTTCTGCGTCGGCTTGAGAAAAGAAGCGGCAATCGTAGACAACATATTGAAACAACACGGATTTGACGTAGTTTCCGTATGCTGCAAGGCTGGACGGACTTCCAAGGATCTTATCGGGATTGAGGATCGGGACAAGATCTTCCAGGGCACTGACGAAGCGATGTGCAACCCTGTTTTTCAAGCAATGGTGCTCAATGAGCAGAAAACCGAACTGAACGTTCTCCTCGGGCTGTGCGTAGGGCACGATTCGCTCTTTTTCAAGCACGCCGAGGCCTACACCACTGTACTGGCAGTCAAAGACCGGGTTACGGGTCACAACCCTCTGGCAGCGATCTATCTGTACGCATCCTATTATAAGAAGCTGGTTTCATTACCGGTCGAGAAATGACAGGCAACATGCCTGTCCCTCAAATGAGAGAGTTTTTCAAGTAAATCGGCAAGCGGGGCGAGTTTGAAACCTGTCATGGACCCCGAAAACCGGACCTGTCGGGGAAAAATGTTCTTGACATTGAAGCGGGGTTGGACCACATTATTCCATCAAATGATGGAAAGAGCGGCTGGAATCATTCCATGACATCCCCCCTCGAAAAGGCCCGAAAAGATCCGGATTCCATGAAAGCCCGTATCCTTGCCAAGGCCAGGCGCATTTTCGGTGAATACGGCTATCATGGCGCCACTACCAGAATGATCGCCGAAGAAGTGGGCATCGACATTTCAACCCTGTACTATCACTGGGGAGAAAAGGGGGACCTGTACGAGGCGGTTGTCCTTGACGTGAACCACGATCTGCGTGCCAAGCTTGTTGAGGTGGAATCCATCGTTCATGGGATGTCTCTGGGCAGCCGCATGGACATCGCAATCGAAATCATGACCGACTATCTATTCGAGCACCCGGAGATTTCCAACCTCGTGCTTCTCCGGTACTTCGCCAAGACTCGCGATGAAAAACTTATCGATTTCTCCGTTCCGGAGTTTGTTTCCGAAATTGCCTACTCAATGGGGCTGGCCCGGCACAAGAAGAACGTACCCAACCCTGCCAAGATGCAGGTCTTGGCCATCATGAACTCGATTCACAGTTTCGTTTCGGGGCAGGACTTCTTCAGGTCCATGTTCGACATGCCCCAAGACCAGTACGTTTCACTGGTCAAGCAAACTTTGAAATTCATTCTTATTCCGGCCTTCAATGAAAAAACCCAAAGTGGAGGAACCCATGGCCCTCAACCTGGAGAGCATCGGTAAGAAGATCGGTCCGCTGGAAAAGCAGTACGGCTGGAAGGACGTCATCCTTTACGCATTGGGCGTAGGCGCGGGGTTCGACGAACTGCAATACTGCTATGAGAACCGGCTGAAGGTTATCCCCAGTTTCTCCATTGCAGCCATATTCGAGTTTCTCGCGCAGGTGGGCCTCACCGCGGAGGTCAATCTTGCCGGGGTGCTGCACGGAGAGCAGGATCTGATCTTCCACAACCCAATCCCGCCTGAAGGCAAGCTCATCACGGAAGGAACCATTTCCCATATCTATGACAAAGGCGCCGGCAAAGGGGCTCTTGTAGTGGGTGAGGGCGACACGTTCCATTCCAATGGCCGGAAGCTCTATACCAGCAAGACCACGATTTTTGCGCGGCTGGACGGAGGCTTCGGCGGTCCCGACTCGCCCAAGGAGGAAGTGGAGTTTCCCGATCGGC
>DYLG01000014.1 GCA_020722215.1 Desulfomonile tiedjei
GCTACAACGCGAAATGAAGGCCAACAGGGCGATCGCCTATAGCCCTTGCAGGACGCCGGCATCACCAGCGGGCCGCCGGTGCTACTAAGGCGCCATTTCGCAAGTACGGTCGCGAATGAACCACCTGCGGGACCGTTTCATCGTCATTCCGGCGAAAGCCGGAATCCAGGGCTCTCTTGGATTTTCTGGACCCCGGCTTTCGCCGGGGTGACGGCTCGCAATGTGCTACCGAATTTACGAGATTCAGCACTAAGGCGCCAAGACGCCAAGAAATCCCAATAAATTATCTTCTTGGTGATTTGCTTTTTCTTCTTTGTGCCCTTTTGTTGGTGTAGAACACTCTTAGGGAACAGGTGCAGACATGAAGGCATTGATCACAGGCGGCTCGGGATTTGTGGGGTCTCATCTCACAGAATTCCTTGTGGAAAAAGGCCATGAGGTCACGATCATGGCGAGAAATCCCAAACGCCACCCAGGCATCTCGGAAAAGGTGCGGATTCTGGCGGCGGATGCCACAAAGCCTGGAGAGTGGCAAGAGGAGGTTCCGAATCACGACGTTCTCATAAACCTGGCAGGGGCTACCATATTCAAGAGGTGGGATGCAGCGTACAAGAAGCTGCTCAGGGACAGCAGAGTCCTGACTACGCGGAACCTGGTGGAGGCGATCCCGAGAGGCCTCGGAAGCAAGATCGCTCTAATGAGCGCTTCCGGTGTGGGAATTTACGGCTTCACCGGAGACGAAGAGCTTTCGGAGAAGGCTCCTTTGGGCTCCGACTTTCTTTCCGGATTTGCTCAGGAATGGGAGGCCGAAGCAATGAAGGCCGAGGAAAGGGGAACCCGAGTCGTAATCACTCGATTCGGCGTGGTCCTGGGAAAGGGCGGCGGGGCTCTAGCTCAGATGACCCTGCCTTTCAGGTTTTTCGTTGGAGGTCCATTGGGAAACGGGCGGCAGTGGTTCTCATGGATTCACATCCGGGACTTGTGTCGCGCCGCGCTTTTCGTCATCGAGAACGAGCAAATCCGGGGCCCGGTCAATTTCGCTGCTCCAGAGCCGGTGAGGAACGCAGATCTGTCCAGGGCCATAGGCAAGGCGATGAAAAGGCCTTCATTCATGCCTGCGCCTGCGTTCATGATCAAGCTGGTCCTCGGAGAATTCGGTTCCGTGATCCTGGAAGGGCAAAGGGCGGTTCCCACGCTGCTCAGGGAAAACGGATTCACCTTCGATTTCCCACGGATGGAAGATGCGCTCAGAGATCTGCTTTGACCATGTCGTAGACGCCCACAAGTACGGTGACCCATTGGCGTAGGATGCGCTGCGGGAAGCGAAGCCCATCGGTCGAAAAAAGATCGGGACCTGTGCGCGTCCCGTTGGTGGTCGCACCCTAGGAACCTGCTTTGACCAAGGGCCCGCCACGAAACACGTACTGCAGGTTTTTTCGTGGGTTCGAGTGCCGGCGCCGGAACGCTTGTAGGGGCGATCGGTCGGTCGCCCCTACCGCTGATCAATGACGAAATGCACGTGGGTGTTATCTTGCATCGCCCAAAGAACTGCTCACAAGGGACCGCTCTGGTTGGTCGCCCCCGGCCGCTGCTGCCCCAGGATGAGAAGCAGCTCTCGCACTATCTTTGCCGCAGTTATGGACGAGACCTCGGAAGAGTCCACTTCGGGATTGAGTTCCACCACATCGGCGCCGATCATATTCGTCAGTCTCAAAGTGTGGAACAACCGCTCCAAGTCATGGTAGAACCATCCCCCTGCTTCAGGGTTGCCGGCGCCGGGCAGACAGGAAGGGTCCATCACATCAAGGTCCAGCGACAGGTACATGGACCTGCGGCCGATTCGATCGAGGAGGATTCTCTCCGCGCCCGGTATCCAGTGCAGGAGCGTGGCGCGCTCGCGCATCCAGCCGAATTCCTCTCTGGTTCCGGCACGTATTCCGAGCTGAATGAGGCTGTGCGGAGCAAGGATTTCGTGGATGCGACGCATCACTGTGGCATGATTGATCCGCGTTCCTTCATATGAGTCTCTCAGGTCCGAATGGGCGTCCACGTGTATCACGAGCAGGTCCTGATGCAAAGTCCTCATTGCCCTGACTATGGGCAGGGTCACGGTGTGTTCGCCGCCGAGACTGAGGGGGCGCCCGTCCAGTCTCATTATGCTTGTGATGATGTCCGAGATGATGTCGAGCCGTTCTTCAATCGCGCCGTTGCCGAGGTCCGCGTCTCCCAGGTCGGAAAAAGGGGAGTCGATAAGATCAAGGTCCAGGAGCGGTGAATAGGACTCGATGGAATCGGAAGCCGCACGGATGGCTCCCGGAGCCTTGGCTGAGCCGAAACGGTAAGTGGACGTAATATCCAGAGGAAAGCCCACGAGTGCAGGTCGATTCGGCAGCACATCCGATGAAGAGGCCTCGAGGAAAGCGCTCGCCTTCATCGCAGTATTCGTCGGATCAGGCAAGCATCCTCCTCACGAAAACAGGTGCGGAAAATACAGCCTGTCGCATTCCCGGATCGTAGTACCTGACAGGTTCTGCCGGACCAGCCTGTCGGACGGTTGAACTCTCCCGGGGGTTATGAAGTTCCGAGCAGAAAGTGAATGACCACAAGCCCCCAGGATAGCAGGGAATCGTTGCAAAGTAGGGATGCGCTCGGTTCTGTCCGAACACTTCACGCAGAAGCTTGACCGAGGTGGTGAAAACACCTTCCATGAATAGAGGGCTCTCGGTTTGGAAAACGGCTGCGCCTGTTCCTCCGAGCACCCTTTTTACGGATTGATAGAACGGAACCTCGAACAATGCCTTTGCAGGTCCCACCGGATCAGTGGAGTCCACAAGAACCAGGTCGAACCGTTTTTCCGTGTCCCGAACGAATGCCGCGCCATCACCGTGGATCACTTTCACCCGAGGATCATCCAACCCGGCGGATATGGTCGGCAGGAACTCCCTGCATGCTTGTACGACAAGGGGATCTATCTCGCAGAGAATAACCGACTCCACAAACGGGTACTTGACCGCCTCGGTCACCGCGCCCCCGTCGCCGCCTCCGATTATGAGAACCCGCTTTACGTTAGGAATGAACTGCATTGCAGGATGGACCAACATCTCGTGATAGATGAACGCATCCTTTTCCGTCAACATGAAGCATCCGTTCAAAATCAGAACCCGGCCCACGGCCTCGGTGTCATAGATTTGGACGGATTGGTAATCACTGTTTTGATCGAACAGCTTTTCCGAGTACTTGACCGAAAAAGCGGTTCGATCCTCAAAGACCTCAGTAAACCAGTTGTTTTCATTCAGGGGCATAAGACCACCGCTGCAAAGACGGCTCCTACCGTCAGTACTGTATGAGACGCGGAGATACTCTTGATCTCGTGAATTGCCACACCTCTTATTTTTTCCATACCTTCCGCCACCATGGCTCGAGCCCTATCTTCGCAGGCTGCCGGGGCGCCTTTTGTAGTGTGCTCCATGATCAGCCCGGCCTGAGCCGGATCCACGGGAATTCCTACCGCCACTGCCGCGGAGATGACGGTCCCGGGTTCAGAGCACGTCAATTCACCGTACGCCAAAGGAACGAACGATCCTCGAGGGAACCGGAATCCTTCCACCTGTCGAGCACCTGGGGGGAGGATGCTGCTCATCCGGATCAGGTTTGTATCGCCGATGCCGGCCCGAAGAAGAGCGGCATCGAAGGCGTTGAGTTCGGTTGAAGCCTCTCCGAAGCCGCAAGTCAAAAAGAAGTTTGTCGGAAGTGGTCCGAACATAGAGCCGCCTCCTGGGGAAAATCGTAGCGGATTCAGGCCGATCCGGAGAACTTGTCGTTTGCCGGGCGCTTTAGGTTGATGCTCAAGGGTCTCCCCAGAGCATGACGCCTTTGGTTACGCGAAAGTCTCCCAAACGTCAAGACCACTGTCCGCATACATTCTTGTGAAGCAGGTTTTGCAGCGAATCATTCCGGAGGGGGCTTTTCCAGGCATTGCCTCAGGATGTCGGCCTTGATTTCCTCCAATTCGTCACGAATGGCTTCTCGACTGCCGTGGATGAACATCTCATTCTTGGCCAGGCGATCCTCCAAGACCTGCACCTTTGACAGAATGACCAAGGTCACATAGGCCCAAAGGCCCACCGCAAGCACGAGATTGAAAATCACGAACGCCCAGGGCCAAATCCCCCCAAGACGGGAAGGAGTCGCGTTGAGCGGCTCTCGGGCCGGCTTAGCCACAGGTTGAGCTTCGTGAGACGGGGCTACCGATGGAGGCTCGGAAGTGCCGACAGGCCGGTCCACTGGAGGAGGTGGAGGCCTGCGACGCCCGGATGCCGGTCCCGTGGTCAGCAATTCGGAAGATATCTTGATCGGAATCTTGTGTATTTGTTTGACCTTATCCGCATCCCAAACCTTGATGACAATCTCTTTGCCGTTGAGTAAGTCCAGATGCGAGGGATCATCCTTGGGAGTCAGTACTATAAAAATCCCGGAATCCGCCTTAACAGTGAACCTCTCCCAGCTCTCCCTCGGAACCTTGGTCTGTTCCGGCCTCCTAACGATCTGAACGTGGTCCAGTCCTGTTTGGGGCAAGACCACTCCAAGACTCTGATTGTTCCCGGACCTGTTGTCCACGGTGATCATCTCGCCGGTCTCTATGTTGCGGTCGCTGAAGACCACGGCTTCCTTGTCCACGTCTATGGATATGTCCCGCCCCGGTCCGAGTCTCACCGTCCGGTCCGTTTCGAAGAAGGACTCCGAAGAGATGCAGGGCTGGTCATCAATATGAAGAGAGAAAAGGTCGGCGAATTCTTTGCCCTTAAACAGATCGCGCACGGACCCGTCGAGGATCTTGAGTGCAACGGACTTCGCCATGGAGTCCTTGAAAACCCTGGTCTGGGGGGTGAACCTTGGTCCGGCAAAGGGAAGCTCCCTCCCCGGACGGTCCTGTTCCCCGATCCACTGTATTTTCAGGAGCCCCACGTTCTTGACGAGATTTCTGTTCCTGACATTGAGCGTGAGAGATATGCTCTGAAATTTTTCACGGGGGTCGGTTTTCCTGATCAATATCTCTTTCGGCTCGATGGTGACGGTCACTTTGGGCACGAAATTGCCCTGGGGATCCTTTATGCCGTACGTCTCACATAAGCCCATTCCCGGGAAGAAGAGCATGCCCCCGAGAATTATGCTAATCAGCGCCTTCAAGTTCAAGGGCTTTCTCCGGGAGTTTGGCCTCGTGAGGCTCATCATGACTCTTGATATGTGACCGCTCACCGTAAGGAGCAGCCGCCGGTCCGATCCAGGCGCGACGGAAGATACCGCCGACATGACGAACCCGAAATACCCCTTACGGAGCGTACACTTCCGGTTCCTTTTCGACGCCCCAAACGGAGAACTTGATACATGGCGAAGCCCGACGAAATGAACGTCCTCGAAATGACATCCTTTGGCCCTGGAAGCCGAGCCGCTCTCCATTCAAATGGAACATGTCGGAAGAGCCCCGTTTCTATTCGGGCTCACCCCGTGAATTCTCACGTTCAAAAACCAAGCCCCTGCACCAAAAACAAAGGCTTTTCTTAGAGTTGGATGCATCTTAACAGGCCAAGAGCAGAAAATCAATGAATAAGTTTGATGCGACAGCCGTCATTCAAATATAATGGAGGATGGGAGCCGATGAACCGTGAACGGGAGCATATCAACATGGACCATCATGAGACACTGATTTCATCCAAGTCACGCAACATCCCGCCATTCCTCGTAATGGACGTCTTGGAAAAAGCCATGGACATGGCCAGGAACGGCGATAGCATCATACATCTTGAGGTAGGGGAGCCCGACTTCGACACTCCGCCTAATGTGATCCAGGCCGGCATTGATGCCATACGCGCAGGAAAGACTCACTACACCTCCAGCGTAGGGATACCCGAGCTTCGTCAAGCGGTTGCGGAGCATTACAGGGAAACTTACAGAGTCCGGGTGGATCCCGATTGCGTTGTCATTACATCCGGATCCTCGCCGGCTCTGTTTCTGGTCCTTGCCGCATTGCTGGATCCGGGAACGGAGGTCATCCTCTCCGATCCCCATTATGCGTGCTATCCCAATTTTGTTCGCTTTCTTGGAGGCGTCCCGGTATTCATCGAGACGTCGCCGAAGGACGGATTCCAGATGGACCCGGAATGCGTGCGAGCCGCGCTAACCGAACGAACCCGGGCAATCATGGTCAATTCGCCGTCCAATCCAACGGGAATAGTTATGGAACTCGAACGCATGGAGAGTCTTGCCCGTCTGAACATACCCATAATCTCCGACGAGATCTATCACGGGCTCGTGTACGAGGGCCGGGAGCACACGATTCTCGAATTCACCAAGAATGCCTTTGCAGTCAACGGGTTCTCCAAACTCTATGCCATGACAGGTTGGAGGCTCGGTTATGTCATTGCTCCTCCACAGTACATTCGCCCTCTCCGGAAGATGTCCCAGAACTTTTTCATCAGCGCTGCGGATTTCGTCCAGTACGCCGGTGTGGAAGCCTTGACCAATTCCTCCGAGCAAACGCGCAGGATGAAAGAGATGTTCAATCAGCGGCGGCTGGAGATGCTCCCAAGGCTCAAGCAGATGGGCTTTGCAATAGAAGTGGACCCCACGGCAGCTTTTTACGTGCTCGCGGATGCCAGGCGGTTCTCGTCCGATTCTTACAAGTTTGCTTTCGAGATATTGGAAGGCGCCGGCGTAGGTGTTGCCCCCGGAATCGATTTCGGAAACCGAGCGGAGGGATTCATTCGCTTTTCGTACACCAATTCTTTGGAGAATATCATGTTGGGACTGGACCGGATCGACCTGTACCTCAAGAAAAGGTTCGGTTCAAACGTCCAGGCCAGGTAAGGATGTCTTGGGGCAACCGCTTCCGTTCGTCGGAGATCGGCATCCCGATTGGCTTGTGTTAGGAAACGCCCGTTGCGCACTCGTAGGCTGTTCGTCTCTCCTGAAGAAATCTCTTCGGGCCGAATCCGGTTCTCGCCCGGCGCTGCCCATTACCTGAGAAACGTCCTGCGTCTGCGACCAGGAGACGTCCTGGAGGTCCTCGACGGCGCGAAGGCACACCTTGTTCGGCTCGATCGGCTGGAGGGCGGGGAGGCATTGGGGGAGGTGTTCGACACGCGTCAGCCACAGGCCGAAACTCAGCCGCACATCACTCTCGCATTCGGTTGCGTCCGTCCTCAGCCCTTTCAAGAGATCCTGCGTCACTGTACCGAGATCGGCGTGTCAAGGTTCGTGCCGCTGCTGACCTCCCGCAGCTCCCGTCGTCCCCAGGACAAGAAGCAGCGTTGGGACACGGTGGTGGCTTCCGCTGCAGCACAGTGCGGACGGCCGGGCCTGCCTGTCGTGGAACCTCCGACTCATTTGGAGGGATTCCTTAGCCGGACCGCGCTTCCGGAGACCAGGCTGATTTTCGCTCACAAGCATGGTGCGCCGCATGTGACGGCGATTGCTGAGCCCGCGGCCTTTGCTAGGGTTGTCGTACTCGTTGGACCGGAGGGCGGCTTCGAATCCTGGGAGGAACGGTCGGCAATGGAGGCAGGGTTTGTACCGGCCAGTCTAGGGGTGAACACTTTGCGAACCGAGACTGCTGCAATAGTGGCAGTCGGGGTGATTTCATCGTGGTTCTCGTCCTTTGGATGCGTAGAGCCCGCGGCAAAATGAACCCGGCGCCCATTCGATCATCGCGGAGCGGCAGAGGGGCGACCGGCCGGTCGCCCGCATACGAATTGGCGACAACCCTGCAATACTCGTTTCGCAGCGGGCTCTCATCGGGCAGCCGCACCAAGGTGAGTTGCCCCTGCGGGTCTGATTTGGCGGAGGCGCAGACCATGCGTCGGGATCGCGATAAGGGACGCGAATCCATTGGATTGACGTAGGAAAATCTTCATGGTATCGTTGCGTAAACATGGCAACTAGCGAGCATGTTTGCAGAAAGGCCGAACCTGGCCGACGAACGGGGACTCCTCGGGTCGCCGAGGGAGCATAATCGGGTGCGGCCAAGGATGCGGGATGAACCGGGACGCGCATGGCACAGGCAGGCGTGCTACAAAACAGAACGTTTGAGGTTGCGGATGGCAACTAGAGATTGGCAGGGAGGTCTATTGTGGGAGGAAGAGGCGCCGACCCAGTTGCAGACTGGTCTGCCTGCTTTTCCCTCAAGTGCAACCCTTCTTGGAGCGTTGCGGGTCCTTGGGACCTGCAAGGGAAGTATAGGCAAAGCCGATTTTCTCGCATGGGTGCACGCCACCCTGGAACGCCCCGATGAAATATGGGAGGCGGGCGATTTGCCCGGGGGCACGGTGTGCTACTACGTGAACTTCATTGCGGAATACGGAAATCTGCCCGCATTTGTAGTTGAGGCTCACCTGTCGGAGGATGTCACTGAAATAACCGACTTTTCCGTCGTGACCAGCGAGAAGGATTTTGTCCGTGTGTGCTCAGGCGACCTGGTCTTCAGTCTGGCCGAAGAGTGGGAGAGAGAAGAGTTCGTGCGCGATCTCAACGACAGGGCTCTGAAAAAATATGACGAGGACCGCCTGGAGGAAGCGCGGGAACTCATTGATAGGGCCATCGGGTTGAGCGGGACAAACCGAGCCTATCTTTTCAACAACCGCGGTCTCATTCAATGGAAGATGGGATTCGTGCAATATGCCAAGCAAGACTTTCTGGAGGCCATCCGGTTGGACAGGGAAAATGGAGATTCGCATTTCAACCTCGGGCTGATCTTTTTCGATGAATGCGACTACTCCCAGGCAATGATCCATCTTCATCGCTCAGTGGAAATTAACCCGTCGGATAGCCAGTTCTTGACGGAACTCGGCCACCTTCACCTTGATCTGGGCAGGGAGCAGGAAGCACTCCGTTTCTTTGCCAAAGCCCGAGAAAACAATCCTGATGATGCCCAGGTGGATTTCCACCTCGGATTCTACTTTCTCTACAAACGCCACGAGCCCTGGAAGGCGGTCAAGTACTACACCAACGGTCTGAACAAGGACCCCGAGGACCAGTTCGCCCTGGCTGATCTCGCGGTGGCCCACTGGATTCTGGGACATGGTCGCAAGGCTAGGGGAATCAGGAAACTTCTCGAGAGATTCGCCTGCCTGATGCCCTACACGATCAGCAGACTTGTCGACCTGACCACCCAAATGGGCGACTATGAAGGCGCACTGAAATACTACCACCGCGCCCTCGGTCAGGCAGACCCCTTTGAACCGGAGTGGCTTCACTACCATGCGGCGCTGGTGTACGCCAAGACCGATCACCTTAAAAAGGCCCTTCATACATTGTCGCTGGCGGTGCGAGCAGGAGGCGAGGCGGTCATAGAGCGGGCATTATCCGACAAGGAGTTGAGACAACTGAAAGGCACTGCTGCTTTCAAGAAGTTGCTCAAGCTTCACGCCAAGCGCAAGCACAGGTGACGCGAATTGGCATTGAGACAAACGGCTCGCGGGGATCCGCTTACCTGATGGAGCTAAGGAAGCGATAATTATGGCAAAAGATGTTACGTCCCTCAGAGAAGATCTGTACAGCGTCATCAATCATTACGCCGAGCTGTCCCAACTGGCCAAGAAGGGTGAAGTGGACCCCATGGGACAGATCGCCTACATACTCAGAAACAGATTCCCTTACCTGCTCGTCGTTATCCGGGACCTACTCCCTCATTTGGAACGGGGGGGGATGACATACGATGAGGTCCTGTTCAACCTCATCCGAGAGGCTCAGAAATTCCCGGACCAGAAGGCTCTCGCCCAGAGCAGGGAAGAGATCGAAAAAATCGAATCAAATTCCAGGTGCTTCATCTACGCCGTCAAATGGATGGACGCGGAGAAGAATCGCCGGCCATCTGTGGAGGAAGTTGCCGAGATTCGCAAATTCCTCAAGGAACTCAACTCTAAGTTCAAGGAGCGATATGAAGCCGGTTCCGCCAGTCGTCTGACCCTGATTCCCCATCTACTGCCCGGCGGGGAGCCCGAATCCGAGAGGGGCCTGGTAGCCATGACGGCCGACCTGGCAAAAAGAGCAATCTTGGAACTCTTCCGGTTGATGGTCGACAAGGAACCGGAGAAGTCGAGCTTCTTCTTTGCCAATCCCGTTAGAAAGGAAATGGAAGAGGAGATCATACATCTGGCACGGTTCGTTTTCCGTTGCGGATACACTGTGGACAGCCTCTGTTATGGATACTACAAGGACCAGTTGTCGGAGTTGCTCAACGAACGACTCCTCGACCAGCTCATCGAAACCGAGCCGAGCATCAAGGTTATTCAGGGACTGTCCACTCATCTTGCCATCATGTCGCTGATCGACTTTGGTCGATTCTTTGAGCTTCCAGGGGACTACCGCAACCTCGAAGATCCTAAGGAGATAGCTCGTCACGTAAAGGTCATGAAGACCAAGAAGAGACGCGGCGCCAATCTGCTGAAGAAAGTGTCGGATCTCCACGAGCTGTATAGACAGCGACCTCAGGGGACTCTCGCCCGCAAGTTCCTGGCCTACCGATACCAGGCGGCGTTCGGAGACTGGCACGGGATGTACCGTGGAAGCGATACAAGAGGGGATCGTGCGCTTGAGCTTTACAAAACGGCGCTAGATCGAAATGCCATGCAGAAGCAGGCCAGCGCTGATCTCCAGGAGAGCGGTCGCTTCTTCAGCTCCAAGACTAGGGACGAAATGGCCGCAATTATCAACCTGCTTATGGATTCCCTTGAGAACCCCACTAAAGTTAAGGGGCAGGTGGTCAAAGTCCTGGGTGACATTTCGTCCGGGGCTATGGGCAAGGTGAGCATAGGGATTCTCCGGGGAAGAATTGTGGCAATCAAATCTGTGAAGTCCCAGGTCTCGGAGAACTTCGGGGATCCTCTTGCTCTGCTCACTTACGAGGCCCACATGCACGCCAGGGTTCAGACCCTGGAAGAGTACCCGTATGTGGTGGGGTACTTCGGGCTTATCGAGCAGGATGACGAGAAGCTACTCATCAATTCTTACCATCCCAACGACAATCTTACCCAACTCGTGGAGCGAAACTGGGAATCCAAGTACAAGCCGCCTCTACAGGTGAAGAGCAAGCTGACCCTTTCAAACTTCGAAGTCATAACAAACCAACTCCTGGACTGCCTGCGCCGCTTCAAGGAGCGGGGAATTGTCCACAGAGACCTCAAGACCGACAACGTGCTTTACATGGTGGATGCAGACGAGATGGTCAACCGAATCAAGGTCATCGACTTCGGTGTAGCCCTTGCCGCCGGGCCTCCGCCGGTGAGGGACATCTTCTCGGGGAAGGTCGTCGGCACCTTTTCCTACATGGCGCCGGAACAGGTGAGGGGTGAAGCCACATACGAATCGGACCTCTACAGCGTGGGCGCGATTCTCACGGTGCTGCTCACGGGCCAGTTGCCGCTGATCTTCCCCAAAGCGCAGAATCGTCAGGAATTGGTCGAACAGATCCACAAAGTTCAGACGGAGCCCCGGCCGCGTCTGGTAGATCTGAACCCTGTTCTGGCCAGAAATGAGGTTCTCAAACACATGTCGCGGATAGTTGAGACCATGCTGGAGCTTGATCCGGCAAAACGGCCCTCTATAGACGAAGTGCAGCAGGCCCTGGACGACGTGTACAACTACCTTGGAAACGAGAAGTACACCCTCAGCATTTTCTACGAAAGAACAAAGCGATAGGCATACCCGGCAACTCACTCCCGCGGGCTGATTGGTGGTGCTGATTCGAGGTTGATTCTCGTACCATTTGCCATTATACTTGGCCTGAAGGAAATCAACCCGGACGGTTCCGGATCGTGGCGTGAAGGCTCGTCTGAGGTCTTGTGCGCTCGGATGGCGGAATAGGCAGACGCAGTGGACTCAAAATCCACCGCCCCCTGCGGGCGTGCGAGTTCGACTCTCGCTCCGAGCACCAGAAATGTCAAAGGGTTACGGATCAGGCACCGTAACCCTTTTCGTTTTAGGCCCGTCATCGGTAGGGCCCGGTTTTTGTGGGCCCGGCGGCCCGGCGGTCATTCACTGGCCCAGCGGGACTCCGGTCGCTACCGATCCGGGGCGGCCGGTCTGTGGCGCACCACTCCTGCTGTGTCGCAAGGTATGTCTCAGCAGTTGTTTGGACCGGCAACATTCAGCCAAGCGGCTTTGCTTGACTGCGGGACGATCAAGGTATTATTTTGGGAAAAGAAAAAAAGCTTTTCCCCCAAATAAGACAATGGGAATCGGTCCTGTTTTTAACCACTCAGGGAGCCTTCCGCGGTCGTTAAGTCTCGAACGGTCCTCGGGATGACAGGCAACCTGCCGGAACATTTTTCAGATGGACTTGTTGCGCCGGGGTGCAGGCTTGAGCAGGACTCAGAGGCCAGGGGCGTTGCCCCGGACCGCAGAATATGTAGTGCTCCAATTTGAAATCTGCCGGCCTGACTCCGATAGGTAATTTGGACGCTCTGTGACATGAGGCACATCGACATGAGAACATTTCCGCGTTGGCTGTTCTTTGTATCCGCTGCGGCGGCGGTTACTTTGTTGTGCGGGGGCGCCTGGTTTTATTTTGCCCATGAGCGGCACATGCGGCAGGAGGTTGAAGCAGCGCTCGATGCCATCGCCCGGTTGAAGGTAGACCAGTTGTCCCAATGGCGTGCCGAAAGGCTCGCCGATGCCGCGGTGGCAATGAAAAGCCCGTTTCTTAGCCGTGCGGTCAACCAATGGATGGCGGACCGGGACGCAGCCGCAGGCGAGGAGATTCTGATGCGGTTGCGCGCCACGCAGGAGCAGTATCATTACAGCGAAGTTATCGTTGTGGATCCGGGCGGAAATGTGCGCATGAGCCTGACCGGCCAAAGCGGCGCGCTTCACGGGGTAGCCTTGGAGGGCCTTGGCACGGCTTTTCGAGAACGGCGCCCGGTGATCATTGACCTTCACCTGGACCCGGGAGATCCCGTACCTCATGTGGGAGTTGTTGCCCCTTTTTTTGCCGAGGGCGGCAAATCGCCCGAGCCGATAGGCGCTCTGATCCTTCGGGTTGACGCCAAGCATTTTCTCTATCCCATGATCCAGGCATGGCCCACTCCAAGCCGCTCCGCGGAAACCCTGTTGGTTCGCAGGGATGGAGATGCGGCGCTTTTTCTCAACGATCTTCGGCATCAGCAAGATACCGCGCTCAAGTTTCGCATTCCGCTCAGTCATACAGACCTGCCGGCTGTCATGACAGTGCTTGGCAAAGAGGGAGTCTTCCGGGGGAAGGACTATCGGGGGGTTGAGGTGTTTTCGGCTCTGAAGGCCGTGCCTGATTCGCCGTGGTTCCTGGTGGCCAAGGTGGATGCCGCGGAAGCTCTGGCCGACTGGCGTTTCCGGTCTGTCCTCATGGCCTCGCTGGTCCTGGCAATTGGAGCTTTCTTGGTCACCGCTGTGGGAATAATCTGGCAGCGGAACGCTAAGGACCACTACCGGTCGCTTTTCCAGGCCGAGGCGGCCCGGCGGCAAAGCGAGGAGCGCTACCGGACCACTCTAATGCGTGTTGGCGACGCGGTTATCGCCACCGACGCGGAAGGTCGGGTCGAACTGACGAACCAGGTGGCAGAAGCTCTCACCGGCTGGAAGGAGGAAGAAGTACGCGGCAAGCTGCTGGAGGAAGTCTTTCACATCGTCAACGAAGAAACGCGCTCTCCGGTTGAAAACCCCGTGCGTCGGGTGATGCAGAGGGGCCTTGTTGTGGGGCTGGGCAACCATACGGTGCTCATTGCCCGAGACGGCACGGAGCGTCCCATAGCGGACAGCGGCGCGCCCATCCTCGACGAAAACGGCGCCATTACAGGCGTAGTACTGGTGTTTCGGGACCAGACGCAGGAGCGAATGGCCCAGCAGGCTCTGGAGGACAGTGAGCAACGTTTTCGGGCTCTTTTCGAGAGAGCCGGAGAGCCCATTATGATCATTGGCTTTGAGAGCGACAACATGGGGCGAATTCTTGCCGCCAACCCCGTTGCATCAGAAATGCACGGCTACACGCAGGACGAACTGCTCACCATGAACATCGCCCATCTGGACACAGAGCGGTCTCCGGAAAAATGGGCGGATCGGCATACGCGACTTATGAGGGGAGGAGCGCTTAGAGAGGAGGCGACCCATCGGAAGAAAGACGGCACGCTTTTCCCAGTGGAGATCAACGCCGTGTCGATGGAACTCCAAGGCCGTAAATGCGTTCTGTCAATCGACCGGGACATCAGCGATCGCAAACGGGCGGAGGATGTAATCAGGGTGCGCATGGCCCTGCTGGAATTCGCTGCAACACATTCTCTTGAGGAATTGCTTCGGAAGACATTGGACGAAGTCGGCGAATTGACCGGCAGTCCCATCGGATTCTACCACGTTGTGGAGAACGATCAGCAACCCCTTTCGCTGCAGGCCTGGTCAACCCGAACGGTAAAGGAATTCTGCAAGGCTGAAGGGAAGGGGCTGCATTACCCGATCGACCAGGCGGGCGTGTGGGTGGACTGCGTACATGAGAGAAAGCCCGTGATCCACAATGATTACTCCTCATTGCCGCATCGCAAAGGAATGCCCAAAGGGCACGCGGCCGTGATCCGGGAACTTGTGGCGCCGATTATGAGAGCGGGCCGAATCAAGGCCATACTGGGCATCGGGAACAAGCCTTCGGATTACACGGAAAAGGATGTGGAAATAGTATCTTATCTTGCGGACGTCGCCTGGGAAATCGCGGAGCACAAACGGGCCGAAGAGGCTCTGAAGTCCAGCGAAGAGCGCTACAGGGCTGTCTTTGAAACCGCTTCAGTGGGGATAGATCTGGTCGATGAAAAAGGACGGTTCGTTGAGGTCAATGATGCGCTGGCTCAAATGCTCGGCTATTCCAAAGATGAACTGCTGAATCTGACGATCCTGGACGTAACCCATCCCGCGGACATTGACGCCTCCAGGGACAAGCACGACATGCTGGTGGCCGGAGAACTGGATTCCTATCGGTTTGAGAAGCGCTACATAAGGAAAGACGGCCAGGTTTTGTGGGCCGACGTGTCCGTTTCCGCGATTCTTGACCCGGCCAAAGGGTACAAGGCAACCACAGGCGTAATCCTCGACATCACCGTACGAAAGAGATCGGAAGAAATTATTCGCGAGAGCGAGCAGCGTTTCCGGCGTTTCTACGAGCAGTCCCCGTCCGCTTACCAGTCGCTGGATGCCGAGGGAAACATTCTCGAGGTGAACAGCGCGTGGCTGCGGGAGTTGGGCTACGATCGCGAGGAAGTGATCGGTAAATGGTTCGGCGACTTCCTGGCAGGCGACGGCCCCGCGCTGTTCCGTGAGTTTTTCGAACAGTTCAAGGCCCGGGGTCAGGTTCACGGAGTCGAGTTCGAGATGAAGCGCAAGGACGGCGACACGATAACGGTCTCCCTTGCAGGTAGGATAGGCCGGGATGAAAAGGGTGAATTCCTTCAGACCCTCTTCGTGTTCACCAACGTCACCGAACGCGTTAGAGGAGAGGCTGAACGTAAGCGCCTGGCAGCGGCCATAGAACAGGCTGACGAGACGGTTGTGATCACCGACTCCGAGGGAGTCATCCTGTATGTGAACCCCGCGTTTGAGAAGGTCACGGGATACACGCGGGAAGAAGCCATAGGCCAAAACCCGCGGATACTAAAAAGCGGCCGCCATGATCTGATGTTTTACGAGCAGTTGTGGAATACCATCAAGGAAGGCAAAGTCTGGTCCGGTTCTCTGATCAATAAGAAGAAGGACGGCCGCATTTATCACGAGGAAGCCACTATTTCCCCGGTGAAGGACGAGTGGGGCAAGATCACGAATTTCGTCGCAGTGAAGCGCGATGTCACGGCGAACCTGGAGCTTTCCAGGCAACTTGTCCAGGCCCAGAAGATGGAAGCTATCGGTACTCTCGCCGGCGGCGTTGCCCATGACTTCAATAACCTTTTGACGGTCATGCTCGGCTATTCCGAGTTGCTTCTCGCGGACGAGGACCTGCCTGCACAGTACAGAGACGACCTGACCAAGATAAATCAGTCGGCGAAGAGCGGCGCGGATCTGGTTCAGAGACTTCTCATGTTCAGCAGAAAGACTGAAATCAACCCTCAGCCTCTGAACTTGAATACGCGAATAGAGCAATTGCAGAAAATGCTCTCCCGCACCATACCGAAGATGATCGAGATAAGACTCGCCCTGGCAGATGACCTGGCCGCGATAAATGCCGATCCCACGCAGGTGGATCAGGTCCTGATGAACCTTGCCGTGAACGCGAGAGACGCCATGCCCGAGGGCGGCGCTCTCACGATCCAAACGCAAAACATAACCCTTGACGAGAGTTATGCAGATAGTCACCTGGGGGCCAAGCCGGGCCGTTACGTGCTGCTCTCCGTGTCCGATACGGGCAACGGAATGGACAAGGAGACTCTGCAGCATATTTTTGAGCCGTTTTTCACCACCAAACGTCCAGGTGAGGGGACGGGTCTTGGGCTGGCCATGGTTTACGGGATAGTCAAACAGCACGGCGGTCACATCATGTGTCACAGCGAGCCCGGGAGAGGAACGACGTTCAAGATGTATTTTCCCGCACCGGCGTCGGACGAGGAGTTGCGGCGGGATCAGATGGAGGCCCCGGCCCCGGGCGGATCCGAATTGATACTCATTGTGGACGACGAAAAGCCGATTCGTGAACTCGGCTCAAGGATTTTCACGAATGCCGGTTACAAGGTGATTACCGCGTCCAACGGCAACGAAGCGCTGGATGTGTACAAGGCACGAGGCGGCGAGATCGCTCTGGTGATCCTCGACCTCATCATGCCGGAAATGGGCGGAGAACAGTGCCTCGAAAGCCTCTTGAGCATCGATCCGTCGGTCAAGGTGGTCATAGCCAGCGGCTACGCAGCACGTGGCAAGACCAAGCACGCGATCGAGTCCGGGGCCAAGGGGTTCGTCAGCAAGCCGTATGAGATACGCCAGGTTCTGGCAGTGGTGCGCGCAGTGCTTGACGAGGAAACGGAGCGGCAACGACCGGGTTGACCGGCCGGCAGGTCGCCTAGGCCGTTCAGCGGCCCAGGCAGAGGACGCGGATTAATTTGCGTAAAGTCTCCAAATCTTCCTGAGATATTTTGGTTATTTGAAACCCGGCCAGGTCCCGTTTCTCGGGCCACTTGGTCTCGGCCCAGAGGCAATAGGCCTGAAGCCATATGTCGGATCCTTCCACCAGATCCCCGGTTGGGATGACAAAGGTCTTGATTTCGCCGGGTTTCGCCGGAATTCCTTCTATGCCTATTCCCTTCTCGGTTATGTCACACAACATGCCCACAACTTCCGGGTAAACGGGCTCGAAAACGCGCGTAGTGACCGCCAAATAGTGTTTGGGCAATCCCTGGACCTCGTCCTTCAGAAACAGATCGCGGGCGAGTTGAGACGACCGGTAGCATTCGGCCGTAGTAATAAACCCGGCGGTCACCAATTTCGTGAATAGGCTTCGGAGACCCTTGGCGGACAATCCGTATCTGTCCATGAGTTCCAGGTCGGACATTCCGGCCCTTATGCAGGCTACCGCGTCAGCGGCGCTGATAACGGGTTTTGCTTCGTCTTTGGCCTCCAATTTGATGTCCGCCGCATCAATGACCGCTGTCTGAGCAGATAGGGAGGTCCGGGCCTCCAATTCCGATACTTTGAGTTTTCCTTCCGATACAAGTCTGTTAAGCACTCCGTGGACCCCGGTTGCGGACAGCCCGAATTTCTTCATGAGCGATGCGTCATCCAATCCCGAGCGGACGCAGTCCACGATATGGGATGCAGGAATATTCGCTTTTCGGATCTTGACGTTCAAGTCCCGGGTTTTCTCGGCCGGCTCGGGCCTTTCGGCCCCGAATTCCAAGGCCTTGCCGCGGCTGCCCAACGCCCTTGCCACGTCGATCAGAATCTGATTCCGTGTAAAGGGTTTTATGATGTATCCAACCGCGCCCAGTTCCAGCGCCATTTTTCCCGTGCCCACATCGTCCACGGCGGTCACCGCAAGAACGTCCGTGTCCGGGTACAGGCGCTTGATGATGTTGAGCAGATCCACTCCGGACATCCCAGGCATCATGACATCGGTCAACACCAGGTCGTACCGTCGGGTTCTCAGCACGGACAGCGCCTCTTCACCGCTTACTGCCGTGGCACATTCATAGCCTTCGGGACCCAGGAATCTGGACAGAAGTTCGCAGATACGAGGGTCGTCGTCAACGATGAGTATCCGTGGTTTTTCGTTTGGGTCCGTCATGAGTTGTTACCGTTGTTTCCTGTCCTGTACGAAGTGGCCGCTCAAAATCCGGAGGCCGACAAGTCGCCGGCGACACTCATACTATATCATTCTATGGTGACTTACTGTGTTAAGAAAAGAGTTCCGACTTGACGTTTCGTGACGATTGGCAATCAATGGAGGCAGGATGTGGTTAACGAAGTGAACCTAGGCGAGCTAATGCGATCACGCCTGTTTTCCCCGGGAGACTCGGGTCTGCTCGAAAAGACTCTACCGGTGCGGTGCCCGTTGGTTACCGCACCCTACTCCGACTTTTGGTTATTGCTGCGTACCGATAGACCACCCCCCGAAAAAGCTGCAAAACTAACAGGGGGACGAACTCTCACTCCGCGCAGACTTCCAGTCCAAGATCGGGACTTTCATTCCCGCGGACGATCGTGAGGGGAACGTCGAAGGGGGGGGCGGTTTCCACTCTGTTCCGGCCCTTTTCCTTGGCTCGATACAGAGCCTCGTCCGCCAAGCGAATGAGATCGTCTTCGCTGTGGTTCCACAATGGATAGGCGGTGGCGACGCCGAAACTCATCGTAAGCCGAAAAGCTCCTTCCCGCACTTCAGTGAGGGCTTCGGCGAATTTCCTGCGAATTCGTTCGGCCAGTTTGGATGCTTCCTTCAAGCCGCACCCAGGGATAACCATCAGGAACTCCTCACCTCCGTAGCGTCCCACTGAGTCGTATATCCGCACCTCATTTTTCAGTCGGTTTGCAGCCTCCCTCAGCACGAAATCTCCCGTGAGATGTCCGTACTGATCATTGATTTTCTTGAAATGGTCTATGTCGGCGATGATGATGCTGGCCGGATTCCCCATCCGTGTCGATCTGGCCATTTCCTTGCGGAGTGTTTCAAGTATGGCCCCTCTGTTGAGCAAGCCGGTCAAAGCGTCATGAGAGGCTTTGAACTCCTCCTCCTCAAGTGCGAAGTTGAGGCGCTCCTGCAGTTCAATGATGCGTGCTCCTGCCCGAACTCGCATTCTCAGTTCATTGGGATCGAACGGTTTGCCTATGTAGTCGTCCGCTCCGGCATCAAGCCCCTCTACTACATCATGTTGGCCTCGCCTCGAGGTGAGAAGAATGATGTATATATAGTGTTTGAGTTCAGCTCGACGAATCCGGCGGCAGATTTCCACCCCGTCCATGTCCGGCATGATCCGGTCCAGAATCGCGAGCCTGGGCGCCTCGTCGCTCTCCAACATGCGCAACGCCGAGGCGCCGTCCGAACAAAGCACACAATCGTGTCCCCACTTGGTCAAGTGCGCTTCCAGTATTCGGCGTGTAACCCGGTCATCGTCCGCGACGAGGATTCTCATGGAGACTACTCCTTCGCGAGGGACTCGAGTGCTGCCCTCGCCTTTGAGATTTCCATTTCAAGAGTCGCCAGGCGGATTCTCGCCTCATCCCAGGTCATGTTGCTGCCGGAGAATTCGCACATGTGCGCGGCTTCCGCTGAGGCTTTGGCGCTGAAGTTGCTCAGCACGCCCTTCAAGGAATGAGCGGCACGCTTGAATCGGGCCTGATCATGGGCGTACAGTGCAGTGCTCATCTCCTGCAATGCTACGGGATACTCTTCTTTGAATATGTTTACAAGCTCTTGGAGGAATTCCTTCTCACCGTCGATTCGATCCAGAAGTTCCTTCTCGTCAATGACGCAGTAAATGGGCCGCCGGAGTGCGTCGGGCAGGAATTCCGTAGATTTTTTCGGAGACAAGCGCTCCGTCTTAATGTATCTTCCCTCTGCCGACACCGGCGTCACCGACCGAGGCTCCATTTGCTCCTGCAGATTCACATGACCAATCATTTCGGCCTCCTAATGATGCGTGGCCGCCTCGGGGGGATGCCCTGGGGCCACGAAGCCTTCCGGTTTACCTCGGCGCTTGTCGCACATCGTGAACGTCGGTAACCACCCGCTCAAGCTGGGACAAGAACTTGGACACTATCACCCCGCATTGAGGACACTCGTCGAATTCTTTGAATTGAGGCATCCCGCAGGCCGGGCATCTGCGCATGATCTCGGATTTGGCAACTCCTGTTTCTCCCGAATTGCCCCGGTCCAATCGTGAGGTGACCCTGCCGAACGTTTTCTCGGACTCGACTGCCCGAATAAGTGCTTTCAGGTTCTTCAAATTTCCTCTGGATATCCGAAGTATTTCAAACCCGGCCATGGTCGCCAGGTTGAACCCTTTTCGACTCACCCAGCAGCAACTGGCATCGAACTCAATGGGACTCATTTGCAGTGCTTCGTCCAGGCAGATCACAAGGCTCCTCTCCTGATGAACAGGGGTCTCCATTCCAGCAACTCGAAGGCCCTCTTCGGAGATATCCCTCAAGACTCCGACTGCGTCCGGGGTCTTCGGATCTCGTACCAGGACATGAAACGGAACCTCCAGGCGTACTCGCGACCGGGTAGTCTCCAGGCTCTCACGCGTCTTTCGCGACCAAGACCTGGGATACAGATCGGCCGGATTGACCATGAGCTTCTCCAGTTGATGCAGAATTCTCTCCATCTGTAAGGGAGACAGTCCATATTTCCGCATCAGGTCGCTCGCGGTCATTCTTGAGCGGATATCTTGAATCACGTCTCGAGCCTTGATGATACGCTGCGCGTGCATTGACTTTCCTCATTCCCTCTATGGCCGACTTGTATCAGGTACGCATAACTGCAAGCGTACTCTGCCTCCTGGGCGCCGGTGGCGGCGCAAGATTCTCGGATTCGACCGTCTGCAGTTTCAGTCTTTCCATTGCCCGGCGGAGCGCGCCTTTGGTCTCCTCGTGGGCGACGCGCTCCCCTTTTAGCTGTTCTTCCGCTTCCTTGATTCTTTCGCCCAATTGCATGACCTGCGCGGACAATTCGCGGTACTGTTTACGAACTCGTTGTCCTTCTCTCTGGTCGAGTCTTTGTGTAGCCTTCTCAAGGGTCATGTCTTCCACGAGGATCAACACATGCTTCTGGGAAGCAAGACGAACCGACCGAAAATGCAAGCGACCCCAGATTCGTTTGCCTCCGAGTTGCAGGACAGCCTCGACTCGTTGCGGCTCCCTTGTGGCAAAGGCCTTTTCCAGGATGGCCGTTGTCCGTCGGAACATGTCATGGGCCTTTGGGGGGTTCTCCGATCGGGCAACCAGGTCCGTGAAGGGCATTCCATACAGGTTGCGCTCGAGGGAGCTGCTGCTGTAGCATGCGTCATTGCCGAAGACGACGAAATGGAGTTCGTTAACCATGAGCGCGGGAATAGGCAGGGCGTCCAGAAGCTTCCCTAGCGAGCTTGAACCGATGCCGCGCAAATCGAAACTCTGAGCGTCCTCCAGGTTGTTCCCGAAAAGTGAACTGATATCTATGCTCTGAGTTGCAAGGTCGTTGGCGTCATTGCTCAGAAGACCGTTCTTCTCGGCGACAGGGGAAGCCTGACCCTCATTTGCTTTGTTCTTCATCTTTATCTCTCCTAATCCGCGTTCCATGTCATTGCGGATGATTGCCGACACGCCCTGACCCGACCGGTGGCAGCTCAGTTAGCGAGCGGCTTGTACCTGGAGTACGGGCCGCGCTCCGGAGTTTCGAAGATTCTCCATTGCCTCGGCGAAATCGTGAAGCATTGCTGACGCCTCATCAGAAGAGCTCAGAGCGGAGTCGTCCGTCCCAACTATTGCGGATGAAGCAAGGCTCATTACTCCCTTTCCCGGTGGTCGGTCAGGCGTCGAAACGAGCTTGTCCGGCATTAAGGACAAGACCGCGGTCCGAGAAACGAATGAACTGACGCCGTCATAGATGATCGTGTTGTAAGCGGTTGCCGGGACAAGGACGAAGATGAACAGACTCAAGACTATGGCAGCCTGCCGCGCCAAGTCCGCGGAGCGAATCTCACGGAAATCGCTTCCTACACGTGCCTTTGTGCGAGCCCACGCGACGTAAACCAGGCCTCCCGCTATCCCGCCTGCGGCATCGGCCACCACGTCAAGCGCCTCGACTCCTCTTCCGCCTACGAAGGACTGATGAAACTCGTCGTACATTCCGAACATGGCACAGACGTTTGTTGTCAGCACGACTACAAGGACGGGACGTCCGCCGAGGCCCTGCCGGAACAAGCGGGCCACAAAGACCCCCAGGCAGGAATAAAGGGCCAAATGCGCTGCCAACTGGAGGGCCTGGGAAGCCTGGGGTGAAAGCCCGCCGGGGAGGCGAACGAGCTGAGATGACAGAAAGATAGTGCTGCATATGAAAACTATCGGGAGCCAATATTTGCGTGTATTCATTGTTCGATACCTCTCTCCATTAAGGCCCTGCTCGCCGGCTTGGCAGGTCAAGCCATCTCACGGAATTCCTATAGGCCGAGCCATCATCTGCCGGCGGGCCGAACAAGCTGGTCGGCCACCTCGGGGAATTCCGACCGGATTTGGTTCCAGATTGTCAGAGCCTGCATCAGCAATTGTTCAGCTCTCTCCACCCGCTCGGACTTCCGTCCACTCGTGACGGCGGCACAGCCGGACTGGAAATCGGCGGACGGCAGTGGAATTCCCTGAGATCGAACAAGCTTGCGAAGATCTTTCACACCACGAAGCGGCCGGCTGTGAGCCCCGTCATAGGACAAGCGGCTCACGCCGGCGAAGTCCCCGAATTCGGCTCCCTGCGGCACGGGCGCAACGGCAGAGGGATTTTCGCTGCGAAATTGGCGGAATCCGGGCCTCCCGTCATTCGCGGAATAGGGCGACACTGTCGGCTGACCGAGCGTCCGGGACAGTCTGGACACGGTTAACTTGTCCAACTGGGCCCCTTTCCGCATCAACAGCCTTGCCACGTCACGATGATCACGGCTGCCTGCAACAAGAATGGCAGTCACGCCACGTCGGGCCGTGTAGTTAGGATTTGCCCCGCGCTCCAACAGAATTGAGACCGCCTCGGCCCGGCCCCTGTAGGACGCCTCGATCAGAGCAGTCCACCCATTCCTGTTGGCCGCGTCGATATTGGCGCCGGCATCCGCAAGAACCTCCATTATATCGGTATACCCGTTGATCGCGGCCCGCATCAGCGGCGTATAACCCTTATGGTCGGCCCTGTTGGGGTCCGCTCCGTTTTCCAGGAGCAATCTGACCACTTCAATGTTGTCCGACACGGTCGCCCAGGTCAGAGCCGTCCATCCTTCTTCATCGGTCCAGTTGACTTTGGCGCCTCGGGCTAGGAGTCGTTTGACCTCATTCAGGTCCCCCGAATTAGCAGCGTGTGCAAGTTGTTCCTCAATGCTGGAGACGTAGGGCTGCGGAATCACGTAACCCTTGCCGGCTTCGACCGAGCAGGCCCAGGTAAGCACCAGCGTCGTTACCAGCAGGCTCACCAATTGTGCTGTTATATTGCTTGTCCTTTTCATGACGCAGCCTCCTGATAAATGAACTGTTTGACCCATCAAAAATCAAGTTCCGTGCCAGATCTGCACGGTTGGGCAGGCTGCGGGTATATGATATTATTTCAGCAGGTTACTTCTTACGCCCCTGCATGGGACCTGGAATCCCCGCCGACTTGCTCCAGCATGCTGACCAGAAAAGACATCTGGCGCTGAAAACAGCTTCTGAAGCGGGGAGCTGAAGGAGCAAGCGTCAAGGAACAAGGGAAGGGGGAGCTAGACTGCGTGGTTTATGTACAATCGAAGGCAAAAGGAGGAAAAAGTGTGTGTAAATTGTACATGACCCGCAAACCATTCCATGAAAAGGCACTGGGACGTCAAGCCGGTCCGAAGTTCACCCTATGGCTCAGCTTTCCCCCAGCCCTTTCTGTCGGATTTGCAGCTTCTTGAGGTAGTGGTTCAAGGAGTTTCGCGAAATGCCCAGAAGGCGGGCCGCGGCCAGTTTGTTTCCGCCGGAGCGGATCAAGGCTTCGACGATGATGGATCGCTTAAGGTCCCTTGTGACTTCATTGAAGTCGCGACCTTCAGGGAAGCGGGTAGTGAAAAGCCATTCGTCCTTTTCCTCTTCCAGTCCGAGGGCACTGAGGCTGATGTCTCCGCCGCCGGTTAGAATGAGTGCGCGTTCCAATCGGTTGCGAAGTTCTCGAACGTTGCCGGGCCAGTGGTGGGCCGTGAGAGTTGCCATAACGGCCCTGCCGATCACAGGTTCGGCTGATAATCGCATGTCCTTCTTGAGTTCTGCGAGGAGTTTTTCCACCAGGATTGGTATATCCTCCTTGCGGCGGCGCAATGGCGGAATGCTGAGTGAGAACACGTTCAGGCGATAGAAGAGGTCCTCTCTGAGTCGGCCCTGTGCCACTTCTTCCTCAGGCTGCCGGTTTGTGGCGGCGATGAGCCTGGCGTTGACGGAGATGTTCTTCTCTCCGCCCACTCGTGTGAAGGAGCGCGTGTCCAGAAAGGTGAGGAGCTTCGCCTGAAGGGTGAGAGACATTTCGCAAATTTCGTTCAGAAAGAGGGTGCCTCCTTCTGCAAGTTCAAGCAGCCCCCTTTTCTTGACCCGAGCCCCGGTGAACGCGCCGGGCTCATGTCCGAAAAGCTCGGATTCGGCCAGTTCAGGAGGGACCGATGCGCAGTTGATCGTATAGAAAGGACCGTTTGCCCTGCGCGAGTTCTCATGAATGTAACGGGCCATATAATCTTTGCCGGTCCCGCTCTCGCCTAGGAGGAGAGCCAGGCTTTCCTGAGAAGCGACCAGTCGGCCGCGCACCAACACCTCGCGCATAGCTTCCGAGGGGTATTCCATGGAAACAGCCTGTGAAGCAGCTTCTTTTCTCGCGCGGTCGGTTATGTTGCGAGCGATTCCGCAAAGTCCGACTATGTGACCGGCTTTGTCGCGCAGCGGGGCTTTCGTTTCCAGGAACGTCGTCCGTATTCCGTTCACAAGGCGGGTGTGTTCCTCTTCAACTGTCTGGCCTCTCAGAACTCGGCCGTCTACCTCTTCAAGGTGACTCGCAGCCTCGTTACTGTATAACCACCGGTCGGTCTTACCGAGGATCTCCGAGCTGCGTCTTTGAAAAAGGCTTTCCATCGCGGGATTGACCTGAACATATCTCAGAGATCGATCCTTGATGTAAATGCAGTCTTGGGCGGTCTCGAATATTCCTCGCAACCGTTCTTCGCTTTGGCGTAACGCGTCTTCGGCTCGTTGGCGCTCGGCGATCTCTATCCGGAGCCTTTCATTAGCCATTTCAAGTTGTTTGCGTTTGGCCTTTTCTTCCTCGTAAACTCTGGCGATGTCCTCGGCATACCTTAGAGACTGTTCGAGCATCAGCCTGGAATCAATGTCCTCATCCGGGGATTTTTCTCCGCTGTTGCTCATGACGATCTCCAAGCGCCGTCTTAGCTTTCCAGGTATTCATCCACCTTGCGCATGAGTTCCAATGGACTGAAGGGCTTGACGAAATAGTCATCGGCCCCCGCTTCCTTGCCACGCCTTATGTCGTCGGCCAAACCTCTTGCCGTCAGGATAACCACCTTACAATCCTTGGTACCCGGGTCTTTCTTCAGGACCCGGGTTGCCTCAAAACCGTCGATGGTTCCGGGCATCATGATATCCATCATGATGAGATCCGGCTTCTCGGCCCTTGCGATCTCAACTGCTTGATCGCCGTTCTCAGCCTTGATTACCTTGTATTCCTCCCTTCGGAGGGTCTTCTCGACCAGGTCTCTGATCTCTCTTTGATCATCAACAATCAGGATCTTTTTCATCCAACCCCTCTCTTTGAGATAAGGACCAAAAACAGATTCAAAGAGCTAACCGCGCCGTTTCGCCTTTGGCCGGTTCAGTTCCGGGCCGGATCTTTCCGTCGTGAGCCTGCACCGGAATTTCGACCTCGGTCACCCCCGCCATGGCCCGACACCATTGTGTTAAACGGATCATCCCCGCTGCAGAACCTGTCGAAGATCTCAACGACTCCGGGGTTATTCTGCCGGAATGAGGAACATAAGTCAAAGCTTCACTGAGGTGCGCGACCGGAAAATAACCACTTCGATAAGCCGGGAGACCGTCGCTGAACCAACTGACACCCGGCTTTCGGTTGAATGCGGCGAGACACTCTCTGGTGCGTGGCGCGACATCCACGAGTACGTCACCGAATTTATGCCGGCGAGCGCTGAGGCTCACGCGGTAGTGCTCTCAGCGTTCCTTGTGCCGGTCGATGGCCTTGAAGTAGTCGTCCTGTTTGAGGGAGAGCATATCCTCTAATTGGCCGGTTTCGCCTGTGATTTTTTCGATTTCACCGCCGAAGAACTGGCGGAGGATCTTGTTTTTAACGGGGGTTCTCTTCTTCTGATTCTTGTAGAAGGCCCTCAAGTAGATGTGCATTCGAGCGTAGCAGTTTTCCAGTTGGCCGAGGTCTTCCCGGACCATATTCTCGTACAGTTGCCCCAGCGGCATGTCCGGGTTCTCTTCGATCTTCAATCGCTTTTCACGGAAGCGCTCCGCCTTTGATTCGATGATGGTGACGTACTGGTTGATCTCTGACAGGGTGGCCTCGTCCGCCATGACTTGCAGGATGTTCTCCTCAGACCCGGGCCTGTTGCCGTTGGCCGCCGGGGGGCCTGCGGGCTTAGTTTGGTCGGCGCCCGTCTGCAGGAGGTTCTCAGCGTCTTCGACGCCCCTGACCATTTCCAGTTTGGTCAGTTTGTCCGCCATACCGGGCCTGACAAATTGCGGCGCCCGTTGAAGCAGTCTTCTGAGCTGGTTGGCGTACAGCGTGGTCAGTATGCGATAGCCGATCTCCAGAGAGCTGTTCAGCATGGAAAAGATCGCCACGGTGCGCCTGTCCTCCAGCGAAATGAGCTGGAGCATTATTTCCTGGACTGTGGGATTCAGATAGAATTTTACGTTGTGATCCTTGTCGATCGACTTCTTGACGAACACCCTGAAATTGTTGTCGGACTGCTCCGGACGGGCTTCAAACTGGAATGCGACAAGAAGCCGACCTTTGGAAGCCAGGACTTCTTGGGCAGTTTCGGCGTCGATTCTGCTCTTCTCCAGGACAAAAAGCTCGTGTAGCCGGCCTCCCTTGAGAGCGCTCTCAGTAAAGGACTGAAGCCTCTTGAGCGCCACCTCGATTATCGCCGAGTACTTCTGGTCAACAGTGAAATCGGGTATGATCGGAATGCCCGGTAAATTCAAATTCATGGACTACACCCCGGTCCCGGGACCAGTATTCCCCCCTACGGGGATTGCGGCTCCTTGGGAGAGTCACGCCGGAGAAAATCGTTCAGACGAATGATCTTGTCGCCCAAGGAATGGGGAACGCCCGAACCGGCTCTACCCTCAATGGTCTCCACGAACTGTTTCAAGCCGGCGTCTTTTGCCAAAATTTCGTTGATTCTTCTGTCCATTTCTATGGATCTTCTTATGAGACTGTCAACAGGGCACCCGAATCCGCTCAGTCGGCAAAGCAGACGCACAACTTTGGCAACGGTTCGCGGGCTCTTTTGAAGATAGGCCGGCACGTGTCCCCAAAGGCTCACCGCCTCGATTCCATTATCCGCGCAGGTCTGGATCAGCCGTGAATGGATGCTCACCGGGCCAAAATACTCTGCCGGTTGAATTTCCGGCTCCATCTCCATGACAGAGGCAAGCGCCGAAGCGGACGATCCCACAACCGAGATCCGGGGAGGCGCCGAATGGGGAATGGTGTCTTGCACACCTCCTACAGTGTAAAGCCTTTGAACCCCCAGTTCCCGGATTACCCCGAGAACCGTTTCCGCGAAAAGCTGCCAATTGAGACTCGGCTCTTTTCCCAGCAGTACCGCCAGGTCGTGCTCGGCCTCCGAACTCGTCGCACAGGCAAACTCCATGACGGCCGGCTCCATGTAGCGAAGGAGTCCCTGCTCCACCTTGCCCATTGGCCTATCCATCGTGTAATTGAGAAACGGCTCGTTGGGAAACGCCGCGAAAACCCGAAACTCCAATTGCTCGACAAGGTATGCCAAGGTGTCGCTGGATACGTTCCCGGCATCGGACCACCCGTAGAACCCCACCACCATGAATGGGGCCTTTAATTCAGGCACATGGTCCCATCGGATGAACGTTGACGAAGATTCTCCTAGTGTCATGCAATCTTCCCCTCCGGGCTGAATATTATTCTAACTCACCGGGGCCGTTCGGATCAAGGCCGGTTTGTCAATAAGTCGCGTTTGGAGCCGTCCGGAGACACTCCGGCCTGATCAGTTCAGAACTTGCTCACCGAGAAGCCCGAGTTCGACGGCCTCTGTGGCTCACGGGGTCGTGCCGTGGAGCCGTAAGTCTCCAGGTTCAAGAAAACCGTGCTGTACCCCAGGGCCTTGATCCGAGAGACAATCTGTTCGCGAATCCCGTCGCCCGCAAGCAGCAGTGCCATCCCGGCTTTGTCCGTTACTATTGCGGCGCTGGGGAAATGATCGCGCAGCCGAACCGTATTCAGACCCACTGCCCTGAGAATTCGTTCTCCGTTGCAGACTTTTTCCAGGGCTTCAACCGTAATGGGCGTGCCCACAGGGATCCGCGTGGCAAGGCACGGCTGAGCCTGTTTTCGAGACAAATCCGGGTAACCGGCTTTTTCCAACAGGATTCTCACCTCGCTCTTGCCTATGCCTGCGCTTGCCAGAGGAGTAGCTATTCCGAATTCCTCCAGAGCGCGCATGCCAGGGCGGTCGGCCGGGTCGTCGTCGGCCTGGGTTCCGTCGAGCACCGCGGCAGCACCGGACTGCAAGGCCAACTCTTTGAGAATGCCGTACCGGATGCGCTTGCACAGGTAGCATCGATTTGCCGGATTCTTCATGAAACCGGGATCGGAGCATTCCCAGGTGCGCGTGACAAGGTGGCGCACGGCGAGATTCCCGGCGAATGCCTCAGCACTCTCCACTTCCTCGGGAAAGGACGTTTCCGATACCGCGGTCACTGCAATGACTCTGTCCGATCCCAGAACTTGGACGCATTGCCACAACAGCAGGCTGGAATCGACTCCGCCGGAGAATCCCACAAGGACCTTTCCCTCTTGCGCGACTTGACGGATGATGTGTCGGAGAAGCTCTTCCTTGGACGGGATGTTCGTCATGGTCTCATCTCCGATTCACCCGGTCGGGAAGTGGGCAAAAGTCGTGCGTACTCGCGTAATTCCGTCCGGAATTTGGGCAAAGGCCACAAGTCCTCGGCCAATTGTGTAAGTGTCCGTCCCCAAATAACGTCTGCATTCTTTGGTAGGGGCGGACCCATGTGTCCGCCCTCTTCGGCGGTACGGGCTCGACTTTGGGGCAGACACGCAGGTCTGCCCCTGCCTCGGCTCGCGGGCCGATCTCATCGTTTATTTCGTGACAGGCCTAATGACCGGCAAGATGCCGGTCCTACCAAGGTTTGGCCGACAGGCCGGCACACAGCCGCTACCCCCGAGAACTTCTTTCGATCCAGCCTGCGGCAACCACCCTTTCATTGGAATATAGTACAGCGGCCTGGCCAGGGGCAACTCCGCTGCGCGGCTCATCGTATCGGATCTTCATGGAATCGCCCGACAGTCTGGCGACCGTACAGTCAACCGGCCGGGAAGTTGATCTGACCATCACTTGCAATCGTGAGCCCTCGGAAATCAGGGAAGGGGCAAGCAGATTCACGTCCCGCAGTTCAGTCAAAGACACGTAGGTCTGATCCCTGTTTCCCACAATTACCGTGTTCGTTGACGCATCGATTCCAACCACGTACAGCGGCTCCTTGCCGCAGATTCCCAGCCCTCGCCGCTGCCCTACGGTGAAGCCGATTATTCCGCGGTGAGTTCCAAGAGTCTTCCCGTCCATGTCAACGATTGGGCCGGGCATGAACGCGACGCCTTTTCGTGCCAGAAACTCCCTGTAGTCCGCTTCCGGAACAAAACAGAGTTCCTGAGATTCCTCTCGTTGCCACACCGAGATGCCTTCGCTTTTCAGAAGATCTCTCACCTGTGTTTTCTCAACCCCTCCGAGAGGAAACAATGCGTTTTCGAGCATGTCGAGGGTGAGCATGGACAGGAAGTAGGACTGGTCCTTCTTCGTGTCCGTTCCACGGAGCAGGGCCGGTCCATCCGATGAAAGGACCACCCGGGCATAATGACCCGTTGCGATCTTGGAGCAGCCCTTTGACAGAGCGAATTCCCGAAGCAAGGTCATCTTGATCCGTCGATTGCACAAGGGGCACGGCGAAGGAGTGCGGCCCAGGGCATACTCGTCCACAAACGGCTTCACAACCAGGTCGTCGAATTGCCGAACCAGGTCAACAGGCAAAATGGGAACGCCTATCTCTTCGGCCGCCCTCCTTGCGCTCTCCCAGTTCGGGCCGGGCTCATCGCGAAGGATCATGTGAAGGCCGAGCACTTCATATCCCTCGCGCTTGAGCAGAAGAGCAGCGGCTGTGCTGTCGGCGCCTCCGCTCATGGCAACGGCGACGCGCATTAGGGCCTCCGGCACGGACCACAGGTCATAACCATGATCCCGCATTCTTTACGCATGTGATTTATAGCACGTCCCTGGAGGAAAGAGCCACGAAGAACAAAGCGAACCACCAAGGCATGAAGAAGGAAATCCGACCACCAAGGCGCCAAGACACCAAGGAATCATAAGGGTCATTTCATC
>DYLG01000269.1 GCA_020722215.1 Desulfomonile tiedjei
GGCCACGCGAGTCCCATCGGCTGCCAGCGCTGATGCATGAAGGGCAAAATCGTTTGCAGAGACGAAGTCCCTCAGTTTAGCGGTAATCCCCTCGTCGGCTGTCACCGCTGCCTCAGTCACGCCTTTTCGCCGCGCTTCTTCGGCCTTGAGTTCATCGTGAATCTTGAGAGCCTGCATTACGGCGCGATGAAGGTCAAGTTCAATACTTTTGCGGTCCGCTTGCACATCGTTGACGAACTCGAACGAGCCCTTGTTCCAGTCCACCACGAGGACCAGCGCATCCATGCCTTGGGCATCGTCCAGCGTCACGTGTACCAGCGATCCTTTCTCGTAATAGAGCTTGGCCTCTTGCTCCTCGTTCTTGATCACGAGCAGCCCGGACTTGCGTCCGGCATGCGGAAACTGGATGAGATCGACGATTCGTAGGTCGGCCAACGTTCCTTTGAGCGACATTTCTGCATCTCCGTCATGTTGTTTCAAATCTGGAATCGTTCAATGACCAGCCTGCTAGCTAATCGGATGGTTTCCATGACTCCGGTTCCGTCAGTGGCGACGGATTCGGTGACAGGCATCCCGTTCAGACCCAGTCGCTTTTCTATGGATCCCAGCGGTATCAGCAAGGGCAGGTCACGTTTGTTATACTGGAGTGTAATCGGAAATACCCTCCAATCGACACCGAAGCTCTCCAGGTTGTTCTGAAGCATCAAGAAGCTTTCGATGTTCTCCTCCATCCGGGACAGGGCGGAATCCGCGACAAAGACCACTCCGTCGGCCCCTTCGAGAATCAAGCGGCGGCTGGCCTCGTAGTAGACCTGTCCTGGCACCGTGAACATGTTGAACTTGACCTGATAGCCTTCAATTCGACCCAGGTGCAGGGGAAAGAAGTCAAAGAAGAGCGTTCTCTCCTCCTCGGTGTCCAGGACTATGATGTCACCCCTCTTGTCACGGTCAAGGGCATTGTGAATATAGACGAGGTTTGTGGTTTTGCCGCTCAGCCCCGGACCGTAGTACACAATTTTGAAGACGAGTTCCTTGTCTTCGTAGTTGATGTGCGGCATGGTAAGAGCCCCCTTACCTGGTTTCGAAAATCCGGTCGATAGCGTTGAGCGCATACTCCTTGAACTGGCTCGTAGCTATGATTCCCTCCCCTTTTTCCTTTTTCTCGCGACTTTCCTCCTGCCGTTTCTCTTCCTTGTCGGTGATCATTTTGCTCAGTTCTTCGCCTGTCTTGCGGGCCTCGTGTCTTACCCTCCCGATGCGCTCGTATCCCTCGAAAATGACTACCATCATTCCGGAGTCTTGTATCAAGCTGATGTGAATGTGGCGGTTTTCCCCTTGTTGAAGCAGGATGGAGAACTGGTCCTCACCCACCAGTCGAGCTACTTCTCGAGTAGCCGAAAACATCCCGGCAACCAGAGCTGCCATGGCTGTTGTATTGAGGTACGAGGTATCACCTGCCTCGGCAAAAGACACTCCCTCTTTCGTGATCAGCAACCCAGTCAGCGAACCTGACTTCTCGATGAGTTTCTCGAGTACCGCCGCAACCTCCGACTTCTTAACCCCTCTTTTCACCACCATTGACCATAACCCTTCCTGCACCGTCCGATGATGCCCAATTGTTGTCCTTTCAGCCTTCCCGCCGTTTTAGGCCCCCCTTTATTCAGGGGCGTTCAGTCCAGCCAATCAGACGAATCTTCCTCTGCCCCCACTCTCTTTTCGTCCCGTTGGCGCGCGGCTTCAATGAGCAGGAACCGCCCCGGTTTCTTTACCGTCAGCCTCTCCGGTTCAGTCCAAGGCAGATTGACGAAGCTCCCGCCCGAGAAACTGAGGCATTTGATGACGGCTTCGTCTCCCTCCTGACCGCCGCACAATGCGTGACTGAACTCGCCCGTATCTATGAACAGCAACCCTGTTTCGCCCTCTCGCGAGGAAACTTCCAGCACGAGTTTTCTTCCACTCAACATCATCAACTGCACGTAATCAAGAATGTCTATCTCGTCGATGCTCCCTCTGAACGCCTCCTTTCGGTCGGATTCCGAGAGCACGCGAATAAGCAGGTCGGTGTCTACCGGTTTCTCCAGGTACAGGAGAACGCCCTTGCTCAGGGTAAGATTCTTGATTGCGGGAGAATCGGCAGACGTTATTACCACGACCTTCAGGTCGGGTTTGTTGTTGCGGGCCCAATCCACAAGGGCAAGCCCGTTGACTCTGGAGAGGCGGATCGCTGTTATCAACACATCCATGTCTTGGGATTCCAACAGGGACAATGCCTCTCCCCCATCTCCGCATGTTACCACGGAAAAGCCGCTGCGAGTCAAGGCTTTTCCCACGGTCCAAACGACCTCGGCATCTTCATCGACGAGCAGGACTTTCATATTAGGATCTTTGGTGGCCATCCGTCATTCTCAACGCCGGTTGGCGGGTATTCCGCCCGTCCTCGACGCCATTTCCTCAAAGATCAACATGGCCCGAGCTTGCATGTTGTCGGTCCAGGCACTTGGTCGGGAGACAAGGACCGAGGGCCAACCATTTGATTCCGTTCAGGCAAATCATTAACATTTTAGCACGGCTGTTTGCCGGAAATCAAGCACCTTCGGGACATTTTTCGGAGCCCGACCTTCCTGCGCTTCCTTTTCTCCAATCGCAGACATGAGCATCGGCGAGATCGGCCGAATCGGTTCCCATGGAAATGTCCCAACAGTGAAACAAAACCTTGAACCATGCCGACATAAGGCTTGACCCAACTTTCCGAAACGGCTAAACTTGTTATATTCAACTGCGTTGCGATTTGCTCCCTCGCAATTCCATCGACAGTTCCCAGTCACCGAGCCCTCTCCCGTCCCGAGGAACGTGGGAAGAGAGCAAACGCTCCCCTCCCACGACGGGAAGTGAGGAGGAGCAGCTTCATCTACGGCGGCCCAGAGGTCCGCCGATTATGCTTATACGTATTACTAACAGGTTCACTGATGAAACCATCCTCAGCGGACAAGCCCCCTCTCCTGAAGAGTTTGTAGGCCGGGCTCTAATTGCCGGAGCTGACCTCAGGGAGGCCAATCTGTCAGGCCTTGATCTCGCCGGAATCTCCGCAGCCGGAGCCAGACTCGATGGTGCGGACTTTACAGGATCGGATCTCAGCGGAGCAAAGCTTGACGGAGCGATGTTATCCGGAGCGAAGTTGTCCTCGGCCGATCTTGAAGGAGCCTCTCTCAGAGAGGCCAATCTTTTCGGGGCTGATCTGTCCGACGCCAATCTTATCGGGTGCAACCTCGCGTGGGCTATTCTCGGCTCAGCCGATCTTTCCGAAGCTGACTTGACCAACGCCAATCTGCTGGGAGCAAATCTCACGGGAGCCAACTTGTTCGAGACCATCCTCACCGGAGCCAATCTGTCCGGAGCCAATCTGGAGGAGGCCGTTCTGGTGGGTTCCAAGATGGGCGGCGCCAACCTTGCCTGGACGAAGGGAATGGAGACGGAAGATTAGTTGAGCCGTTGCGGAGTAACCCAGCGCGGACGACAGTGGCCGCTTGGTTAGATACTTGCGAACCGATCTGTCGCCCCAACGGCTCCGCGTATTTACTTCCAGCGCCGAATCTGGAAATCGATCTTTTCCAGAAAAGCCGGCAAGTCCTCCACAACCGACCTGAAGTAACGTCTGGTCACCTCCGAACGTTTGTCCCAGGGAAGTCCCACCGAATCCTTGCTGCCGTCAAAGACCCCATGACCGGGGAAAAAATCTCTCCCAGCCTTCCGGCTTTCTCTTATCCGGTCGTCCATTTCCATTTTCGCCATCACGTCAATCTCTTCGGGGCTGAACCGGAAGAGTTCCGCGTCCCAGTCGGTGAGCGGCTCGATGGTGCATCCCACAGCTCGAAGTTTCCGGCCGATTTCTTCGGCCTTGTGCCTGAAGAACTCCTTGGCGCCTCTGGGGAGTCTGTCCCAGGATGATGCGAGTTGACCTGCTTCGGAAATGTTGCGGGAATAGGCTTGTTTGTCCACGTACTCCTCGTGAAGCGCGCGGGCCAGAACCTCAATTGTACCCCCCAGGACCAGCTCGGGGGTGCATGTCTTGTCCAGCAGCCCGAACGCGTGGAGTCTGCTGTACTCTTCCCGCCCGTTTGTCATACTCTGGACGAGGTTCGCCAAGCCTTCCTCTCGGGTCATTCGCGCGACCACAGGTATCCCGGTCTTTCTTGTTAGCTCCAGGAGCGCAAGCGCTGCGGTCATTGCGCGAGAATCATTGTCCAGGCAAACGTATATTCCGGTGACGTCAGCATGGCCTTGTTCGTCCACAAGGTACTCGCCCCTGTAGAAATCCGGCCCCGTCACGTCCATTTGCAGTGCCTGGAGTAGGCAAACCTTTTCCAGGAGCGGGAAGTTCAATCTCAGCAATTCCGTTTTCGCCGTAGCATATCTGTCTATCACGGTCATCCTGAGACGCTCGCCGGTGGCCCGGTGGTATCTACGCCACATTCTGGCCGCGTGGGCGATTACGCTCTCTCCCATGCGGCCCGCACCGACAACCAGAACGTGGGGCCGCAAATGGGCCTGATCGAACGGCGGAAACTCACGCAGGATTGCCCGGGCGGCCCGCTCGAACACATTGAAGAATTCCAGTCTGAAAAACTCATCTTCCAGAGAGGACATCTCCTGACCTCTGAGAAGATTGAGAAGCTGATTGTCCACAATCTGAACTACGCAGTTCAGAGGCACGGTTCTGCGACCTCTGACAAGGTTGCGGGCGTCCACCGCGATTTCCGCGTTCACGCCGTCGTCACCGCAGAGGGCGATGACGTACCTGGCCCTGTGCACGCACGCTTCTCGTAGCACATCAGGATCCGAAGCGTTTCCGATGATGACAATGGCACGTTGTTCCCGGCACTGGTCTATTCGCTCGTTTTGGCCGTCGTGTTCTATCACCGCCACAGGCTCGCCCAGCGCTCGAAAGGCCCGTGCGAGCTGCAAACCCCTGCGCCCCAGTCCGCATATCACAATGTGGTCGGCGAAGAGGCGCAATCGCAGGCGCTGCAACTGCTCCCGGAAGATCAGGGCCAGCGCTTGAAGCGCTGTGTACAAGGTCGTGGCCGGAGCCAACAGCCGTGCCCATTCCAGTTCCCAGCTCAAGTTACCCGAAACGGACCCCGATTCTACGGTGAACAACTGGAGCGTGTAGTAAAGCAAATCCCAACTGGTGCGCGTCTCGCCAAGCGTAGCGTAGTACTTCTTGAACCCCGTGTAACCCAGTGAAAACGCTACTGCCCACATGGCGGCAATGATTGCCCAGTTGTACCTTTGGAACCACTTGATAAACCGTTCCCGCCGGAATGCTCGCAGCCGTCGTGCAGACTGCGCTTTCAGCATTTCGTTGATGGATTCTTCCACAGCGGCT
>DYLG01000270.1 GCA_020722215.1 Desulfomonile tiedjei
AGTCAGGCCACGCAGCCCATAATATGATACAGTTATTTTGGGACAGTCGCTAAGCGACGGATGAAGAGCCTTTATATGTTTTATGAAAGGGATAGGGAGCCGGCCGTGGACCGCATTCTCGACCAATTCAGTCAGAGGCTGAAGGAACTTGGTGCGGAACTCCGATTGGTCTCGTTCGAGGATGTGTGAGCAAGGCAGAACTCTATGGATGAAACGCATCAATACTCATTGTAAGAGAACCTTTTCAGTGCCGGCTTGTTGCAATTCAGCGCGGTGCTTCTCCCGGAACGAATCGGATAGAGGGCCTGGTGATGACGGCAAGACAAATCATGAGAAAGAGCGTGATCGGAGCTATCATACTGATCATTGTCGCGGCAGTCGGCTATCGCTTCAAGCTTATGCCGGTCCAGGTCTCGGCTACTTCCGTTGCAAAGGGGACGGTAGTCCAAGAGGTTCTGGGCACAGGAACATTGCAGGCTCGCGTGCAGGCTGCCATAAGCGCCAAAATACAGGGGCGTCTGGTAGAGAATCTGGTGGATCAAAACGATAAGGTAGCACCGGGGCAGCTCATGGCCCGGCTGGACGACGCGGAGTTGCGTCAATCGGTTGAGGTTGCTATCGCGGCTCTGGACGCCGCCCGGGCAACGGTGGACCGGGTCAAGGCCGATCAGGCCCGCGCCGCGGCTGTGCTCGATCAGGCTCGCAGGGACTCTGATCGGTACGAGGCGCTTCGTGCAACGAAAAGCGTTTCCGAATCGGACATGGAAAAGAGCAGAGAAAGACTGGCAGTGGCGGCAGCGGATCTGGCAAGAGCGGGAGCAGCAATAGTTGAAGCCGAACGGCAAGTGATAACGGCTGAAAAGAGGCTTCATTTCGAGCAGGCCCGTTTGGCCGACACAAGGATTATTGCCCCGTTTGCCGGCCTAGTTGTCAAGAGTGACAGGGAGCCCGGAGACGTTATCGTGCCGTGCTCCTCAATCTTTCAGATCATATCTCCAAGCGAAATGTGGGTATCCGCATGGGTGGATGAATCTGCAATGGGACAGGTTCAGGCAGGACAACCTGCGAGAATTTTCTTTCGCTCCGAGCCTGAGAAGGCGTACCGGGGAAAAGTTGTTCGTCTTGGCCGCGAGGTGGACACGGAGACCCGAGAGTTCCCGGTTGACATTCATGTTGCCGAACTCCCGGCCAACTGGGCTGTGGGCCAGCGCGCGGAAGCCTACATAGAAACGGCCAGAAAATCGGGAGTTCTTACGATCCCGGCAACCTCGGTGTTCCGGCGCGACGGCAAGCCGGAGGTGTTTGTGGTGAACGCCGGTCACGCAATAAGGCGCAACGTTGTGCTCGGAATTCGGGGAATCAAGGAAGTGGAGGTCAAGGAAGGTCTGGCTGAGGGTGAAATGGTTATCACGTCTTACCCGGGCTCTTCTCCGACCGACGGGAAACGGGTGACGGTACGATGAACCTTGCATTGCGGGACATCAGGCACAATCTCGCGCGTTTCTCATTGACCACCGCGGGAGTCGGCATGCTGCTCATGATCGTCATGGGGATGGGAGGAATTTACAGGGGCCTGATCGAAGATGCCGTCCTGCTTGTGAACAAGATAGATGCGGACATTTGGGTAGTGCAGCAGGGGACTCGCGGTCCGTTTGCAGAAATCTCTCGTATTCAACGGAACCTGGAAGATCGTCTCCTGACCGTCCCGGGAGTGCAGAGTGCGCGTGCCTTCGTATGGCATACCGTTCAGCGAGATCATGGAGGCAAGCCCCTCAGGATGGTGGTAAACGGACTCTCGTGGCCTCAAGACAAAGGCGAGTGGCTGCCGTTGGTCGCAGGGAGGCCGCTCGGAGCGGCACACTACGAAATGGTTGCGGACAAGCTCCTTGGCCTCCAATTGGGAGACTCCTTGACTCTGGGGAAAGACGTGTACAGCGTAGTAGGTCTTACACAAGGAATGATAGGGCAAGGCGGGGACGGGCTGGCCTTTTTCACTGTGAGCGACGCTCTTGCCATTCAGTTCGATACCTCGCCGGAATCTGTTCGGCTCGAGCGATCGGCCAGAAAAATGCGAGCCGTGCGAGACGACATCGGAAAGGTGCAGCCCGCGCTATTGGATAAGGCGGATCTCCCGGCACACCGGCTTCCTGCAGTGTCGCGACCCATGATAAGCGCTGTCCTGGTGAAGGCGGCCCCCGGCGCTGATCCCGCGGGAGTAGCTGAACTCATTTCGGGTTGGCAGGATGTTTCGGTTCACTCATCAGATGAACAGCGGGAGCTGCTCCTCAAAGGCACCGTGGATAGGGCGCGGCGTCAGATCGGCCTCTTTACGGCCCTTCTTGTTATCATCTCCGCGATCATTATGGCCCTTATTCTGTACACCCTTACCCTGGACAAGACCCGCGATATCGCAATGCTCAAGCTGATGGGAGCGCGTAACTCCGTAATACTGGCCCTCATCCTGCAACAGGCAGTTCTTCTCGGCGGTCTGGGATATGTCTTGGCCTACTTCTTGGGGCAATGGATCTTCCCTTATTTTCCTCGACGAGTCATCATCACTGATGAGGACTTGTTCCGGCTTGGCATTATCGTAATCGCAATCTCCGTGCTGTCCAGTGCACTGGGCGTGTGGAAGGCCATGAAGATTCAGCCTAATGAGGTTCTGTCGTGACTACGCCGGCTCCAGCCATAGAAACGAGAGCGCTGACGAAAATCTACGGCAGCGGTAACACCGAAGTCGTAGCAATGCGGGACGTGTCGTTGGCCATAGGCAAGGGCCAAGTCGTGGCGCTGTTGGGTCCGAGCGGCGCGGGAAAATCCACTTTGCTCACCGCAATCGGCCTTATCAACCCTCCAACTTTCGGGTCGATTTCCATAGGCGGCCTGCCCGTTATGGAGGGAGATTCGGCTCTGGTTGACGTCCGTTCCTTCCGGCGCCGGTACATTGGGTACGTGTTTCAGAAGGCGAACCTGATCCCTTTTCTCACTGCATTGGAAAACGTGCAGTTGGCTTTGGAAATCAACGATGAACCCCCTCGGAAGGCCCGCCGACGGGCGATGGAATTACTCGAATATCTCGGCGTAGGCGATCGCATGAAGAACCTGCCGCACATGCTTTCCGGCGGCCAACAACAGAGAGTCGCCGTTGCACGAGCCCTTGCGAATTCACCAAGTATTGTCCTTGCTGATGAACCCACTGCCGCGTTGGACAGCGTTCGGGGTCGTCAGGTCATGGAGCTGTTCAGGAAGGTTGCTCACGACCAGGGGGCGGGCGTTCTCGTGGTCACCCATGATCACCGGGCCTTGGACGTGTTCGATGAGATACTGGAGATGGAAGACGGGGCTTTACGTCAACATGATCAGAACGACGCAGACCCGGATAGGAGGGCATCATGAAAGCCACTCACCAGTTCAAAGCAGAACATGAAGGCATCAAGGTAATGCTGAGAATCGTGGAAAGGCTCTGTTCAAAGTGGGAATCAGAGGGAAACTTCGATGACGGGGAATTCCAGCGAATAATCGAGTTCTTCAAGATATTTGTGGACCGATGCCATCACGCCAAGGAGGAAGACCTCCTTTTCCCTGCCATGGAGGAAGCCGGAGTTCCCAAGGATGGCGGGCCCATCGGGCAGATGCTCCTTGAGCACGAACAGGGTCGCGGTCATGTCCGGGAAATGGACGGTGCTTTGGCATGGTACGGGAGCGGCACTCCCGGAGCGGACACTGAAATCCGTGCGCATGGACGTTCCTACATTTCCCTGATGACTCAGCATATTGAGAAAGAAGACACGATCCTTTTTACTATGGCGGACTCGATCCTTTCGGCGGAGAGGCAGACACACATGTTTGAGGAATTCGAGAAGTTTGAGGAAGAGAAGATTGGGAAAGGGGTTCATGAGCAGTTTCACAGGCTTCTGGACGACCTTGCAAAGAGATATTTGGAAGAGCAGGAAACATGAAGCTGTGGAATCGATAGCTTTCCGTGCTTTTCCTGATCGTCCGATCACGACCACAACGGCCCGATCAGTTCGAATCGGGTGCACAGGAGGAATCATTATGAAGGGCAGGAAGATTCGAGAGAATGTGTACTGGATAGGCGCGATCGACTGGGATCGGCGTTTGTTCGATTCGCTGATTCCTCTTCCCGACGGAACAAGTTACAATGCTTATTTGATCCGGGGAAGTGAGAAGACAGCTTTGATAGACAGCGTTGATCCGTTTTTTGCCGACACGCTCATGTCTCAGTTAGAGGCGGTCGATACCATTGACTATGTCGTAGCTAATCATGCGGAACAAGACCATTCCGGAACAATTCCGACCGTATTGGGGAAATACCCAAACGCAAAGGTGGTCGGCACGCCCAAGGGCAAAAACATGCTGATGGATCTCCTCGGGGTTCCGGACGAATCCTTTATCACCGTCCAGGATGGCGACACCCTGTCGCTGGGGGATCGGACGCTGGAATTCATCCATACTCCCTGGGTTCATTGGCCCGAAACCATGTGCACCTATCTGCGTGAAGACAGAATTCTTTTTTCCTGTGACTTCTTCGGGTCACACATAGCCACGACCGACTTGTACGCAACGGATCAGGGTCGAGTGTACGAAGCGGCAAAGCGGTACTTCGCGGAGATTATGATGCCGTTTCGCAGGATCATCCGGAAGAACTTGGACAAGCTAAAAGGCAAGGCAGTCGACCTCATTGCTCCCAGTCACGGCCCTTTGTATCCTCAGCCCGATTTCATTGTTGACGCGTATCTGGACTGGGTGTCGGATGAACCCAAGAACATCGTCGTGCTTCCATGCGTTTCTATGCATGGAAGCACGGACAGAATGGTACGCCATTTCGTCGGCGCACTGGCGGAAAAGGAAGTGACGGTTCATCAATTCGATCTCGCAGTCACGGATATCGGAAAACTCGCCATAACGCTCGTTGACGCGGGAACGATAGTGATTGGCACTCCAACCGTGCACGTCGGTCCACACCCCCTTGCAGCGTACGCCGCTTATCTTGCCAATATGCTGCGTCCCAAGGCAAGGTTCGCATCGATCATCGGTTCGTACGGGTGGAGCACCAAGGTCGTGGATCAAATCGCCGGCCTGATCCCGAACCTGAAAGCGGAAGTCCTGGAACCCGTCCTTTGCAAAGGATATCCAACGGATGCAGATTTCAGAGCTTTGGACAAATTGGCCGAGACCATTGCCGGCAAGCACCGCGAGGGTGGCTTTGCAACCTCGACCAGATTATGAATAAGGCCGGCCGCGTGTGGGCAAGGTTGTAGGAGAGATGCAAGTAGAACTGAACGATGCGCGGAGTCAAACCGGAGTTTTCCACGGAGGGTCCGCCGGATGGGCTAAGGGTCTGATTTCGCGTC
>DYLG01000015.1 GCA_020722215.1 Desulfomonile tiedjei
GGGCAGAACGGACCCAAACGACCAAAGGCGCCCAAATTAGGTCGCGGATTTCGGGTAACTCAGGGGGTTGTCCGACGGCCTGATTTGCGGTATTAGCCCCAGAGATGGATGCTTTGAGCAAGCACGTCCCTCGTAGGGGATGAAACATTCGACATTCCAACGGAGAGACCCCCATGACCAAGGTGCCCCTTCTCGATCTGAAGATGCAATACAAGTCGATCAAAGCTGAGATTGACCGGGCCATCGGTAGAGTCCTGGACAGTCAGCAGTTCATCATGGGCCCCGAGGTGGAGGCTTTGGAAACGGAGATTGCTCCCTATTGCGGGGCCGGCTTCGCCGTAGGCCTGTCGTCCGGCACGGACGCCCTACTCGTGTCGTTGATGGCGCTCGGAGTTTCGGCAGGCGACGAAGTGATCACAACGCCTTTTACGTTCTTCTCTACCGTTGGTTCAATTCTGCGACTTGGAGCAGTCCCGGTCTTTGCGGACATAGAGCCCTCCACGTTCAACATTGACGCGTCACAGGTGCAGAAACTCGTCACGGAAAGAACCAGGGCGGTCATCCCGGTTCACCTGTTCGGACAATGTTCGGACATGGAGCCATTGCTGCAGATCTCGCAAGAGAAGGGCATCCCTCTGATCGAAGATGCGGCACAGGCCATCGGCGCAGAGTACCAAGGGAAGCGCGCGGGCAGCATGGGAACCGTCGGATGTTTTTCCTTCTTCCCCTCAAAGAATCTGGGAGCTTTCGGGGACGGCGGCCTCATAGCCACGAACGACTGCGAACTGGCTGACCGAATCCGGATCATACGAAACCAGGGAGGCAACCCCAAGCACCATTACCGGCTGCTGGGCGGAAATTTCCGTCTGGACGCGATCCAGGCAGCGGTGTTGAGGGTCAAGCTGCAATACCTTGACTCGTGGTCTGCGCAACGACGCAGAAATGCTGACTTCTACACCGCAAGACTTCACGAGTTGGGCCTTGCTGAGGAAGTCGCCCCTCCACAAGTCGTCCGGGAGAGGCATGTGTTCAATCAGTACGTAGTCCGGGCAAAGGACAGAGACCGACTTGCCGCTCATCTCAATGAAAAGGGCATCGGAACCGAGGTCTACTATCCGATCCCCGCGCATCTTCAGGATTGTCTCAATGACGGCCGCTATCGACAGGGAGTCTTCCCGGTTTGTGAAGCGGTCTGCAATGAGGTTCTCGCTCTGCCGATCTACCCTGAGCTAACCGAAGAACAAAAGGAATACGTCGTCACAACCATCGCGCAATTCTATGGGAAATGAGACACGCCTGCCCCGTGGCCGGCTTAGGGCCCCGGTTGGCCATCCAACAGCGTCTGGCCCTGCGTGGCTGCCGACATGGGGACCAACCCAAGCAGAATGTGAAAAAACCAACTGCATTGGGGATAGTACAGACCGTCGAAGATCTGATAGTGCAACAGCCCTGCAGTGATCGGAAGCAGCAGGACAGCCGGATTCACGATCAGCCCGGGTGGAGGACGCGTTACGGCTGAACTCAACCGCACGAAAACGACGACTATGACCGCCAGGTAGATGAGCGCAAAGGGGAGTCCCATGTCCACGGCAAAGGTAAGCAAGACGTTTTCCGACGTGACTATCCTGTCCAGGGACTGTCTGAACTTCTCCTTCGTGACGTACGGATACCTGATTTCGTAGCGTTCGAGGAATTGGTCCCTCGGACCGCGTGTGCCGATTCCAAGCACCGGATGTTCCGACACGATCTGCCAGGAAAAGGGATAGCTCTCCAGTCGGTAGTAGAACGTCTCGCTGGCTTTGGACCATTTGCCCTCCGGGATGAAGCGGACCGCATACAGGCTGATGATTGCCATCAGACTCAGAATAACAATCAGATATCCGGTCCGAACCGCCTTGAGGGATGCTCCGATTACCAGCAGAAGCGGAGGTATCAGTAGCGCCGACTTCAGCCCGCTCAGATAGATCACCACGCAACCTACGGCCAGCAGCGCAATACCCAAAGCCTTTGCCGCTGCCGACCTGGTCCGGATCAGCCCCAAAGGCCCGAAGGAGAGCAGAAGGATCACATTATTCAGAGGATGAAGATTGGTTCCTATGGGGTCGCTCACTGCGCCTCCCAGGGCGTACCCCATGGCGGCCAGCGCCGCAAGCCCCCCCAGCAGAGCTACACAGAACCACTGGAATTGGATAACTCTCTGTTCGGTGTGCAGAACGATCCTCGCGCACCAGAACCCGCACACTCCGGACGACAGGATAACGAGCACCCGAAAAAGCGAGGAACGTGGAGACAGACCGAACAGCGCACTCATTATTCCGAGTACAATCAGAGCAGCGCAAACGAGCACCTCCGCCGGAGTGCCGCATGAAGGCCGTTTTCTTACCAGGAATATCGCAGGCAACAATGTGAGCAAACAGAGCAATCCCGAGAAAAGGTTGGACCGCACTCCAGGGACAAGAACCACATACGGCTGAAGGAAGGTCAACTGTATGCATGTCAAACAGAGGAAAAGCCATGCAACCCGCTCCATGAAGGGTTCTTTTGCGGAGGCTTCCCCCGGCGCGATAACGCGGGCTTCTTCAGGCGGTTGTCCTGTGAGGAACCGTGGTTGCATGTTATAAGCGCAGATTCTCGGGTTGTGGGCTTCTAGCCCGCGGGCGGCCACCATAGCACAGATGGCGCTGAGGCGCATCCTCTTTTGCCTGTGTTCGTAGCTAGCCCACGACGAACCGGGCGGTGCTCCCTCGTCTTCCGGCTTTCACTTCGAGCCGGGCGTCAATCTGCTCTTTCAGTTCGGGCACATGGGAGATGATCCCCACCAGTCTGCCTGTGCTCTGAAGATCCTTCAGCGCTCTGAAAGCCAGCTCCAACGCCTCGGGATCAAGAGTGCCGAAACCTTCGTCCACAAACACGGTATCAAGATGGACCCCTCCCGAATAGGACTGCACAACGTCCGCAAGCCCCAGCGCCAAGGACAGCGATGCAAGAAAGCTCTCGCCTCCGGACAAAGTCGAGACAGGTCGCGACGAACCCGTGTACATGTCGTTGATTTCAAGGTCAAGACCGCCTCCTGTTCGTCGGTCCAATGGTTGGTCCACCCGGTGAAGGCTGAAGCGACCATTGCTCATGATTCGCAGCCTTTCTGACGCGGTCAGAAGAACGTCGTCCAGCAGCGCACCGAGAACAAATCGCTGGAAAGTGATGTTGCGAGTGTTCTTGCCCGTAGCAAGCCTCGAAATCCCTCCCACAATTTCGTATGTGGCTTCATGAGCAGCCAGTTCTTCGGAGGATTTCCTGAAAGCCGCATGCAATTCATTCATCGTCTTGAGTTCTTGGCTGAGCGTTGCTTCCCGCTGGAGCGCTTGTTCGAGGTCCTGCTTGGCCTTGCCGGCTGCCGCCTCCAGGGCGGGCAGGTCAGGCTGCTCCAGGTTCTCGGCGGCTTTCAGCGCCCTGTCCAAGCGATCACGAGCCGCGCTCAGTTCTCTATCGTGCGCCCGAATCTCATGCTCAAGGGCTTCCATTTCGTCGGTTGTGCGCTTTGCGGACTTGAAGCTCTCCTCGTCGGGAAATCCTTCCTCGGAGAGACGTGCCGCGAAGCCCTGGCGCTGAGACAACAGCCTTTGCGCGGCAACCGCGTCCGCGTCCTGGGCTGCTTCGGTTTCGCTCTGTCTCGCGCTGAGGTTTTCTCTGGCCGTTGCCAGGTCCTTGCCTGCCTTCTCGAAGGCCGCCTCCAGCTCCTCCGTCCTCTTGCGAGCTTTTGCCAGAGCTTTTTGAGCAGCCTTGAGATTGCGAAGAGCCTCCGGAATCCCCCTTTCCCGCTCCTCCACTATGGCCTTAACCCGCTGCATGACGGCCGCGGCCTCACTGCGGCGCTGCTCTGCTTCGTCTCGTTTCTTGCCCGCTTCCGATAACTCCTTGCTGAGCTTCTCGATTTCCAGGGACAGGGCATCAGCGGCCTTCGACGCCTTTTCAGCCGCCTTCAGCTCCCTCTTGAGACCGTTGGCATGCTTGTCGAGTTCCTCTGGGGTTCGGGAAGCCGATTCGCCCAGGTTCCGGATGAGAAGTTCCGACTCAAGGCTGTTTTCACCGATTCTCTTCTCGATATCCGAGGCTTCTTTTTCCTGGTCCTTCAAGGATGCCTCGAGGTTCTCGATTTTCTGGGCTTTTTGCTTGAGGGCCTTCTCATCGGGAAGTCCCTTGTCCGAGGACGCCGGCCCGGGATGTTCGCGGGAACCACAAACGGGACAGGGCTCGCCTGGGGCAAGTCCGGATGCGAGAATCGCGGCCTGCCCCTCGATCCAGGCCGACTCAAGGTTCTTGTAATCGTGCCTGGCCCTGGCCAGCGCATCTTCGGATTGCTTGAGCTTCCTTGCGATCTTGACCCGTTCCGCCTCCAGGCATGAGCGATCCAGAGACAACTCGTCCAACCGCTTGCGATCCGCAAGTTGACGTTGAGCTTGCTCGACTCTCTCCTTGAGGAATTTCAGTTGCTCCGCGGTCTTCCGGGCTTCGTCGCCGGCCTTTGTTCGGTCCTGCATCGCCTCGACCAGATCTTCCACCCGCTGCCTGGCTTCGCGGAGTTCCTTTTCGCGCAGTTCGGATTCCCCTCCGGCCGCGGCGAGAAACCTGAGAGGCTCGTCCAGTTCCTTTACGCGGCTCACCATTTGCTCGGCGAGACTCAGTTCCCGCCGAGCCGCGTCGCGTTCCTCTTCCCGCTGTTTCTCTCTGTTGAAGGCCTCTTCGGCGCGTTCTCGAGTGATCCTGGCGCCCTCCAGCGACTTGCGCGATGCCGCCAGCTTACGCGATGCTTCTTCAGCCTCTCGGGCCCTTTGGATTAGGGCCTTCTCGTCCGCAAGCAACGTGGACGCCTTTCGAGCCTTTTCCAGAACCGACCTTTTGCCGTCGATTTCCGCGGTCCGGACCTCCAAGGCCTGGAAAGCTCGCCGGGCACCTGTGAGTTCCACTAGTTTTTCCTGCACTCCGATTGCGTGGGCCAACCGGTCCCGGGCAGTCTTCTCAACTTCCTTGAATCGGAGCAGTGCGCCGGATACCTGCTTCAGGACAGCGCCAGTGTTTTCAAGCGCTTGAAGGAGTTGCGCTTCGGACTCGGTATCAGCCTGTTGAAGAATGAACTCCCGGCGACTCCGGGTCTCCTGAATGCTCGATTCGATCTGCCTGGCCTCCTGTCTCAGCGCTTCTTCAATCTGTTTGTAGAACGCGGTCTGGAATAGGACCTCCAGTATCTGCTCTCTCTCTGCCGAATCGGCTTGCAGAAACGAGAGAAATTTTCCCTGGGGCAGCATAACCACTTGTCTGAACTGGTTCTTTCGGAATCCGAGCAAATCCTCTATGGCTGCCGATACATTCTGCCACCCTGTCGCGAGAACCGTCTTATCAGGGCACTCCTGTCCTGAGTCCCCGAGCTTCCACACGGTCGCCCGAGGCTTGATCGTCCGGATGGCCTCATTTCGAGGGTCTTTGATTTCCTGGTCGGGCCTTCGCCAGATCCGGTAACGTTCCCGGCCGAGGGAAAACTCCAGTGTGGCTTCGGTCACGACCGACGAATCAGCGTGATCGCTGCGCAGGCTGCGCTTTGGCTTGTCCCCGCCTGACGATTCCCCGAAGAGTGCAAAGCAGATCGCGTCCAGTATGGTGCTCTTGCCCGCTCCCGTGGCTCCGTGGACCAAGAACAGGGTCCGGTGGCCCAGTTCGCGAAAATCCAGGACCTGCTCATCGGCATAGGGACCGAAGGCGCGCATCACCAGCTTGAGGGGTTTCATGAGGCAGCCTCCCTCTGGCGGCGGCGCAGATCATCCACCACGGATTCGTATGCCGCGCGCTGTTCGTCGGAGAGCGGCTCGCCTGTCATCTCCATACAGAACGAGTCGAACAACTGGAGATCGTTCAACTTTCGGTGGTCCACGCGGGGCCGGTCGTCCCGGCCGGAAGTCACCAATGCCGGCCGCTCCACATGCTTGACGTTGGGGTACACCTCCCGGAGCTTGCCCATCACGTCGAGGATCGCTCCCTTGTCCAGAATGGTTGCTACGATGTAGTCCTCGCGGTTCTTGCCGGACTCCGGATCGGTCAAAAGGTCCCGGAGATAGCCTTGTATCCTCCGGACGTCTCTCTTGGGGGTCAAAGGAATCTTCTCGACCCGGCAAGAGCCCTTTTCGTCGATTTCCACCATGTTGACGACCTTGGTGTGATCCACCTCGGAAAACGAATACTTGAGAAGAGAGCCCGAATAGTGGATCGTTTCCCCGCCGACGGTTTGTGGTCTGTGAAGGTGGCCGAGTGCGACGTAACTGAACCCGCGGAAGCACTCGGGATCTATTCGATCAGCGCCCCCGACCAAAAGAGGGCGTTCCGATTCCGTTTCTTTTCCCCCCTGAACGAACGCGTGGCCTATCAGCACAGCCCTTTGCCCAGGATGCGTCCTGTCCTGAACACTCTTCAAAAGGAGCCGCACCGCCGCCTGGTGGTCCGGCGCCTCCGTATCGCCGAATCGCTCCCTGATTGTTGCCAACTCGGCATAAGGCATCGAGTAGAAATGAACCGGACCGACACTATCCGCCAGCGTGACGCAGTGAACGGTCTTCTCCACGGAGGAGACCATATTCAGCTTTCCTGCGGCCAGGATTCTCGAACCGAATCCAAGACGCTCGGGACTATCATGGTTGCCTGCAATGACGATCACCGGTATGCCCAGATCAAGCAGCAACCGGCATAGCACGTCGTCCAGCAGACGCACCGCATCGGCAGGCGGTACGGACCGGTCGTACACATCTCCTGCAACAACGAGGGCGTCCACCTTTTCTTCCCGTGCCAGGCGGACCAGATCGTCCAGAACGTGGGCCTGATCCTCGGTAAGAGAAGTCTGGTAAAACAGCCTCCCCAGGTGCCAATCCGCTGTATGGATGAACCTCATGAGATGCCCCTTGCAGAATACCCGCCGGTCCCACAGTGAACATGAAGGATCCGCGGGTCGCTCGCGCGACAACATCCAATAGAATACTTCTTGTCCTTGCTGCAAGGGGATTGCGCGAGATGTGGAGGCTCGCGGGAAGAAGGATCGGGAATGACAGGGGAAACGCCGGATCGTGAGAAGAAGTGCCGGCAGGATTGCGAGGCTGCGTCCTTGCCAGGAGCGCCGCGGCTCCGCTCAAGAGAAGGCTTGGTCGGATGTTGGGCTTACCTAATGGTGAGAGAGGAGACCCCGTTTCCAGGGCCCCCTCTTTCGGTCAGATCATTGGGTAGATGAGAAACGCAATCGAGGTGATTATGAAATAGACAAAGAAGACCATGATCAGCCAGCCCATGATTTCTCGGAACTGGAGTTTCGCAACCGCGAGCATCGCGATGGCCCAGAAGGGCTGGATCATGTCGGTCAGCATGTCGCCCCACGCGTAGGTCAGAACGGTCTTAGGGAGACTGACTCCCAGTTCCTTGGCGGCCGGGATGAGATAGGGCGCGGTCACTGCCCACTCGCCGCCTCCTGATGGTATCAGGTAGTTCAGGAGCCCTGCGTACCAGTAGACTACCAGGAGATACGTCGCGGGCGAGCAAATGGCCACAAAGGCCTGGGTCATCACAGTTGCCAGTGCGGTGAACTTGAACAGCCCAAAGATGCCTGCGTAGAAGGGGAACTGGATGACGATCCCCCAGACGGCCTTGGCTGCATCCTCAGTAGCCTTCAGGAATGACCACGGCCTCCAGTGGAAAAGGATTCCCAGCATCAGGAAGAACAGGTTGATGTTGTCGAGATTGATCGCCTGGGCAAAGCCCTTTTGCACGAAATCCAGTACCAGCCATATCAGACCCGCGGCAGCGACGATGATGCTGAATCCGGGCCACCAGTTCATCCACTCCGACGCAGATTCCATTCTGGCAGGCCTTTCCGGTCCTTCATACAACTTCAGCTTGTCGAGCATCGCTTGATCGACCTTGTACGTCTTCTCCTTCGATGGGTGCATGGCTGTCATGAGGGCGGTGACCACAACGACTATTATTATGACCAGGATGATGTTGAACGCGGTGAAGATCGTCTCACTGGTTGAGATGGTGGAAGTGAGCAAACCGGACTTGATAAGGAAGTTGTCCGGAGTGTTCACAAGAAGCGTTGCCGAACCGGACAATCCCGAGTGCCAGGTACAGCCCAGCCCGAGATATGCAGCGGCCACCAGGAGCCTGTAGTCGGTATCGGGATTCCTCCTCACCAGGAACAGAGCAAACATCGCGCTCCCGATAAGGCTTAGCCCCCAGTTCAGCCACGCGGTTATCATTGAGAACAGGCACATGGCCAAAATTGCTTGCCAGGGCTTGGTGGGGTTCGGCAGGCTTGAGAGCCCGTCAAGAAGCCGTTTTATGGGCGGGGAACACGCGAGGATGTACCCTGTCATCATGATGAGGCACATCTGCATACTGAATCCCAGCAGCGCCCAGAAGCCTTTTCCCCATGCTACGAGTGCCCCCTTGGCATCCGTTTGACCCCAGATCAGAGTCAATATGAAGGTGATGATGCTGAGGATCCAGACGATTACGAGCGCGTCCGGAATCCACCTTTGCGTCCACCTGTTGAGTCCGTCGCCCCATCTCATCAACACGGACTCGCGTGCTTCGTTTGCCATATTCCCTTCTCCTCTCCAAATGAACGTAAGTTACCGAAAAAGCTCACCATGGCCTTAACCCGGAAGACCTTTCACCTCCCCTCGCGTTCCGGATTCGCAGACTTCTATTATCGAGGTTGAGACTTGAACCAACCCTGTTGCGCGGATTCTGGGACTTGCAGCCTGGAAACATGAGGACGCTCCCTGTTTTTCCAGGACGGCTCGCAGCACTTGTGGATATCTGTTGTGTTGATTAGTCAGACTGCCCAACTGACTGGACGATAAGCGCGAACGTGCTTCATTGTCAATGGAAAACCCGCTCCAGTCTCGAAATGGTGAGAACTCCAGCCTTTGTGAATCTTCCGCCGGGGCTGCTCGGCGCCCCGCTGCATCAGGGTTTCTTTCTAGAAATTCTCAGATCATAAAATTTGATAAATCAATAAATAATCAAGAATAAATCATATATAATCTGATATAAATACTATAGACTATTAATATTATGTCATTTAATTGACAAACGGCTCCGATCTGTGCTATGTTTGCCTGCACGACACCTATCAAGAGAGCCGCACACCATAAACCCGCTGTTGTCCGCCGGCAGCGGGAGCAGGAAATCGCAGGAGAATCGGACTGTAGTCGTTGAAGGCGTTCGATGGCGGCGAGAGGAATAATGAGATCAGCATTGGCAGGTTTGGTATTTTGTTACTTGGCAGTCGCTTCGGCCGTGCCCGGCTTGGCAGAAACGCCAGGCAAGGAGTCCGGTGCCATCAGGGAAATCCAGGTAAGCAGGGACGCCCGAAAGGTATGGATTCTGTCCGAAGGGCCTATTGGGAGGCACATCGCGTTCGCGATGAAGAATCCTAACAGACTGGTGGTGGATTTCGAGGGCACCCGATTGGGAGAAGTCCCCCTGAAGACTCCCGTCGGGACTGGCTCCGTGAAGGAAATCCGCGTGGGTTACCAGAAATCAAAGGCCCGGGTAGTAATTGACTTCGGCGACAACGCCATGCCGAAGTACAAAATTCACGCGGGCTCCAATTCTGTCGTGATAGCCTTCCAGGCCGAACAGGCTCCCGCGGCGGGGGTTTCCTCGAAGAAAAAGCCTTCAGCCGGCCCGCGGGTCGCTGCGAAACCGGCAACGGTGCCCAAGACACCACTGCCCGGAAAGAAAGCGGAACCAACCCTTTCGATGAAATCCGCCGAAATGAGGGATGGCCTGATCGTGATAGAACTTGTGAACCCCAAGAACGTCAACGGCAAGTACCGCCTGGTACTGGAAGTGGATCCTGCCGGATTGAGGTTCGTTCGCGCGGCAATGAGCGATGATGCGGGAAACCTTAGAAGTTGGAACATGTCCGGATCATCGGAGCCGGGGGAGCACAAAGAAGCCCGTGCAAGACTCACCCGAGGGCCTAGAAAGGCGGCGATCGAAGAGGCGCGGCCTGCTGCAAAGCCTGAGCGGCTGCAGTGGGGGCGTCCAAGCGTAGAGCCCAAAGGCCCGACCGCTCTCAACGAGGCTTCCAACGGGCCTGTGCGTCCGGAACAGGTCATTCTTGAGCGCAGACCGGGTGACGGTCAGGGTTGAGCGCCGCGGTTAGGGTTTGTCACGAAATAAACGATGGAAACGACAGCCGAACCAAGGGTAGGGGCAGACCTACGTGTCTGCCCCAAAAGAGTTCGGTAAGGCCGAAGAGGGCGGACACATAGGTCCGCCCCTACCAAAATGGCCACCTTCTTTCTTGACAATCCCTTGGTCAATAACGTTCATTCTTTTCCCCCGCAAAGAAAAGCGGGCATGAGCGTTCCAAGTGGGCGGAGGTCGAGTTCTGCCCGACGCAGTTGGCGGGCAGAGCCCGCCCTAACACGATTTTGCCGACGACGAGGGCGAATACAAGATTCGCCCCTACGCTCCTTGTTTGCAGGTTATGTGAACACGGACGGGGGCCGGCCTGTAGGGGCGATCCTCGTGATCGCCCTCTTCCTTCTTGAATTCTTGGTGCCTTGGTGGTTAATTCTTCTCTTTGGTTGCGGCCAGAGGCCGCGTCGTGCAAGAAGGGGCCTCCCCGCCATTCCCATTCCGAGAACGCCCAGTTTGGGTCTTACGCGGGCGGTGCAGGGCAAAAGTCTCTTCGGCCGCAATTCGGGCAGTGTCCTCCCATCCAAACAAAGTCGAAATACCGCATGAAAGGTCGGATCTCCGGTTCGCTTTCCAGGAGGAACGCGATCTCGAAATTTCTCCGATTGGCGGCCTTTGCCCCGATTCCCGCGCCGGTGAGGTTCGGACTTCCCACAAGAGCAGATTGGCCGTCCACGATGAATATCTTGGCGTGCATCCTTATGCATTGGAGGAACTCCACGCCCGAGCTGAGCAGGCCTTTCGTATCCAGTTCCTCGTATCTGTCCCGGAACGGTTTGCTGGGAAGTTCCGAATGAATGATGCGAAACGACACCCCCCGGTTGACCAGGGCTGCCATGAGATCCACAAACGATACGAAGCGGCCTTGATAAAGAAGTCCAGTGCCTTTGATGTTGGCAGTCGCAATCCAGACCAGGCTCTTGGCCTTAACCAGTCGCGGTTCAGTGAACTGTTTATAGATGTCCCGGTCGAGAAGGGTTCTCATTTTCCGCGCCCATCGGGGATTTGTTTCCGAGACCTTTAGCTACAATCCGTGCGTCAGGCAGGCGCCTGCTACTCAATGCTCTCGATCCTGGCGGCCGTAGCCCACGCGCCTCTTTGTTCCAGGTCCTTATCCAGTTCGAGTTCGGGCTTGGCTGCTGCGAGCATCTCCACCGGTTGCCTTGTGAGTTTGAGTCGCCACAGAGTCACGAGTCCTCGTCGGGCCAAACGTTCCATGGCTTCTCTAACTCTGCGATGATCTTCTTCGGGCAACTGATCATTGGGGTCCTGAAGTACCGCGCGAGTCGTGGTCCATCCCGGGATCTGCATCCTTTCCAGAATAGCCAGTTCAAGTTCATCCGACATCTTTGGTCTCCTTGGCGGTTGGGCGCCCTAGGGTGGGAATCCTGTGTTGAAGCTGCATCACCGAACAGGCCAAGCGGCCAATATCCGGGAAGCCGGCGCCGGATGTTTAATACAGTTTCATCGAGATAACAACAACATTGGCGCAAGGTATTGGAAGCAAGCACCCGCGCAGGGGAAACCCTCGTCCTAACGCGGGGCATGTATTCCGGCTTGCGGGTTTTGTCAGTCCTTAATCAGGCGCTCTGGAAAGCCTGCCCCACAACACTGCACAGTAGGACCTTCTCGGTTAATAAATTCTTGACAGAATACTCACTGGAGATTATTGTCTAAACTTCTTAATTCTCTCGGTTCGTCGATCGAGAGAAAACCCCCGGGTTTGGGAAGAGCAAGAAGTCAATCGAATCGATCGCCGTCACGCGTCGGAGACGCGAGTGCGGGAAAGCCCACAGTCTCAACAAGAAAACCGTCCACCCGTTGCCGATGAGTTAAGCGGACGATCGGTGCTAACGCAGTATGGGAGAAACATGGCCGGTGTATCATTCGTAAAGGGCGGCGTTCATCCTGAAGAGCATAAGGAACTGACTCAACATCTCCCTATTGAGGAAATGCCTCCTCCGAAGGAGGTGGTTCTTCCTCTATCCATGCATTTCGGAGCGCCTGCCAAGCCGATTGTTGGCAAGAAGCAGGAAGTCCGGGAGGGAGATCCCATAGCCGTTGTAGAGAAGGCCCTGGGAGCGACCATCCACAGCAGCGTCACCGGAACGGTCAAGGCTATCGAACCTCGACCGCATCCCATTATGGTACGGTGTGACGCGATCATCATCGAGAGAGACCCGGCAGCCCCGCCTCGACAGTACGAATCCGAGGACTGGCGATCGCTCACCCGAGAACAGCTTCTGGGCCGGGTTCGAGACTCGGGCATCGTGGGGTTGGGAGGAGCCGGATTCCCCACGCATGTCAAGCTTTCACCGCCTCCGGCTGCAAAGGTGGACACCCTCATTCTCAACGGCGCCGAGTGCGAGCCATACCTCACCACGGACCACCGGATCATGCTGGAGCAACCGGCAAAGGTGATCGAAGGTGCTAAGATCATTCTGAAAACTCTCGGCATAAAGAAGTGCATCATAGGGGTGGAACTGAACAAGCCTGATGCGATCAACGCCCTGAACAAGGTGCTGGAAAAAGCACGACGGGACGATATGAGCGTCAGTGTCCAAGGCATGAGGGTGAAGTATCCCCAGGGCTCGGAAAAGCAGCTCATCTTCGCGCTGACCGGCAGATCGGTTCCCGGAGGCGGGTTGCCCTTTGATGTGGCCGTAATTGTTCAGAATATCTCAACAACTCTGGCCATATTCGAAGCGGCGACTATGCAGAAACCGCTCTATGAGAAGGTAATGACTGTTTCGGGGAGGGGGGTGCGGCGACAAGCGAACCTCAAAGTGAAGGTCGGGACCGTCCTGTCGGATGTGGTGGATTATCTTGGCGGAACCACGGATGATCTCGTCAAGATTGTCACCGGCGGCCCGATGATGGGATTCGCCATGTCCAGCCTCGAAGTTCCTGTGGTGAAAACCACTTCCGGTATCCTTTTTCTGGGGAGCAAGGAGACCGACCTCAGCCCGCACGGGCCTTGCATTCATTGCGGGTGGTGCATCGAAGCGTGTCCGATGGGTTTGAGTCCCAAAGAAGTCGGAATCTATGTGGAAGCGGGCCGCGGGCATCTGACGGAGAAGTTCGGAGTAATGGAATGCTTCGAGTGCGGCTGCTGCGCGTTTGTATGTCCCGCGAAACGGCCGCTGGTGCAGTTTGCCAGGCTCGCCAAGATGGATATCAAGAGGCGCGGGGCTTAGCCTGGAAACTCGGCGCATCAGGTTCGCAGTGGAGCGTGTTCCGACAGCCCTTTTTGCGGAATGATGTCTCACCGCGGACTCTTAATCAATCAGAAATTCACAGCGGAGGGCGGAAAAATAGAAACGCAAGATCCAAGAACACCGGAGATGGGTGCGGCATGGGCGGTTTCGGTATCGCCCCACATCAGGAAGGGCTTCACCACCTCCCAGATCATGTGGACGGTGATCGCTACCTTGATGCCGCTGCTGCTGATGTCAATATACAACTTCGGCTTTCGGGCCCTGTTGCTGACTTTGGTAAGCGTGGTCTCCTGCCTTGTCGTGGAGGCCATCTCGCAGAAGTTGTTGGGCCGGCCCCTTTCCTTCAGGGACGGAAGCGCGGTGCTCACCGGAGTTCTCATGGCCTTTGTCATTCCACCAGGGGTTCCCTACTGGCTGCCCGCTATCGGAGCCGTGGCGGCAATCTTTATCAACAAGGAACTCATGGGAGGGTTGGGTTTCAATGTTTGGAATCCGGCCCTGGTTGGCCGTGCCCTGATGATGGCGTCGTTTCCTGTTGCCATGACTGCCGGCTGGTTGCCTTCCAGGCCCTTCTCGGAAGCAGCCGTCCCTTTGACCCAGTACGTGTACGGCGGCCTGGATGCGGTTTCTCAGGCTACGCCCCTGAACTGGATGAAGCAGTTCGGCCTGCAAAGCATGATCGAGAAGTTCGGGGGACTTGACAAGGTGTACCTTGATTTCTTCGTGGGATACATGCCCGGGTGTATCGGCGAGACATCCGCCCTGCTGATTCTGATCGGCGGTCTTGTGCTGTTGGGCATGCGGATCATCACGTGGCATATCCCCGTGTCCAACGTCGTCACTGTCGCGGCTCTGACCTGGGTATTTGGAGGAGACACCTGGTTCAGTGGCGACCCGTTAATCGGCGTGCTCTCCGGAGGTGTCATGCTGGGGGCTTTCTACATGGCCACGGACTACGTGACATCACCGACCCTCAAGCGAGGTCAGATCATCTTCGGCATAGGGGTCGGGGCCCTGACCGTGCTAATTCGCCTTAAGGGCGGTTATCCCGAGGGAGTCTGTTACGCGATTCTTTTGATGAACTGCCTGACTCCGGCCCTTGACGAATGGTTCAAGCCCGCGCGTTTTGCTCCGCCCAAACAGGCGCCGGTCGCGGCCGCAGGCAAGTAGCCCGCTTCCAAATCGAGGAGCCCTGATGAAAGAGATTCTGAAAATCACCGTTAGCCTTACGTGCGTATGTATCAGCGCAGCTCTGATACTCGGCGCCGTGTACACCCAGACCTTCGAGCCGCGCCAGCGTATTGAAAAAAAGGAAAAGCAGGAGATCATCAACAGCCTTCTCGGATTTGGTCATGGAAAAGAGCGGCCCAAGGATTTCGAAGTCTATCCGGTCAATCGATATGTGATCGAGGATCCCGAGGCAGGAACACTGATCGGCTACGTGGTCCCGCTCAAGGAGTCCCAAACCGCGCTGGTTCGGATAGACCTGGCGGGTAAGCCTGCCGGCGTTATCCCTCTGAAGGCTAAGCATGAGGATCTGTTGGACAAACTGCTGCTCAACTCCATGGTCAAGACGGCACTGCCCAAGAACGCAACCGCTACGTTTGCGGGGACTTTCTACGTTGCGGACATTCAAGGCAAACGATACGGATATGTTCTGGAAGGAACCACCCAGGGATTCAAGACGTTCATCAACATGATGGTGTCCCTGGATGCCAAACTCACCGTTACCGGAGTTGCCATCGTCAAGTCTGAAGAAGACCCGGGCCTTGGGGACGAGATCAAGCAGGATTTCTTCAAGAACCAGTTCGTGGGCAAGACCCTGGAGATGCTAGCGGCTCTCAAGGTGGTCAAGGACCCCCTTCCCTCCGACTACCTTGATGCGCTGGTTCCGGCAAGGGCCAAGAAGGCGGGCCTCGCTCCGGACAAGATTGAAGAAATAAGGAAGAAGCACGTGAAGGATGACATCTATGCGCTCACGGGCGCGACCATATCGAGCAGAGCCGTGACTACAGGCGTGCAGAACACCGTCAGCAAGTTCTCGAAAAGGTTTGGAATTCTTAACAGCGCCATTGAGCGGAAAAACCTGCAGATCGCTTTCTAGCGGAGGTTGGCAGTGCACAGTAACATTAAACTTTTTTGGAACGGCGTAATTCCGGAAAACCCCATCTTCCGTCTTGCGTTGAGCATGTGCCCTGCAGTTGCCGTGACCACCAACGTCAAGAACGGCCTCATGCTCGGTCTTGCCGTCGTATTTGTTCAGGTCTGTTCGAGCTGCACGGTAGCCATCTTCCGGTCGCTCATTCATCCGCGAATACGAATTCCCGCGTACGTGCTGATAATAGCCCTGTGGGTAAGCGTCATAGATATGGTGCTACCGGTGATCGACATCGAGATTTACAAAGATGTAGAACTTTTCGTGAAGCTTATCGTGGTGTTCGCGATCATCATTTCCCGCCTGGAACTCTTTGCCTCAAAAGAACCGCTGCTTCCATCCTTCTTTGACGGCGCGGGCATGGGCGTCGGGTTCCTCTTCGGTCTGTGCCTCATTGGAGCCATCAGGGAGTTAAGCGGTTCGGGAACGATACTGGGTCACGAATTGTTGGGGTTTCGTCCCCTGCTGATCATGATCCTGCCGACAGGGGGATTCTTCGTGATCGGATTCATCATGGCCGCATTCAACTATATCGAGTACAAACTGACAGGAAAGATACCCACATCCGGAGGGGCCCACTAACATGAGTGTCCGCGCGCTTCATACAAGAGTCTTTTTGGCCCTCGCCATCTTGGTGTTGCTTGTTTCGCCGGTCTTTGCCGATTTCGTCAAGGACGGCTCATTCGGGAAAGACAAGTCCCTTGTCGTTGACTTCGGAGTCCCGGTGGATGAGGCTTGGGGCAAGGACAAGGCCAATTACAAGGTATTCGAGAAAACCGATCCGGACATCGTTTTGCCCGTGGAGTCAGTCTCGCTTGATCCCAAGCGGCTCACGGCCGAGTTGACTTTCAAGGATCCCCTGAACCGATCCGCCGAGTATGTGGTGGAAGTCAAGGACATCATGTCCGAGGGCAAAGCCGTGGGAAGCGGGAAGTTCCTGGTGAAAAAGGCTCGGGCTGCGGTGCTGTTCGGAATAATTCTGGCCGCGATGCTCATCAACAACTTCGTTTTCACCAAGTACCTTGGGCTTTGCATCTTCTTCGGGGTTTCCCAGCGGAAAGACACCGCGATCGGCATGGGAATAACCTTTACCATCGTCATGTGCCTGACGGCGATCATGTGTTGGGCGCTTTTCCGGTTCGTGCTTGAGCCGCTCCGTCTGGACTTCCTCAAGATCATTGTTTTCATCGGCACCACAGCTATCTTCGTACAGGCAGCGGACACCATACTGAGAAAGGTGAACCCTTTCCTCTTCAAGAGACTCGGAGTGTACCTTGTTCTGATCGTCACCAACTGTATCATCCTCGCGGTTCCCCTTATCAACGCCGACAGCAGTCACGGGCCGTTCGAGAGCCTCAGCCTCGGCGTGGGCGCCGGCGTGGGATTCGCGATTGCCCTCTTCCTGATGGCCTGCGTGCGCGAGAAGTTGGAACTCTGCAGGGTTCCTCGTACTTTCGCCGGGCTGCCCATCGCGTTTGTGGTAACGGGCCTTTTTGCTCTGGCATTTCTGGGGTTTTCGGGTCTTTCGCTTTTCTAGCGGACCGATCCGAAAATCCGCCCTAAGAACAAACACATGGCCGTGGGCAGACCGCGGCTTTACCAGAGGTGGATGATTATGGAGAGTATCTGGACAACAGCAGGCTTCGGCCTGGTTTTCTTTATAGTATTCGGCCTTGTCTGCGGGGTCGGTTTGGCAATCGCGGCCAGGCGGTTTGCCGTCAAAGTTGATCCGAAGATCGAGGCGGTCCGCGCTTGCCTGCCCGGAGCGAATTGTGGTGCGTGCGGGTTCGCCGGCTGCGAATCGTACGCGGAGGCGGTAGTAACCATTCCGGATGTGCCCCCCGGCAAGTGCGTGCCGGGCAAGGGCGACGTCGCGGCGAAAGTCGCCGAGATCACCGGCAAAGCTGCCGGCGAGGCCAGCGAGGTCATTTCCGTGCTGCGTTGCTCCCGCAACGAAGGTGGTGTGAAGAAGAAGCATTCTTATGTGGGATTCGACACGTGCACTGCGGCAAGCATTGCTTTCGGAGGGCCGTACGAGTGCACATTCGCGTGCATAGGTTACGGTGACTGCGAAGTCGCATGCCCATTTCATGCCATTCACATGTTGGACAATATGCCGGTGATAGACCCTGATGCCTGTACCGGTTGCGGCGTGTGCGTGAGTACCTGTCCGAAAGGGGTCTTGCAGCTCGTTCCTAAGCATGCACCGGTGTACGTGCCGTGCAGCTCCAAAGACAGGGGCAAGAACGTCACCAATGTGTGCAAGGCCGGGTGCATTCATTGTCTGTCGTGCACGAGAAAGGCCAAGGACGTAGTTAATCTCGTCAATGACCGGATCGAGATAGATTACGGGCAACTCACCGACGAGCAGGCCAAGGACGCGGTTTGGGCGTGCAACCGGCAATTCATCTTCCGTTACACCGATCCCGAGAAACAAGCCAAGGCTGTGGAAGAGATTAAGGCCGATCAGACGGCCAAGAAAGCCGCAGCAGCCAAGAAGAAGGCCGAAGAGGAAGCCGTGGAAGCATAACGGTCTGCTGAGGGTGGAGGCCCGATGGCAAAGGACACTGACGCCGGCATCTTTATCGGCAAGGGCGAGACCGAACAGCACCTTTACCTGAAGTTCGGCAACAGACACGGCCTCATTGCAGGTGCGACAGGCACGGGGAAAACTGTTTCCCTGCAAATTCTGGCGGAGGGGTTCTCCCGCAACGGCGTGCCGGTCTTCATGGCAGACGTAAAGGGAGACCTGTCGGGTGTCAGTCAGGCAGGAGCGGAAAATCCCAAATTGGCCGAACGGGCCCGCTCTTTGGGCATGAAAGAGTATCGCCTCGAGGGCTTCCCCACCATGTACTGGGACCTGTTTGGCGAGCAGGGGCAGCCGGTTCGCACAACTATTTCCGAGATGGGTCCTGTGCTTCTCTCGCGTTTGCTCGATCTCAACGAGACCCAGGAGGGCGTCCTCAACATCATGTTCAGGGTTGCCGACGAACAGGGTCTGCTACTGTTGGACCTCAAAGACCTGCGCTCCATGCTGGCCTGGGTCGCGGACCAGTCAGCGGACTTGACCACGGCATACGGCACGGTGCGCAGGGTGTCTGTCGGCGCGATTCAGAGGAGACTGCTTGTTCTGGAGGAACAGGGCGGGGATCACTTCTTCGGCGAACCCGCACTGGAACTGGCCGACTTTATGCGGACCGATTCCAAGGGGTACGGCTACATCAACGTGCTGGCCGCGGACAAGCTCATGAGCAACCCGCGATTGTACGCGACCTTCATGCTCTGGTTGCTCTCCGAACTCTTCGAGGAATTGCCTGAAGTCGGCGATCCGGACAAGCCGCGACTCGTGTTCTTTTTCGACGAGGCGCACCTGCTGTTCGACGACGCACCCAAAGCCCTTCTGGACAAGATTGAACAGGTTGCCCGTCTGATACGATCAAAGGGAGTGGGTGTTTACTTCATCTCTCAGAATCCTCTGGACATTCCGGAAAAAATCCTCGGCCAACTGGGAAACCGCATCCAGCACGCGTTGCGAGCCTTCACCCCGCGAGACCAGAGGGCTGTCAAATCCGCAGCAGAAACCTTCAGATCCGGGAAGGGGTTCGACGCGGCCCGGGCCATAACCGAACTCGCGGTGGGCGAAGCGCTAGTGTCCACTCTTGAAGGCAAGGGAACCCCTGGAGTGGTCCAACGGACTATGATTCGGCCTCCTTCATCACGCATGGGCCCCATCACTCCCGGAGAAAGGGCACAGGCCCTCAAGACCGGCCCGGTGAGCGGCAAGTATGATCGAATGATAGACAGGGAGTCGGCATACGAGGTGCTCAAGGTTCGGGCGGAAAAGGCCCGGCTGGAGGCGGAAGCCGCTGCCGCTGCTAAGCAGGCGGAAGCACGGGCGGCAAAAGAGGAGCGTGAGAGCAGACGTCCCACTTTCCTGGAGTCGGTAGGCAAGAGCGTGATGAGGAGTCTCGCCACATCTCTGGGACGTCAGATCATGCGTGGAATCCTGGGGTCCATTTTCAAGGGAAGGTAACCGCCGTTCGCGTGTGTTGCAGGGCAAGCCTCCGGTGCTGAGAACTGTTGTGTTGTTCTCAAGCGGTCAACGTTACGGAGATGGTTTGGTGAGTGCTCAGGGGCTCTCCAAAGATGGTCCTGACGTCCATCTTGTCACCGGGTCGCCGATAGGGGCGACCGGCCGCTCGCCCGCATGCAAACCTACGGGAACCCTGCAATAGCTATTTCACACCATGCCCCTGCCCGCTGGACGCGGTTCCCCCGCAGCAGGCGGCCCTTATTCGGGACGCTGCATCTCGCACGCTTACGGCCTTCTCCGCTTGGCCGGCGCCTTCGTAGAAATCGGCCAGACCGTCCAGCCCATCGGCACACATAGGGTGATTGGAGCCAAAGTTCTTTTCCATGATCTGCTGCGCCCGCAGCAGAGCCTCTTCCGCTTCCCGGAACTTCCCCAGACCCGCCAGAGTTGCCCCGAGGTTGGTCAGGGACGACGCAACATGCGAATGGTAAGGACCGAACGCGTTTTCCGCGATCCGGACCGCCCGTATGTAATGAGGCTCCGCGTCTGCGAACCGATCCTGTGAATAGAAGAGCCCTGCCAGATTGTTGACAGCTTCTCCCACTCTCAGGTCAAAAGGGCCAAATGCCTTTTCCGTTATCTCCAGTGCCCGCTCGTGGTAGAACTTGGCAACCGGGAACTTGCCGAGGGCTCTGCTGATCGCGCCAAGATTATTGAGAGCCGTGGCAACATCCGGATGATCGGGCCCCAGCGACTTTTCCAAGATCTGCTTCACTCTGGACAAGAGGCGTTCGGCCTCCTGAAACTTGCCCTGCTCGAAGCACGCGCCGGCAAGGTTGTTCAACGAAGTTGCCACATCGGGATGGTTAGGGCCCAGGACTTTCTTGCGTATCTCCAGCGCACGGTTCCACAGAGGCTCGGCATCGGCGTATCGCGCCTGAGCCCTGTAGATCTCCGCAAGATTGTTAAGGGATCTTGCCGTGCGCGCGTCCTCCGGCCCGAATTCCTTCTCAGCAGCATCCAGGGCCTCTTTGGCCCTTTCCGCCGCCTCGGGATAACGGCCCTGCTTGAAAAGCTCAAGAGCGCCGGTGTTGAGTTCTTCCCACATCATCTCATCTCCTGGCCTTGCATGGCCTCTGCATATTTCGAGATTCGCCGGCGAAACAATCCTTGTTACGCCCGTTCGGTGAACTCCCCGGACGCATATTCCATCGTGCCCCCGCGTTTTCTCACTACTTTCAGGAGATTCAAGTAATCCGGGAAGTTGAGAAGTCGCGGTGTCGGGGCCTTTGAAAGCACAATTCGAGCGGAGAGATCCATTTGGTCCAAATCGTCATGCAGCAAGTGCATCGTCGGCAGAATCTGGCGTACAGCCTTGCGAAACTCAGAGCCCTTCAACTCAATGAAATACGCGTGGCAATCCTCGAGCACGACAGCCAGGTAATCGCACCGCTCCGAACTTCCGCGAACATAGCAGCCGTCGATCTGCGTAATGCATACGAGCTTCCGGCCGGGATTCTCGATCCGATACGTCTTGCGTAGCTCGCTCACGACTCGCCTAGGATTGGTGTTGCATTCGGTGCATTCGTGATCCCGGATGTCTTCATAGGCCATTGTGCATCGTCCAATTGGAACAGGCGGTCGAAGGTCCCATTGATGGCATCGGACGCGCTGTCGATGGCTTCGGCGTGGATGAGTCCCGTCTCCTCATCCAGGATGTCTCTTGCGACGCCGTCACTGACGAAGTATGCTCCCACACGCTGAGGATTCACCCAGAGATGATTGTCCACAATCTCGGCAATCCGGTCCGGCTTCGTCGTTCCAAGGTTATGCGCGTAGAGCAGATTGTTCAACGCAGACAGAATGTACGGGCTGTGCGTCGTCACTGCCAACTCGCTGGAGGCGGCGTTCGACAGTAACGAGATGAGATGCACCATTTCCTGTTGAGCCTCCGGATAGAGATGGGCCTCAGGTTCCTCGAACACCACGAACGATTGTCTGCGCTCCAATATGAGTAGAAATATGAGGAGCAGAATCCAAAGAGACTCTTGCTGGCCGGACGAAGAGTAGTTGAGTTTGGTGAAGTGGCGGTCATCGTAAAACAGCTTCTCGCCCTCGGGCTCATAAACGTAATCCGCCTTGAGTATGTTCCGGATGGCCTTCTCGGCAAGTCGCAAGTAATCAAACGGTATTTGCTCTTGGGTAAGCGCCTTTCTGTCGTCAACCAGCCCTTGAAGACCGCGCATGAACTGCGGACGTGTGTTGCCGATGCGGTCAACAAATGCTCTTGTCAGGTAATCGAGGCGGTGGGGATGTATGCTCTGTAGCTGATCACAGAGTGTTGCAGCCAGGCTCCTGCCCGCAGGCACGAAGAACAGATCCCGGGTATCGTTGAAAAGTTCCTTGGCGAGTTGGTCCAACTGCCTGAGAAATGCACGCTTTTGTGCGCCCGAAGCGAGTAGGTCGCTCGAAGAAAGGAATGCCTTGTCTCTCCCCGGGAACTTGCCGCTGAAATCCTTGGCTTTGCCTACAATGCGGTGAAATCCGGACTTGAAGTGGCCGTTGAACTCGGGGCTTACGTACGGGCCGTCCAAGGTGATCTTTATAGCTGCCCCGTTTCCATAATCGTACTCGGCGAGAATCTCGCCGAAAGCGGAGCTGGGGCCCCAGAATTCGAGGAATTTTGCCCTAATCCTTTTTCCGTATGTTCCCAGGGGCTTGTCAAAACTCCTGTCTTGTACGGAGTCCAGGATGTACTTGACCAAATCATCTCTTAGAGACCTGAAAAAAAAGATCGCTTTGCAGATGGTACTCTTGCCGCTCGCCTGGGGACCGATGAAGACAATCAGACCCTTCACCGGGATTTCAACACTCTTGATTGGCCCTAAAGGGCGCAATGTGATTCGCTGCATCGTGTCTCCGATCTTGCGAAATACAACCGAGGAGCAGCATCCGCCGACGGTGTCGGGGCATAGGATTGCGCTTATCCGCTTGCCCGAAGTCGCTGGTCCGCCGAGATTTCGGACGCTATTCTGGCATTGCGTTCATCAAGCTGTCAAGCATTCAAGCGGGTGTGCGACGGGCACGTTCGGCCGGGAAACAATAGGATTCGGACAAATGAAAGCGATGCAGAATCAGGAGATATTTCCTAACTTCTCACTTTCGAGCTGGTACGCGGGCGCCTCAGGCAGGGAGGTGCCTGCGAAGCGAAGTCAGGCTTGCCGTTCGCAGCGGAGCAGGCACATCCATGCCGCCCGTGACTGAGGAGCTACGAAATTTCTTCTTGAGCAATTGCGTTTAGCAATGATAAACAGGTATACTTGTTTGGGAGAAACCGCAACCTATCAGCGACCCAGAGTGATCCGCACCGCGTGGTATCAAGAAGAGCCCGGCCGGGGCAAGCCGGTTTCCGGCTCCGATGCGCGTACAGGTGTTTCGTTTGCTCAACTACCCCAAAGGAGGAGCTAAACCTATGGCCAATCTTCTCTGTGATGAGCGCGATGTGAAGTTCGTGCTTTATGAACAGCTCAACATTGAAGAGCTGTGTGAATCGGAGAAGTATTCGGAATTCTCCAGAGAGACGTTTGACATGGTCCTTGACGCTGCTGTGAAGCTTGCCGAAAAGGAGATCTGGCCTACAAACGCCGATGGCGACCAGAAAGGCGTCATTCTAGAACAGGGCGCCGTTAAGGTGCCGGAATCGTTTCATAACGCATACCGCCTTTATTGTGAAGGCGGGTGGTCCTTGCTCGCCGTGCCACCCGATATGGGCGGCCAGGGATTCCCGTCGGTGCTCAACTGCGCGGCAGTGGAACTCTTTTCCGCAGCAAATCAGGCGTTTATGATGTATCCCGGCCTGACCATCGGCGCTGCAAGGCTCATCGAGAAGTACGGAACCGAGGACCAACTGCGGGAATACATGGACAGAATGTATTCCGGCGAATGGGCGGGCACCATGTGCCTCACCGAGCCCCAGGCCGGCAGCGACGTGGGGGCCCTGAGAACCAAGGCAGTGAAGAATCCCGACGGCACGTACAAGATCTCCGGCGGCAAGATATTCATCTCCGCAGGAGATCATGACCTCACCGAAAACATCGTTCATATGGTTCTCGCACGCGTGGAAGGAGCGCCGCCCGGCACAAGAGGCATCAGCATTTTCATAGTGCCCAAGAAACGAGTTGAAAACGGCGAGCTGGTTGACAATGACGTGATCTGTGCCGCAACCGAGAAAAAACTGGGCATTCATGCCTCGGCCACCTGTGCGCTGAACTTCGGCGAGAAGGACAATTGCATCGGGTACTTGCTGGGCGCCGAGAACGAGGGAATGCGGATCATGTTCAACATGATGAACGAGGCTCGACTGGCCGTGGGCATTCAAGGCCTTGCTCAGGCCAGCGCTGCTTATATGCACGCCCTTAGGTATGCCAAAGAGCGGGTTCAGGGACCGGAAATTCACGCGCTGAAGGACCCCACTGCACCGAAAGTGCCGATCATCTACCACCCGGACGTCCGCCGTATGCTCATGTGGATGAAGTGCGTGACTGAAGGCATCCGCGCCCTGATCTACTACGCGGGGTACTGCGAGGACAGGATACATGCTGCCAAGTCCGAGGAAGAAGCGGCCAAGTACCAGGGATTTCTGGACATACTCATTCCCATCTGCAAGTCGTGGAGTTCGGACATGGGCTTCCGTGTAACGGAACTGGCCATCCAGGTGCACGGAGGATATGGGTACTGCCGAGAATACCCGGTTGAGCAGTTCATGAGGGATTCCAAGATCTGCTCCATCTACGAGGGAACCAACGGCATCCAGGCCCTCGACCTGGTTGGCCGCAAGCTGGCAGTGAAACAGGGGGCTTTGTTCAAGTCCATTGTGGCCGAGACAGGAAACCTGCTCAAGAACGCAAGCAAGAACTACCGGCTCAAGGACATTGTTGAGCCCTTTGCGCAGGCTCGTTCGCAACTCGTTGAGGTGACGCGCTATTTCGGACTGAAGAGCATCACCGAGGACTTCATGATTCCTGTCCTCTACGCAAGTCCTTACCTTGAGCTTTTCGGCGACCTGGCCGTGGGATTTATGCTGCTCTGGCAGGCGGTCATAGCGGATCGTCGCCTGGAGGAAATCTACAACGACGCCAAGGCCGATACGCCCGAGAAGAAAGCCGAAGTACTCCGGACCAATAGGAGCGCCGCCTTCTACAGGGGCAAGGTTGCCTCGGCCCAGTTTTTCTCCAACACGTTCCTTTCGTTGTCCAAGGGCAAGGCCCGGGCCATCATGAGCGGCGAACGCTCAGCCATTGATCTGCCCGAAGAATCTTTCGCTCTATTCTAACATTAGCGGAGTCCCGAACATGAAAGCACGAGATGTTGTTTTGGTTGACGCTGTGAGAACAGCTTTCGGAAGAGCCGGAGAGAAAGGGGTTTTCTGGCAGACCCGGGCCGATGACATGGTGGTCAAGGTCATACGGGAGCTTCTGAAACGAAACCCCAAGATCAAGCCGGAAATGGTGGGAGAGAACGCCTGGGGTGCATTCTGCCAGGAAAAGGATCAGGGTCTGACTCTGGGCCGGACCTCGGTCATACTTGCCGGACTCCCGGAAACGGTTCCCGGATTCTCGATTGACCGAATGTGCGCGGGCGGCATGAGCGCCATCACCACCGCTGCTGCAGAGATAGCTCTGGGAGCTTGCGATGTTGCCATAGCAGGCGGTGTGGAACATATGGGGCATCATCCCATGGGCTCCACTGCCGATCCGAATCCAAGATTCCTCACTGACAGACTCGTGGATCCCAGCGCAATGTCCATGGGTGAAACCGCGGAAAACCTCCACGACATGTTCCCCGACATCACCAAAGAGATGGCGGATGAATACTCGTACCATTGCCAGCAAAAGGCGGCAAAGGCCATAGCCTCCGGGAAGATCTCCGAAATGATCGTCCCCATGACGGTGTACACCAAGGAGGGCTGGACCGTCGCGGACAAGGATGAACAGCCTCGTCCGGAAACTACCATGGAAGGTTTAGGAACTCTGCGCACTCCCTTCAGAGTGATGGGCAAGGTCACGGCAGGCAACTCGTCGGGTCTGAACGACGGAGCGGCCGGGTGCATTCTCATGGCCAAGGATGTTGCCAAGGACCTCGGATTACAATACAAGATGGAACTGGAGGCATTTGCCTATGCCGGCGTAAGGCCGGAGGTGATGGGCCTGGGGCCGATTCCTGCAACGAAGAAGGCCCTTCAGATTGCAGGCCTCAGTATCGAGGACATCGGCCTAATAGAGCTCAATGAGGCCTTTGCCGTGCAAGCCGTAGCATTCATCAACGAGTTCGGTCTCAAGTTCCCCGATGATCCCCGGATGAACATCTACGGTGGGGCTATCGCGTTCGGGCATCCTCTTGCCTCCTCGGGCGTAAGGTTGGCGTGCCACCTCATGCACGCCTTCGCCGAGCACCCGGAGGTCAAGTACGGGCTCACTACCATGTGCGTCGGTCTGGGCCAGGGAGGCGCTGTCATCTGGAAGAACAAGCAACGCAACGGGGGAAAAAAAGACGAAGATAAGAAGGACTGATACGACCCGCTCCACGGGACTTCACGGTTCAGTGAAAGCCACAAAGAAAAGGAGGCGTCATGGCTGAGGCACCAACCTTGTTCCATACGAAATACTACTACTCGCCGGCCGGCAAGATCGCCATCGTGACCATGGACAACGGAGAGGATTACAAGAAGCCGAATACTTTTGGGGAAAAGGCTTTCAGATCTCTGCATGAAACGATGGACCGCATCGAAGCCGATCCCGAACTCAAAGGAATGATGCTGTGCGGCAAGCACTACATCTATGCTGCGGGCGCAGATCTCAGAGAGGTTCCTTTCATAAACACATTCGAGCAGGGCAGACAGGCAGGAGCAGGCGGTCACGCTGCGTTGAAACGGATCATGGGCCTAAAGATTCCTACGCTGGCCGCAATAAACGGAGCAGCGCTGGGAGGAGGCCTCGAGATCTCGCTGTATTGCGACTACCGCACCGTGTCCAAGGCAGTCACCGCGATAGCGTTCCCCGAGTGCTTTCTCGGACTGATTCCCGGCTGGGGAGGTTCTACTCTGGCAACAAGGCTCATCGGTCCGGAAAAGACTCTTGAATTGATCGTTTACAACGCCATGAATCAGAATCGCATGCTCAACGGAACTCAGGCCTTTGAAATGGGGCTTGCAGACCGGCTTTTCGATTCAGTGGAGTTCTTCGATGAGTCCCTGGCCTTGCTCGTGAATATCATCTTGAGCAAGGAGACTATTGAGCGAAAACCGCCCGACTTTTCCAAGATCAATAACCTCGCTGCCGCAGCAAGAAGCTTCCTTGACAACAAGATCCACGGAGCTGCTCCGGCGCCTTATCGGGCTATTGAGTTGATCACCGGCGCATGTGACCTGAACAGGAGCCTCGACGAGTGTTTCGCCGCTGAAGACAAGGCTCTGGGCGATCTGATCAAGGGAAGGCATTGCAAGGCGTCGATCTATAGCTTCGACCTTGTCCAGAGAAGAGCCAAGAAGCCTTCAGGAGTTCCCAAGGATGTTCCGGCCCGCAAGATCAACAAGATCGGCATCATCGGCGCGGGGCTCATGGCATCCCAACTCGCAGTGCTGTTTCTCAGGCGTCTCGGCGTGCCCGTGGTAATCAAGGACATCAAGCAGGAGTTTCTTGACAAGGGCGTGGGCTACGTCAAGGGCGAACTCTCCGTAATGACGAGCAAACGGAAGCTTACACAGGCAAAGGCTGATCATCTGGCCCATATCCTCATCCCCACACTCGATTATAAAGAGTTCGCGGATTGCGATTTCGTCATCGAGGCGGTTTTCGAGGAGATGCACATCAAGCAGCAGGTCTTTGCGGAGGCCGAAGCTGTAGTTTCGGATCAGTGCATACTGGCCACGAACACTTCGAGCCTCTCGATCACTGAGATGGCCTCGAAACTCAGACGTCCCGAGCGCGTGGTCGGGTTCCATTTTTTCAACCCGGTGGCGATCCTTCCGCTGCTGGAGATCATAAAGGGCGAGAAGACCGACGACGCTACCCTTGCCTCCGCGTTCGACCTTGCCAGGAAGATCAACAAGACCGCGCTGCTGGTGAAGGACTCGCCTGCGTTTCTCGTCAACCGCTTGCTCACCAGACTGATGGGTGAGTGTATCAGGATGGTGGATGAGGGCGCGGATTTCCAGCAGATCGACGACGCGTGCTTGTCTCTTGGGTTGCCCATGGCACCGTTTGACTTGCTGGCAATGGTCGGTCCCCAGGTGGCTTTCCATGTAGGTGAGACCCTCAACAAGGCCTGGCCCGAGCGCTTCCCCATCAGCCCACACATGCGGCAGATGGCTGAAGCCAAGGTCCCGTCCATCTACCAGGGCGCAGGACCCGGCAAGAGGCTCCATCCGAAGATCGCCGAGATATGGGCGGACAAAGGCGACAAGGAGTTCGTCAAGGAAGAGATCATCGACCGGCTGATGACCTGCATGACCAACGAAGTAGATCACATACTGAACGAGAAGGTGGTCGGAGACCCCAAGGACATCGACACCGCTATGATAATGGGCGCGGGATGGCCTTTCTTCAATGGCGGGATCACCTTCTACCTGGACATCGAGGGCTATACCCCGAAGGTCCTCCAGAAGGTCTTTTTCACAATTTGAGGGGCCTACGCAATATCACTTCGCTAGGTCTCCGGACAATGTGACTCCGTTTGGCAGGGGCGGGTTCGATACCCGCCCCGAGGGCCGGCCCATTGGGTAAAAGATGGTTCATTATGACGCGTCTCTCCGGCAAGAATCCTCCCCGTAACTTCCAGCGCGTAGATAACGACGCAAAGAAAACCCACGCGTGGCGAGTCACTGTGCAACGAAGAGGGCAGATGATCGTCAAGCCGCTCTCTGACAACGTCTATGCCGGCACACGAAAAGCACTTAAGGCCGCTGTGGATTACCGAGACGCTTTCCTCACTGAGGACGACCCGTTTGGGCATCAGATCTGGGTTCGCACTCGCCTCCTGAAGAACAATAAGTCCGGTATTCCCGGTGTCCATCGATATCAGTTCATAGATAATCCCAGAACAGGAAACGTCCGTGCGTTCCGGCTTGCCTCGTGGATCGACGAGCATGGTTTCAATTGTAAACGCAAGTTCTCAGTAGCGCGGTATGGCGAGCGCGAGGCAAGGCGCCTTGCCATCGCCGAGCGTGAGTACCAACTGAACCGTGTGTGCGCCATCAACGTGGACGTTCGCGAGACCGAGCCCCCCGATCACGCGCAGATTTGGGAAGCGAGCAAGGCGCAGGTTCGCCGTGCTCGCAGACGCAAGGGGAAGATTCGCAAGGGAAACATCCCGCTCCCGTCTGAACCGAGCGAAGATGTGTACGAGGAGCGTGGCGGCGAAGAGGGGATTCGGACTGTTGAAGCCACGATTGACCGATACGGGAATGTGAGACTGCTTGAGCCGGTGAAATTGACGGGCACGCGACGTGCCATCGTGGCCATACTCGCCGAGGCGCCGGAGCACCCACGGTCTAAGCGTTAGTACCTGCCCCGTCTTTCTTCTGTGTGTCGCGGATCGTGGTTTCCAGTATCCCCACTAACGTCGCCGAGGAGCCTGTTGCGTGATTCCACTTGCTCAACACAAGCGCCATCGCATTCTCAGCCAAGGTGATTCCCTCTGATGCCGTTTACACAGTCTATCTGCGCGGGAATACTCCGACGCGACAGCCAACGGTGAACCTGTCAAGGATGTCCTACGATGAAAAAACGGACCGTCCCCATGCGCTTCTCGAAGATCGTGCTTGAGAATTGGAAGAACTTCGCAAGCGTTGATGTGCCGCTCCAGCAGCGCGCTTTCCTCGTTGGTCCCAATGCCTCGGGGAAATCCAACTTCCTTGATGTATTTCGGTTCTTGCGCGATTTGGCCTCAGTTGGCGGCGGCTTTCGCGAAGCCGTAAGCAGGCGGGGCGGTGTGAGCGCCATCCGTTGTCTTGCCGCACGACGCCATCCGGATGTTCGAGTCCATGTGGTCCTTGAGGCAGCCGGCGACTCGCCGCAGTGGGAATACGATCTGCGATTCAATCAGGATAACCAACGCCGACCGCTTGTGAAAGAGGAGAAGGTACTGCGCGATGGGAACACGCTGCTGCATCGGCCCGACCACGAGGACCGGCGTGATCCCGAGCGCCTTACCCAAACGCACCTCGAACAGGTAAATGTGAACCGCGATTTCCGCGAAATCGCGACCTTCTTCCAGTCAGTGCGGTACTTGCACATCGTTCCGCAACTCGTGCGCGAGCCGGACCGGTCGGTAGGTAGAGCCCACGATCCCTTCGGAGGCGATTTTCTTGAGCAAATCGCCAAGAAACAGGAGCGTACGCGCAACGCACGCCTGAAAAGAATCCAGGATGCGCTTGGTGTTGCGGTTCCGCAACTGCACGAGATCGAGCTATCGCGCGATGCCAGAGGCACACCGCACCTGCGCGGGAAATACAAACACTGGCGTCCACAGGGCGCATGGCAGACCGAGGAGCAGTTTTCCGACGGAACCCTCAGGCTCATGGGCCTTCTCTGGGCCACTATGGAGGGAACCGGGCCCTTGCTTCTTGAGGAACCCGAGCTTTCCCTTCATCCGGAGATCGTTCGTTTCCTTCCCCAGATGTTCGCGCGTGCCCACCGGAGGTCGGGACGGCAAGTACTAATCAGCACGCACTCCGCCGACCTGCTCCGCGATGATGGGATCGGACTCGATGAAACACTCTTGCTGCTACCGGGACGAGAGGGAACTGCTGTCGAGCCGGCCGGCAACTTCCAGGAAATCAAGGACCTCTTACAAGGCGGCTTGCCGCTCGCCGACGCCGTGATCCCTAAGACACGCCCTGATCAGGCTGAGCAACTTACCGGAGTTTTCCACGGAGGGTCCGCCGGATGGGTTAAGGGCCTGATTTCGCGTA
>DYLG01000016.1 GCA_020722215.1 Desulfomonile tiedjei
AGGATTGCCATAGATTGGGCTCCACGACCAGTATGATTCCGAAGACCGCAAACAGCGCAACCTCCGTTCTGGTCCGGGCGATGGAACCGATGACCAGGCACATGGGCGCAAAGCAGGTCATGGCGTAGTAAGCATAGGATTTCTGGCTGGAAAGCGCAAAGATCAAATAGCTCAATACTATCCCGTAAGCGATCATCCGTTCCTGACCGCGATCTCTCAGGGCGGCGCATCGGAGAGCTACCGCTGCCAACAAAATTGCGGTAACCGCATACATAAGAGTTCTGACAATGCTTCCGGCCTGGGCAGTCCCGAGAAAGGATAAGAGAAACGGTATGTTGCCGGGTGAGTTCAAATGCAGCTCGCTCCGAAACGGAGACAGCACGTCCGCCCCAGCCAGTTGGAACAAGCATACGGTCCCACCGACAACAGCGGCCGCGCCCAGCAGCCAGGGCACACGGCGGCCTGCTGATGCCAGAGTGGCAGGGGCAAACAGCAAGGCTACGAACTTCACTCCCACCACGGCCACGCCAAACGCAATACCTGAAAGGAAGTCGCGGCGGGTTACAATGAAATATGCAGCCAGCCCGAGGAAGAAGGATATCCACACCTGATTCTGTCCGGAAATTCCCGCATTGGCTATTGGCAGAAGGCTGGTCAGGTACAGCAACGCGGCAGTTCGAACATCCCGCTCGTCAAATAATCCCGTGCCTACCCTCAGCCACAAGATGACGGAAGCGATCTCAATGACAATGGTAAGCATGACGACTGCCGCGGGCGAGTCCCACACCCAGACTACGGCCGAAGCCAGGTAAGGAAATACGGGACCATAGTTGCAAGGAAAATCGCGATATGGCAACAGACCGTCAAGTACGCTTTTTGCCTGTGGATAATAGTATTCCTGGACGTCACCGGTGGTTCTAACCATACCATATATTACGAAGAAAAACATAAATCCGGCAAGCCTCACCCCCGCCAGAATTGAGCTGAACGCTAGCCGAAAAAGCCCGGGGCCTACAGAATATGTCTTTTCCCATGAAACCGCAGCTATGCATAAAATGGCTAATACCGCGCCAACCAGGAGTTTTTCTCCGACCAGCGCGCTAGTCTTGAACTGTTGAGCCAACAGGGCAAGCAGATCATGCATCACTGTACGATTCTATCGGAGGCTATCTGCGGGACGCGGACAACAAGTACCGCCTCATTGCAAACGCTCGCGCCAGTTCCTCTGCATAAGGGCGCAACAGAAAAGGACAGAGCGCCAATATTAGGAGTGCAGGCACCATTTGAACCCGCTGCCTGGCCATGAGTCCCTCGTTGGGAAGGTAACTGAATACTACCGAGAAGAGGGCAACAACGATGAGCGCTGCCCAGACCGCAGGCATTCTCAGGAGATAGCGCAGTTGGTAACCGGGCAAGGTCAACCAAGCCGTCAACAGAATGGCTGCCAGTCCCCAGGTCTCCAGGCAACTGATGAACAATCGCAGAGACGAAACTTCCCACGGAAAAGGTCGAAACAATACGGATGTAAGCCCTGAAATGAAGAAAATCGGCCCCCCTGGTCCGAAATCTATATGAGACCCGGCGCGCGGGTCGTTCAGCCCTTGATACTGCCTCTGCATCACTTCCAAGGCCTCTTCCGGCGACATGAGCGAAGCCCCCACAAACTTGTTGAGCAGCACAAGAACCAGCGGCAATATGAGAAGCAGTCCGATTGCCCAGAACCTTCGTCCCTGAGATAAGAAGGACGCCAAAATACAGGAAAAAGCCCAGATCATTGCTATGTGAGGTCTGAAAAAAGCGGCGACGCCTAAGCCCACGACACTCATGAAGGAAAATATGGATCTTGAATTCCTGGGCGCTTCGATTACCGGTGCAACCATCTGGCAAATTGCCCAGTACATGAAGCCTTCCTTCATATTCGATGTGGTCCAGAACACCGTGGAAGGGAAGAAGATCACCAAAGTGAACCAGAACTCCCTGCCCCGCCCAAGAGGAAACACCCTGTTGATGGCCCTCACCAGCGCAAGTCCGCCCGCGAACGCGAGCATGCCGTTGATAACCACTGCAGTGTTGCTCGATGCTCCTATAAGTCTCAATGTGGCCAGGAACAGCACATAGGCCTGATTGCCGACGGGTATACCCGGTCCGAAGGGTGAGATTCCCTGCCTCAATTGCTCGGCGGCCTTGATCGCGCGCCTCCAATGTATGGCCCCATCCGCCCTGCTAATACCCAACATGTAATAAACTTGATCCTCCTGGAAGAAAGCCAGGACAAGCCATGCCAGTCCCCCAAATATCACCAGCCCTCGAAACTGTTCCGAAAACCCGGGTTCCCCGAGGTACCGATATACAAGCACCGGAATCAATAATCCTATCGGCAATACAAGAACCAGGTCGATGATTGTGACCTCATACACCTGACGTCTCCTCAATTATGTTAGGCCGGCACGATCAGTCCCCGCGGGCAGCGGCTCGCTCCTCATTTCGTTGAGCAAACCCGAGTATAACTCCAGCAGCCGGCCGGCAGCGGCCTTAACTCCGAAGAAATTCTCAATTCTGTTTCGTCCCTCCAAGCCGAGCGCTCTTGCACGATCAGGCCGCGTCAGCAACATGATCGCGGAGTTTGCCATGCCTTCGATGTCGTTGATCTCGTGGAGAATACCACTTGCTCCATGCTCAACTGCTTCAACAAGGCCCGGGACCTTGCTCCCCACGACAGGCAGCCCGGCGGCATTGGCCTCGAGGGCCACTATAGGAAGACCCTCGAACAGCGAAGGTAATAAAAACAGGTCACATCTTGCCATAAGAGCGGGAACATCGTCACGCCGACCCAAGAATACCACTGAATCTCCCAGTCCGCGTTGCCTCACAAGCCGTTCTATGGACGGCCGAAGAATTCCTTCTCCCACCAGCAGCAGTTTGGCTTCGCGGATCGCTTCGGACACAAGCTTGAATATGGCTATCAGTCCTTTATGATTCTTCAGTTCCATAAATCGTCCCACGTGCAGTATCAAAGGAGTGTTTTCAGGGAAGCCGAGCGATCGACGCAGCGCGGACCTCTCGTCTCGCGTGGCGGGAGGTGCAGCGCTCACGCCCAAATAAAGCACTCGCGGCTTGGCTCCAAGCACTGTGCGCCCGGATGTGACTACACGGAGGACCCCTCTGGAAACGGCCGTCACGAGATCCGCGCGGCGAATGGCGTATCTCATACTGACGTAACCATAGGCGCTTCTAAGTTGTTCCATCGCCGGCAATCTGAGCCACCAAGGATGCGCCTTGGAGAAATCCGTGTTGTGGAACGTGCATATTACCGGGACCTGCTCTTTCTTCGCTATCCATACGGGAAAACCGCTATAAACATCGAGATGATTGTGCACAATATCGTAAGACCCGCTGCGCAGGATTCTCCTGAACCCTCGCAGGAAACGCAAATGAGTAGGTTCCAAGGGGCAATGAAAGACCTCCGCGTGCAGTTGTTCGGCCAGCGGCGCCCACGGGCCCGTGTCCCCGCCTTTGCAGCAAACATCAATGGCGCATACATCCCGGGGAATCTCTCGGAGCATCGAAAGCAGCCAGCTTTCCAGTCCTCCCCGATTGAAAGCGTTTATCAGATGGAGTACTCGCACCTAACTCCTCGGTTGAACTAAACCGCTTTGCGGCGGGGAGGTGGTCGCTCCGCTTAGGGATTGTCAAGAAATAAGGTGGGCATTTTGGTAGGGGCGGACCTATGTGTCCGCCCTCTTCGGCCGTACCGGACTCTTTTGGGGCAGACCGCAGGTCTGCCCCTACCCTAGGTTCGGCAGCCGTTTGCATCGTTTATTTCGTGACAGGCCCTTAGAACGACGGGCGGCCCGCCCGTCCCACTGCAAGCCTGACTTCGCTTCGCAGGCACCTCCCCGCCGCGCATTGCCGATTTTCCCCATGGAGACTGAATGGTTACACTCGCACAGAATCGTCTCTTGACTTCTTGGTGCCTTGGTGCCTTTGTGGTTTAGTTTCCCTGGTTCGGGAGCAGCGCTTCAGGATTCGGAATAGAGTCGTAGCAATTCCTCGAGAGTGTTCAGGATATTGAATCGGCTGCCCGCAAGCATGTTGAGGGCTTCTTCGGGGGTCACCGGAGACGGCCGGCGGAGTGCTTCAATCAATTCCCGCGCCCACACCGTCGCGGGCAAGGACAACGAGAGGCGTCGAACAAGGGGTCTAACAACGTCTGCCTCTTCCGGGACCGCATCGGAAGCAAGGCAAGGGATGCCAGCGGCTTGGGCTTCGACTAGGGCCAGCCCCAGTCCCTCGGATAGCGACGGGAACAAGAACAGATCCATGCCTGCGGACAGAAGCCGCGCTGTGTCTTGCCGCGACCCTGCGAAAATGACCGAATCCTGCAAACCTCTGCGCAACGCTTCCCTCTTAACCGCCTCCCATAAAGGCCCGTCGCCTATCAACAGCAAGCGCAGGCGAGATTCCATTGCAACGGCTGCGGAGAAGACATCCAGAATGAACGTATGATTCTTGGGGGCCGTGAACCTTCCCACGTGCCCCACAACCGGATATGAGTCGGGTATCCCGAACTCGGAGCGGACCTCCGTCTTGTCGTATGAACGCTCGAACGGCTCCAGGTCTATACCGCATGGAAAGATCCTCCAGCGGGGATCCCACCGCCATGCCGTACCGAAAAGGTCTTGAGCAGCCCGGGCGGTTGGCGCAAGACCTAGTGTCGCATACCGATTCATGAAGGTTCGCATGACACGCCAATAGACCCGCCGTCCGATTCCAGGGCGCGACCTCGCTGCAGACGTGTCGCTGTGGCTATGCGCGATCCGTGCCGGCACTCCTTGCCTTTTCGCAAGGAAGAGCACGAAACCGCTGAAGAAATGACAATGAGAGTGTACAGCGTCGTACGGACCGAATTCTGTCAGTATGCGGTTGAAATCCCGAGCATAAAGCCGGGAGTTCCGGTAACTGGTGCACGGAATCACTCTCGCGGCCATTGCTGAGGCCTCATCGTCATACGAACCCCGTCCCGGCAGGTGCACCACGAAGTCCATCTGCATGTCTTCCGGGGCCGACTTCCGCAACACAGCCATCAACCATGTGGTAATGCCGCCTCTGGCCATTTCGTCCACGACGTGGAGTATGCGTCTGGGCCTCATGCGCTCCTTATCCGGCGGGTCACTCCGATCTATACAATGGGGCAAGAGCAGTTCTTATGCACGCACATACCGCCTGCCAATCGCGGTCTGACAGATGCCCTACGAGCACAGGATTGGTGGCTGGAGGCAGCGTGGCGAAAAAACTCCGAAACACTGACTGGACTCGCAAGCCGCCTCCGCCCAGTCCTGCAGTACGTGGTCGGTAGGACCAATCGCCGTGGATTGGCTTGTAATTAGGCAGACGACCACATCAGGCCGCGAGGCATGGTAGACCGGAGAAGAGACTACAACCGTCGGCCGGCGCTTGACGCCGGTCACGCCGGGAAAGTCAATTACAACCACGTCTCCTGGATTAAACAAGCTCTTCCTTCTCCGGGTAAAGTTCCGCCGCGTATCTTAACGACACGGCGGTGAGGTCTCTTTGATCTTGTTCGGTCCAGGCGTCACTCCGGTCCACCACCACATCGGATTGCGCCAATTCCTGCAAAATCAGCGCAGCGAGACGAAGCCGCTCTCGCGCCGGCAGGGCTCGAACCGTTTCGGTAAAAACTTCTTGGGCAGTCGGTGCCATGTTGACCTCTCCCCATTCAGTATCGTTCATCATGCTTCATTATAATTGTGCGATGAAACAAAGCAAGCCGGCCTTCCTGCGCAGCGCGGCGTTCGCCCGCCTGCGGAAGTGAAGCTGGACCCCTTCGGTGTCCTTAAGTTCCCAAGTACAAGTTGGAACAAGGAAAAAATCAAACCGCTAGGTCACCAAGACACGACCAAGTCAAAGGGCAATTCTTTTGATACCGTCGTTGATCAAGGGAACGTTGAAATTGACAAGCAAACCCGGTAGGAACGATGTTTCAAAGCGGATCCCGTCTACGATTGTCGGGAAACCCAAGACCTACCTTTCCGGAGCGCACCGATTCAACAAAGTTTGCGAAGTCAGGGAAACCGGAATCGTCAAGCTGTTCGCGAAAGAACCGATCCGTTTGCCGTCGCATTTCCGCTGGCGTCACGGAATCATTGAAGAACGATTTGACCAGTTCCCAGAACTCGCCGGCTGTGCGGACTACGGTGGTTGCCTCTTCAAGCAAGTTGAAGGGATAGTCCTGTCTTCCCCGTAATGCCTCATTTTCCGTGAGAAAGTACGCAATGGATTTGCCCGCTCGAATAGCGTGAATGAGCGCGGTGCCTCGATAATTGACTGCAACCACAAGATCTGCGGATTCAAGCGCCGAATGCAGGTCCGACCGCAGGGGCATCAATCTTTTTTCCACCTCTTCGCCGGCCGCGCGTATCATGTCCAGGTCGGAGATGTGCGGATGAACCTTTATTGCCAGGTCAACCTTGTGGGCGATTTCCTCCGGTGGCTTCACAAGAGCTTTCAAAGCCTCAAGTTGAATGCGGAGGCTGACGTATTTTATCAGAGTGGGGCCTTCGTCCGTGGACTCCAGGAGGACCAGAACACGCCATTTTTCGGAAGCGGAACTGTCGGGGCCGGAATAGACTTTGTATTCGTTTTGGGCCAGGAGGTCTCTGCATCCCACGGCTCGACCAGGGTCAATTCCTCGGCTCTCGAATACGCTTTTTTGCAGAGGCGAATTGCACAACAGGTAGTCGCTGACAAACGGTGTCCTGTCCATTTTGAAGCCGGAGTTGCCCCCGTGGGGAAGACTGAATGAGCGTATTCCAAGCTGCTTTGCCGCCACCGCCACCAGTCCGAAAATCGATTCATCCCTGGATGTGACCAGCACGGCCTCGGGCTCGATTTCTCTCCAGAGATTCAGCCAGAACCGAAAATACACCGTGGAGAGGTACGGCCACCGATACCTGCAATAGTACCTGAAGTGAAAACCAAGGCACTCCAGCGGCCTTTGCCAAGGTTGCCCGGTCGCTGCTTTGACCGCCTTCTCGTATGCTGCGAGAAATCTCTTCTCAGCCTGCTTGTCCACCCGGGGCAACAATCGCCACGGCATGGCAGCGAACCCCGCGTGTCTTGGCCATCTTGGGCCGAAGACCACCGGAACGCCCCAGCGGGAGACGTACGCTGCCGCCTCTTCCGATGGTTCCGCGGCGATTACCGCGGCCGTCCTGCCTGGGAATCGTTCTGCAAGACGCGCTATGACGTGCGTGAAGCGCAATTCCTCCGTCGGCCCCATGACCAGTATGACGCACCCCTTGGGCAGGGCCGAGTTCGCCGGCTTCATTGGAGGCTCTGAGACGCGCGGCTCTCCGAACGGACGCGCCGTGGTCTTTCCGATGAGGCCGAGCAACCGCCACACATCGAACTGCTGGCGAAGCAACCTGCGAGATGCCCTGCCCGGTAGTTCATGCACCCACAGCGCGGCGCAAACATCGGATCGGGAAAACCCAACGGCAGCGCGGGGAAGCACATTTCGGAAGAACTGCAACTCCCTACAGCCCGCGGAATCCAACGCTCGGCCCAATTCCAAAGCCAGCATAGTGTCCGGCCAAAACCATTTCATCGCAGACTTGTCCGCTTCCGGCCAGCAGACGTCCATGGTGGTGAACTCATCCCTGGCCGGCTCAAACCATCGGTTTTCGCATTCTATACCTTTTTCGATACAACCGGCGATGGTACGAGCGTCCAGCCAATCGTCAAGAACCGTGTATTCCACGCCGGCTCTTGAGGCCAAAGCCATAGCCGCCGAGTCCAGCGCAAGCAAGTCATAGCCTTGTGAATAAGCTTTGCGCAGAAATCCCGCGCCGTGCCTCGCCCCAACGTCCGAGCCGAAAAAGGCGAGCACTTTGGATCTGCGGGAGTGAATCATTGGTAACAGTTCAGCGCGAACATGCCTTCGAAACGCAAATCAAACCACAAAGGCGCCAATACACAGAGAGCCGCGACCGGTGCGCTTCCCGTTGGTCAGCGCACCCTACGATACGGCGGATCAAAATCCTTTCAGGAAGCAGAGCTTCGAAAGTATCTGCGTTCCCAAGTTCAATTCGGGAACGAGAAGAACTTCCAAGATTCCCTTTTGTCAAGGGCGACCGCCGGTCGCCCCTACAGAATCCTTGGTGTCTTGGTGCCTTGGTGGTTAATTCTTCTCTTTGGTTGCGACCCGAGGCTGCGTAGCGCAAGAAGGGGTCTCCCAGGCAAGGGCCTACCGTCTCAGCTTCTTGCGGACGGGCTCCTCGCTTGGATACACGCGTTTGACGCCGTCGCCGAGGGCTTTTTCAATGAGGCGAATGTCCCTGACGAGTCTGTAAAGGCCTTGGGGCTCAAGGGAAGCGGCTTGATCGCTGCCCCACATGGTCCTGTCAAGGGTTATGTGCCGCTCGATCATGCAAGCGCCCAAGGTCGCGGCCGCAAGGCTCACCTGAAGTCCGCGCTCATGCCCGGAATATCCCACAGGAACTCCGAATTCCCTTTCCAGGGTAGCCATGACACGAAGATTGATCTCCTCCTCGCTTGCCGGATACGAGCTGTTGCAGTGGAGCAGCACCAGTTCCCGTTCGTTCAAGACCCGGACCGCAGCCCGGATTTCGTCCATAGTGGACATGCCTGTGGACATGATGAGCGGCCTGCCGGTATCCCTGTGCCTTTCCAACAGATCCCGGTCGGTGAGGAACGCTGACGCGATCTTGTGGCAGGGCGGATCGAATTGCTCCATAAAGGCCAGGGAATCAGCGTCCCAGCTCGATGCGAACCAGGTGATGTTGCGCTCCTTGCAATAACGGTCGATCTCCTGATACTCCTCGAAACCGAATTCGACCTTGTATCGGTACTCCATGTAAGTCATCATGCCCCACGGAGTGTCCAGACGGATTTCTCTCTGATGCTGCGGAACGCATGCCTCCGGATTGCGCTTCTGGAACTTCACCGCGTCGCAGCCGGCGGATTGAGCGACATCTATGAGGCGCTTGGCCACAGACAAATCGCCGTTGTGGTTGATGCCGATCTCGCCGACAATGAAACAGGGGAACCCCGTTCCCACTTTCTTGTCACCTATGGTTACGTGGCCGGCCAATTTGTTCCTCCTTGGGAGAGCCTGGCTGGAGACTTCCCCTCCGTGCAAAAAGGGGTTCCCGCACGCATGACGCGAACTTCTAATCTGAGCGTTGACCGCTGGGCAGCGGTATGTTCAGCCTTCTTCCGATCCATTCCACCAGTTCAAAATCAAACAAATCGTCAATCTCAAACGCGGCGGATTCATGCATGACATGCAATGATATCTTGCCTCCGAGACGATTGCCCGACTGATGCAACACCCAGGGTTTGAACAGATATAAGGAACCGTTTTCCAAATACTCGGGATTTCGGTCCTGGCGTCTCGGGCGCCGGTTATGATCGTAGTTCAGCGGCCTCGCAACGCTGTCTGCGACCACCCAGAGGAACCGATGCGAAGGAACAACCGAGAGCAGAGAATCCGCGTTTTCCCTCAGAAGCGTTTCCACCGCGTTGTCAATGTCTTGGGGCTGCCGTATTGGAGAGGTGCACTGCAGGAACGCCACCAGGTCGGGACGATAACCGTCCGACCTCACCAGCTCGTCCAGGCAGTGCAGCAAAGCCGCTTCGGAAGGCGCTTCATCGCCGCTGATCTCCACGGGCCTGCGGATAACCTCAGCGCCGTATTCAAGGGACACGCCCGCTATCTCGTCGTCGTCCGTGGAAACCACGGTCCTCGTCACGGTCCGTGATTGCAGCGCCTGCCATATGGTCACTGCCACCAGAGGAACTCCGTTGAACAAGCGGATGTTCTTCCGAGCAATCCCTTTGGATCCCCCACGAGCCGGTATTATGGCGAGAACTTCCTTCACTGGAGCATCTCTTGTGACTTGCGGATAGCAAGTTCCAGCTTTCGGGCGAACGCGGCCGGGCTGTAGTGTTCCCGGACACGCACTCTGGCATCTTCCCTTACCAGGCTGTATCGGTCACGTGATGCAAGCTCGATTATCTTGTTCGCCAGGTCGCCGGCATCAGGCGGACCCAAGACGTAGCCGCATCCGGCCATGGCCTCGGGTAAACCTCCAACGTCGAACGTTACTACGGTCCTGGCGAGTGACATGGCTTCCAGACCGGATAGAGGCAACGGGTCGTCTCGGCTTGTCACCACAAGTATGTCACAGTTGGCCATGAACAAAGCGGGCTTGTCCACGAAGCCGCAAAACCTTATGCGATGATCAAGGCCGCTCACGCTAACCATTGCCAGGCATCTTTCATAGAAGCCAGGCTCAAAATTGAGACGGTCTCCGAACCAGAAGAAATCAACATTGGGGATCGTTCGGCAGACCTTGATCGCGGCCTCGCAGAAAATATCCGTGCCTTTCCTCTCCTGAATGGAACCCACAGCCATAACCGTCAAGCGGCCGTCTTGGCAAAACGATTGCGGAAGGCTTTGTTGTTCGTCGGGAACCGGAACGCATTCGCCTACAACATGGATGTTTTCTTCATTCACCCCGAGGCTCGCACAGAATCGTTTGGCTCTTTCCGACGTTACCAAATGGCGCACATTCGGCCGCGTTATGAAACGTCCAAAGATGCGCCCTCTGTGCGGTCGTTCCCTCATGAGCCTGTCGTGAACCCAACGATCCTCGTGCCAGTACACGAAGACAGGCCGACCGGCCACGCTCGTCGCGATCATATTGGCAAGGGTTCCATAGCGGAATCCCAGGCCGATACCGTTGAACAATACCGCTGAACGGCCTGTGAAAGCATTTCTCCGGATGGCGAAAACTGACGGCATCAGGCCGGCAGGCACAAAGATAGGATTCAATCCGACATTGGCCAGCTCACTTGCGGCCAACAGGATCGACTTGTTTATCCCCGCCCGCTGGACCCCCAGAGAACTGACGTAAATGATGAGATTGTCTAATCCGGCGGCCACTTCGCGGCCCCTTCCTGCTCCAAGGCGTCCCCCCGTTCAACTCGTCCCTCACGTTTAAGAGACAGTCGCAGGCGGCCGAGGATTCGCCTGGAAAGTCTTGACATTCGCCCGGCGAATGACGCGGCATGATCGGCCTTCCCAGCGATTTCGGACTGATAATCCTTGACAACAGGTCCTACGGGGAATTCGCCCAGCCTGGCCCGCAGTTCGTCAGCCACTTGGTCCAGTGACGTCTCAAGGCGGCTCGGATTCTGTCCGGAGGCCTCTTCTACAAGAGCATTCCAGGTTCGGTCCACCAGCCGGTAGCCGGCCACGGAAGGAAGCCTCCTATCCTCCGACCACTGGTGATGCCGCAGGGCAGGCCGGAGGAACGCATCTACATCCCGGGCCGCGTCGTCAATTGCTACCGGCCACTGCACTCCAAGTTGCGATGAACACTTCTCCAAGGTCTCACGCCAGTTTGCCATGACCTGATCATAGGTGACGAACACCCTCGGATAACAGCGAGTTTCCCTCTCCGATTCAAGCACTGACACAAGCCACAGCAGAACAGACTTGTCCGAATCGAGCCCGTTGCGCCTGTGCAGTGATTCCGCCACCTCGACCGGATGTCTTGCCATGTGTATGAAGCAGGGCCTGCAATTCAGCTCGGCAAGAATCCCGTGCCACATGGGCATGAGCCGACACATGCGTGGATCTTTCAGCCCCCATGTGGACACTCCGTTGAAATTTCGTCTCAAGCAGGACACGATTGCGCGTCTTCGCCCCACTATTAGTTCTTGAAGCCACCAATTCTCGGCCAACGGCAATATGGAATGCCAGGCGATGGCGAGCGTATCAAAGATCGAGTTGTGAATGGCTACAACAGGCTTAAGCTCCCAGAAGCCGGATGGATTGTCCGGCCTGGGCTCGATGAGGTCCTTGCCGAGATCTACACCGAGAAAATGAACAATTCCCGCCAAAGCGGATGTGCCGCTTCTATGGGGCCCCAGCATGATGATCGCGTTGGTTGTCATGTATCGAGCGTCGGCGGCAACAAGAAATGGGCCCTTGGGTTCTTTGTTGGATAATCGTTGGCAGAACGGATGCGGAATTCGCCTCTGGGGCGCGTTTGAAACCCGCGCCTACAGCGGCCTAATCAGGAGGGGAATGCCGGCAATTGTCTTAGCATGCCAATTGGGTAAGCTCCGCTCCCGTGACGCGTTTCTATCGCATGGACATCATTAATTATGTTGCCTCACGTTCGGCATTCCAAGCACAAGGACAATCCATGCTTCCGGCCGACGCCTGTTCGGCATCGGCGCCATCGCCTGCGCCGCCGGTGATGATTTTTCCCAATGCACGCGAACGGCTGCGCATCCCCAAACGCTCATGATTATCAAGTGTTACTATAGGTCAATGCGATGGGAATGTCAACGGCAGGGCCTTGAACGCCGGACAAACCGGTCGACATATCAGACGCTTTGCGAAGTGAACGCCATCATGACGATGCGGGATAAGTGCACCAGGCCGTGCCTTCTCCTGCGTCTCGGTACCGTGATTCGGTCGCCGGCCCGTCATCCCGGCGTTGACCACTGCATTCCGTTGGGGAGCAGCGTGGCCGGGACTTCGTCGGGGCCTTTGCCCTCGAGATAGAGCGCCTTTCGCTTGCACTTTTGCCCTCCGGTAGTGCAATAGGCCCTGATGAAAAAGTTGTCCAATCCTTCGGGCCCGAACTGGGCGAAGATCGAACAAACCTGCGTGAATTCACACTCTGCCATTCCCGTCTCCCCTTTCCTGATTAGGAGGGTCAGGCCCTCGGCAATGGAATGTCTATGTCTTCAGATGGAATCCCGTCGTTGTTCCATTTTGCCAAAAAGCTCCCAACAGTGCAATCGGGTTTCGTCACTGCATGTGCGAGAATCTCGACGGGTCTCACGTAGGCTGGTCGAGCACTTCACGAATTTTGGGCGCCAGTACATCCATGCTGAAAGGCTTCCGGAGAAAATGAACTCCAGGGTCGAGAACCCCGTGCTTGACTATAGCATGGTTCGTGTACCCTGAGACGTACAGCACCTTCATTTCGGGCCGAGTGGGTGACAGCTTGCGGAACATACTTTTCCCGTCCATCTGTGGAAGCACCACATCGGTGAGGAGGAGATGAATCGGTTCAGGGTGTTGCAGACACACCTGTTCCGCCTCTTTCGGGTCGGCAGCCTCCAGCACGGTGTACCCAAGCCTCTCCAGAAACTCGCATGTGATCTTGCGAACCACTTTTTCGTCCTCGACCACTAACACCGTTTCGTGCCCCCGGGTGCTCAAGCCGGCGGAAGGGCCGTCTGAGACTGCGTCGGCAGGACGATTGAGACTTGGGAAGTATATGTTGAATTCCGTTCCGCAGCTCGGCTAACTGCTTACGCCGATGTGACCGCGGCGCTGCTTCACGATACCGTAAACTGTGGACAGTCCCAGGCCGGTCCCCAATCCTTTCTTCTTGGTTGTGAAGAACGGCTCGAAGATCCGGGAGCGGGTTTCCTCGCCCATCCCGACTCCGGAGTCTTGCACGACCAACACGCAGTAGCGCCCGGGTGCTATCTGTAAATGGTTTCGGGCGGCTGCTTCCTCCCAACACAGATAAGCGGGTCGAGCAGATGTTCGATCTCATCAACTCCTTCATAATCGACAATGTTGCCCCGGTCGGCGCTTACGATTCCGATGCCTTTGGCACAGTCCATGGGGCTGCCGCCTCCCACTGCCACGATGGTATTGCAGCGGGAGGTCTTGTACAATTCAGCCCCTGCCATGACTTCTCCGGCTTTAGGGTTCGGAGTCACGTCACTGAATAATTCGTAGGGCACGTCCTCGCTCCGGAGGCTTCTCGTTACGTCGGCCGTCCATCCTGCGGCCATCACTCCCGGATCGGTTACAACCAGCACCTTGCGGACCCCGAGGTTTCTTGCGTACCTTCCCGCCAAAAACCTTGCATCAGAGCCAAAAACGAATTCAGGGGCGACGAATTTTCTCAGCTCCAGCTCGATTGCGGAACCCATGATTCCTCCCGGTTTCCCGTGCGATGAAGAAAACCCCCTAGAATTTCAGGGGTAACTGTTGAGCGCGACCGCCTGTATAAGCCGGAGAATCAAACCACGAAGTAACCAAGACGCGAAGAAGTCAAAGGACAATTCCCTTAGGGTGCATGCCGCAAGATCCGCCAACTCCTTTGCTCCCAATTCTACAATGTTGCCTCAGATATACAAGGACCTCGATGAGCCGCGAGGGGCGTTGGGTGTTTCAATCCTGCGGGCGATTGTCAGCGTCGATTCGCCTGATTTCTGCCTTTTGGGCCCCGGTATCTATTGAGATTGCCACCTGTTTCAGACTCTTGGCGCCCAACAGATTCATCAGGATCTTGTTGCGCTCGGAGAAAACGTGAACCTCGATGTCGCCGAGAGGCAGATTATACAGATACACGTCCCGAACCTTATACCTGGTCACTTTGTGGGTCTCGCCGTCGGCAGTCCTCACCAGACCGTATCCGATTCGTGTCACTTCAGTCTGGGCACTGATCTTTTCGAGCAACTCCTTGCTGATGAGAGAATGGGTCGCGCCGGTGTCCAAAAGGAACCTGTGGGGCTTCCCATTGCGGGTGAATCGCACCTGGACGAATATATGGCCGTCATCGCTGAACGGGATGGAGATCCGGTCCGGCCCCGATTCGGAGAACGAAAGGGACTTCAGCACCTTGTTGGCCATGTCTATGGTCTGTTGATCCGGATTCATGGAAAGGGCCGTATCCACGTCCGTTCGGGCTCTTGCCAAATCGTCCTTTCGGAGATAAGCCATACCCCGGGCCGCGTAAGCCATGGCAGAGTCCGGGTCCAGGCGTATTGCCTGGTCAAGGTCGCTGATCGCTTTATCGTGCTCACCAAGTCGCACGAACACCCAACCTCGATATGTAAAAGAAGTTGCCCGCAACTTCATGTCATTATGCCGGGTTTTGATGGCGGCTGTGAAATCCTGCACCGCGTCCTGGTCATGGTCTCTGCTGACGTTGAGGACTCCCCTAAGGTGAAGAGCGGAGGCACGCACTTCACCGTCAAGGTTTGAATAGCGAAGCAAGTTCGCCACCTCTTTCCACGACCTCTTGGAATCTCCCATCCGAAAGAGGGCCTTGGCACGCTCATATAGTACTTGCTGGCCCTGCGCACTTCCCGGACCAAAAACTTCAACAGCGCGTGTGAACAAACCTATCGCATTCTCATAATTGCCTTTGAACGCTTCCGATTGGGCTTCTGTTACCAGCTTGTACGGATCTTCTTCAGCCGCTGCAGAAGGGGACTGGAAAAGTGGCACGGCGAGCGCGCATGCAACCACTACAACCGTCCGGAAGATCACGGCGGCTTGAAACCTGCCGCTTGGGCAGCCCAACGGGAACTCTGCACGGAAATTTGAATTCACAGCGTCCTCAATGTTCTGAAAGTGCGCAATGGCGAAAATTCGGTGACGTAATGGCGTAAGATCCGCTGCCAAAGCGAAACGCATCGGTCGGGAAAAGACCCCGACCGGTGCGGTTCCTGTTGGTCAGCGCACCCTACAGGACTGCGGCAGCATCGACGTCTCTTCCGGACGTTAACCCAAAGATCGCCAGGGTGACCGGCCGGTCGCCCCTACAATCGACGGTGGGGTCATTTTATGCTTCGTTTCATAGGTACGCGGCCGTATTTGGCAAATTGAGTGCGTAGTCCTCATCTTCACCTGGGTTTTGTCGGCCGCGTCCTGAACCACTCGACGATCTCTTCCAACTCGGCCAACTCCCTGCCGGAAAACTTGCTCATGATGGTCAGAACCTGCTGAGCAAGCCAGAACTTCTCTTCCTCCCGAGCATTTTCGGACGCTTGAAGGAACCCGCTGAGAATGTTTCTAACCACCCGGACGCGGTCAAGTACGGCCTCGGCAACCACGCCGTCCAGCTTCCTCTGCTTCAACCCGAGAATAGTCACCACCTTGGACGGATCCACCGACGGACCGGGCAACAGAACCGTGCCTGATTTCATGATTACCCGAGCATGAGACTCGGGCACGCTAAACCCGCGTGCCAACTCGCCATCCTGAAACGCGGGGTGAATCTCCCTGAGTTGTACGCCAGTCCTCACGTCAAAGAATGCCAAGTCTGAGTCGGACCAACTCCCGTGCTCTTCGGAGGGAACCCGGACCATTACGGCATTATCTCTTATAAGAAAGTAAGCATACCGATCTTCCGCATCCATGCCATAATCATAACACAGCGGCGAATGCATGACCGCCAACATTTTTGCTTCGCAGGTTGAGCGATTGGGACCAGCGATTGCCGGGGAGGCCCCGCTTACGAAACGCTCCGTGCAGGTGAGACTTCCGATGGACGGAATCGGAAGACCATGGTATGGGGAAATGGACGGAGCGGTTTCCGCTTGAATCGTCGGCCGCCGCGGTTTCGGTTTAGTCTTTGATTCCGGCAGCTTTGGCTGGGCGCAGTTTCCTTTGCTTGGGCCGGCGCTGCAAATAGGGTCGCCTCCACTCGATGGGGCGGGTGTGATTCAGGATGAAGATTAAGAGACTTGAAATCAAGGGCTTCAAGAGCTTCCCCGCCAGGACGGTTTTCGAGTTCAAGCCGGGAATCACCGGCATTGTCGGACCGAATGGCTGCGGAAAAAGCAATGTGTTCGAGGCCATACGGTGGGTCATGGGCGAGCAGCGGGTCAAGAGCCTTCGCGGCAAAAAAATGGAGGATGTGATCTTCAACGGATCTGACACCCGAAAGCCTCTGGGCATGGCTGAGGTGAGACTGGTCCTGTCCAATTCAGGGGGTTGCGCACCGCCGTCCATGGCCGACTACGACGAGATAATGATCACTCGTCGCATTTTCAGAGACGGGGAATCCCAGTACGAAATCAACAACATACCATGCCGTTTGCTGGACGTAACCGAGTTCTTCCTGGACACGGGAGTGGGCAAGAATTCCTACGCGATCATCGAGCAGGGACGCGTGGACATGGTTGTGGCTTCCAAGCCCGAGGATCGGAGGGTACTCATCGAGGAAGCCGCCGGGATCAACCGGTACAAGGCACGGCGGGACGTGGCGCTCAAGAAGCTCGAACACACCCAACAGAACCTCTTGCGCATATCCGACGTCATCACCGAGGTGAGGCGGCAGCACAATGCCCTCAAGAGGCAAGCTTCCAGGGCTGAACGCTATCGCAAGACCGAGGAACGCCTCCGAGAACTTGACCTTCAACGCCACGCGCACAAATGTTCGGTTCTCCAAGAGCAGCATTCCACCATGTCCAGCCAACTCCAGGCTGAGCAGTCAGTTCTTTCCGAAAAAGAAACCCGCCTTTCATCCATCCATGCCGAGCTGGAAAGGGAACGACTCAGAGACCTGCAAATCGACAAAACCTTGAAGGAAAACCTGGAGTCCCGACACCGGATAGAATTGGAGCTGGCTTCAACCCGAAACCAAATCGCAACGGACCGGAGTTCCGTGGCCAGGCTCGCTCAATGGAGAACGCGATCCGAAGAGGAAAAAGCATCTCTCGAAAGGAAAAAGGAAGAAGCCCGGACGCAACACCTGCACCTGGAAAATGACCAGGCGGCGCTTCGGGAAGACCTGGCCCGGTGGAAAACGAAACTCCAACAATCTGTTGACAGCTTTCGGGAACTGGAAAAGAGTCTCGCGGAAAACAAGCGATTGCAGGACAAACTCAAAGACGACATCTTCCGGAACCTGCAAAACGCTGCTCAAGCAAGGAACCATCGGCAGACCGTCGAACGACGACGCACGGAAACCAAGTCCCGACAAGAAAGAATCAGCAGGGAATCTCAGGAACTCGCTCAAGCCGTGAAAAGCGACGGCATCCGGAGACAAGAACTCACCAGTCGGCTCGATGTAATGGCGTCTCAATTATCCCAGCGAGTCCAAGAAAGGGAAACCCTCATAGGCGAACGACAACGGAACCGTGAACGGATCGCGGGGCTCAGAGAGGAAATTGCCTCCTTAGAGCGCCGACTGGCGGCGGCAAACGCGAGAAAAGAATCCCTTGAAGAAATGCAAAAAAGCTACTCGGCGTACGGAGAGGGTGTGCGTTTCCTCATGCAGGATGAGCAACTCCTGGAAAGAGAAGCGCTGCTGGGGCCGCTGGCTGAAATGATCGACGTGGCGCCGGAACATCAGAAGGCCGTAGCCGCCGCGCTTGGCGATCGTCTGGGGCATATTGTCGTCTTGTCGCCAAGAAGTGGGGCGGAAGCCGCAAATCGGCTCAGAGATGCAGGGGCGGGCAGGACAACCTTTATCCCCGCTTCACCGCGGTTCTCTCATGATTCGGACCCCGAAGAAATCCCACCCGGATTGACCCGGGTCAAAGAGCTGGTTCGCTTCAGGAGAGGGTTCGAAGACCTTGGCGATTTTCTCTTCAGCCGTTGCTTTGTTGTGGAAAACATCTCGCAGGCGATTGATATCTGGGAGAGGAACGGCATCAACATCGACCTGGTCACGAGCAACGGAGAGGTGCTCAGCCGTTACGGCGAGATCACGGGCGGATCCCATGACAACGTCAGGGACGAGATCTTCGAAAAGAAGCGTGAGATTGCCGAACTGAACCGGACCGTGACTTCCCTTGAACAAGACATTCTTCACCTCAGATCGTCCCTTGCCGAGAAAGAAGAAGCACTGGAGACGCTCGCAGCAGTATTGGAAAAGACCGACCGGGAAATCAACGACCTGAAGCTGGGCGAGGCCGGACTCAAGAAAGACCTGGAAAGGCTCGACGCCGAAACAAAGAACTCCCGGCGGAGATTGGAAGTGATCGGCGTGGAGCTTGAAAACCTGGTGCGGGAATCGCAAACCCTAGAGCAGGAGCTTCGTGAAACAGAGGAGACGATTGTCGGCCTGGAGGCCGAACACGGCAAGATGGAGGAAGACAAGGAACAATTGCGGATCCGGGTTGAGCAACTGGCTGGAGCGGTTCAGGAAAAATCCGGGGAATCCAACGAGATCAGGGTACTGGTCGCTCAACTGGAAGAACGCAATCTGTCGCTGGAAAAGGAAACAAGATTCGCACTGGAGACGCTGCGGCAAATGGAAAAGCAGCTCGACTCCCTCAAGCAACAGGCTGAGCGCAATGCTTCGGAGGAAGAGAGACTTGGCGAGGAGATCCTGAGGGCCGAGGAACTCGAAAAGGAGCTGATGCAAGACCATTCGCTGCTTACTCAGCAAATCGAGGCGCTAAGGCAGGACTCAGCCCGTGCGTCGGACGCTTTGAAAACACTGGAAGAACAGGCTGCCGGCTTGGAGAAATCCGTCAGGGAGCTTCGGGATCAGACGCATCGGCTCGAAATGGAATCGGTTCGCTTGGAGCAGACCCTGGATGGACTTGTTGAAAAAATCCTCGAAAGATATCAGGTGGATCCCAGGACCATCCAGCCGCCGGACGAGCCGCCCGATGAGGCCGTCATTACGGACTTGCGCGCCAAGCTCGAAGCCATGGGCGAAGTAAACCTCGCAGCTATCGCAGAAAGCCGCTTGACCGAAGAAAGGCTCCAGTTTCTCACCGAGCAGGAAGATGACCTGAGAACCGCTGTGGATTCGCTCTACGCGACGATAAACAAGATCAACCGAACAACCAAGGAACGCTTCCGGGAGGCATTCGACCAGATCAATGAGAAATTCCGGGAGATATTCCCTGCCTTATTCAAAGGAGGCGAGGCCCGGCTGGAACTCACCGACGAAGGCGACCTGCTGGAAACCGGCGTGGAAATCATGGCCCGACCGCCCGGCAAGAGAGTGAGGAACATGGACCTCCTGTCCGGAGGCGAAAAAGCCCTGACAGCAGTGGCCCTCATCTTCTCCATCTTCCTTATTCGCCCTTCGCCGTTCTGCCTCCTGGACGAAGTGGACGCTCCACTGGACGATTCCAACATCGACCGATTCAACGAGATGCTGAGAAAACTGTCCCACAGGACCCAATTCCTCGTGGTCACCCACAGCAAGCGCAGCATGGAAGCAGCCGACACTCTGTACGGCGTTACCATGGAAGAGCCGGGAACCTCTGCGGTTGTATCCGTGGAGTTTATGAGCTGAGGCATTGTCAAGAAATAAGGTGGGCATCTCGGTAGTGGCGGACCTATGTGTCCGCCCTCTTCGGCCGTACCGAACTCTTTTGGGGCAGACACGCAGGTCTGCCCCTACCCTCGGTTCGGCTGTCGTTTGCATCGTTTATTTCGTGACAGGCCCTTTGTAAGCAACCCATTGACCTGCTTCGGATAGTACCTCGCAAGGCTTGAATCTGGATTTGTAGCTCATGGACGCGCATCGAGCCACGAGAAACCCGAGATGGTAGTACGGGATGCCCTGTTGCTTGCACCAAAGTATTTCCCGAAGGGCCGACAACGTACCCGGACTGCGCTTGGAGAATTCCGGATCAAAAAACGTGTACACGCTCGAGAGAGACCTGGAACACTTGTCCGTGATGCCCACAGCTATGATCCGGTCTTTCAGCCTGTACTGGAACTCCAGCGAGGTCACAGGCGAAGTGTATAAGAACCGCCACAAATCGTCAGGCGCACTGAGCCGAGCCGAAAGGTGCTGCTCAGCAAGATAAGCAGTATAGATCCTCGCCTTTTCCGCGGTAAACCGTGGCGGCCCCACCTGCACTGTGACGTCTTCATTCTTGCGGAGGACTCGCCTCATTGATTTGTTCGGAGAGAACAGATGAATGGGGACTCGCAGCGGGCGGCATTCCCGGCAATCTCTGCAAACGGGCCGGTAGAATATGTTCCCGGACCGGCGGAATTCATAGCTCATGAAGTCATGGTACAGTTCCGCGGGGAATTCATCCGCACAGAAGGCTTCCTCCTGAGCGATCATGCCGGGCAGATACGGGCAAGGATGGGGATCTCCCTTCACCAGGAAATCCAGCGCTATGGTCCCAAACAACGGAGACCGGACCACTCCGCTGGGCTTCCGTCGAGACCCGGTTTCGATTGACGTATGCTCCATGCGCCTTCTTGAGCGAGATCTTTCCGCGCCCGTTGCCCGAATTGTCGGTTTGCCGAAATTCGTCTCCGAGGAGAACGGGCGGTAGGGGCGGGTTTGAAGCCCGCCCCTACATAACAGCATTCCGCTTCATGAATGCAAGGGGCGCATTCAGTAGTGACTGCATTCTCGAAATGAAACACCAGGTGCGCCGAGCGGTCGATTGTAAGGGCGACCCGGCCGGTCGCCCCCACCAAGAGACGCCGCTCCTGTGTCCAATGACCGGCAAGATGCCGGTCCTACCGGCAAAAGCCACTGGCTGTGTGTCATGTCTGATCAAAATACGTGACCGTATTCATGAAACGCAGTTGGCGGGCAGAGCCCGCCCTACCATGCTGCACCCGATTTCAACCGAGCGCCTTCAGGAGCTGGTTGCCGGCAGTGAGCAGCGGGTCCCAGACAGGAGAAAACGGCGGCGCATAGGCCATGTCGCACTGGGTAAACTCTGCGACAGTCATTCCGGCATGGAGAGCCACTGCAACAGCGTCAATGCGGTGGGCCACTCCTTCCTTGCCAACCATCTGGGCTCCCAGAAGCCTGCCGGAGCCTCGGTCAGCCACCAGGGCCACATGAAGCGTCTGATTACCGGGATGAGCATGAGCGCGGGATCTGGTCTTCACATAGGTGTTGACCGGCGCGAATCCCGCCCCTTGAGCCTCGTCCAGGCTCAATCCCGTACGAGCCACCTGCAAGTCGAAGACCTTGAACACCGCGGTGCCCACTATGCCCGGAAGCTCCACCGACTTGCCCGTTACGTTGTCCGCGACAGCCCATCCGGCTCTGTTGGCCCTCAAGGCCAGGGGAACCCATACTCTTTGGCCTGTGATTACGTTGAAAGCATCCGCGCAATCACCAGCGGCGAAGATGTCAGGATCCGTTGTCCTCAGAGACCGGTCAACTGCAATGGCTCTGCTTGGGCCAAGTTCGAGGCCTGCATCCGCCGCGATTTCCGAATTGGGCATGATTCCGACCGCAACGAGGATCATATCGACCACCGTTTGATCCCCGGAGTCAAATGTCACCTTGAGACAGCCGTCGTCCTCCGTGATGCCGCTCACCCTGGTTGCGAATCTGAGCCTCGCGCCTTTGGCTTCGAGTTCGCTTTTCACCAGATCCGCCATTCCCTCTGGCGCCCAAGGAAGCGTGCTAGGGCGTCTTTTCACCAGCTCGACCTTAACGCCACGCTCATGGAACGCCTCGGCCATTTCCAGGCCGATGTAACCCATTCCCACAATCAGCACGCTGCGGACAGGATGGCGATTCAGGTAATCCTTGATGCGTCTCGCGTCTTCCAGGGACTTCAGAGTCATGACGCCCGGCAGGTCCGCACCGGGCGCCGTCAGCCTGATGGCACGGGCTCCCGTTGCTATGAGCAGCTTGTCGTAGTCCACCTGGAACGGTTCTCCGCCTACCGTGGTTCCGGAGACCGTCCGCTCGGCCCGGTCCAGCGTTTGAGCCCTATGGCCCAGTCTCAGGTCGATGTTCTGCTCTTTGCGAAACACTTCCGCGCGTCTCACCACCAAGTCTTCTACGGGCCGGGCGGGATCGGCGATATTGTACGGCATTCCACAGGCCGAGTAGGAAACGTCGTTTGTTTGCTCCAAAACGACCACTTCCAAGGTCCGATCATTGCGTTTGGCTCTTGAAGCGGCGCTCATCCCTGCCGCGTCGCCCCCGATAACAACGAATCTCATCACAGAACTCCTGTTTATGCCAGCCACCGTTTGCGGCGCTTGTAGTGCTTGACTTCCCGATAGCTCTTTCGCCTTCCTTTGTCGCTCAGACCGAGGTAAAATTCCTTGATGTCCTCGTTTTCCCGGAGCCTCTCCGAAGGCCCGTCCAGCACGATTCTTCCGTTTTCCATCACGTAACCGTGCTCGGAAATGCTCAACGCGATGCGGGCGTTCTGCTCCACCAGGAGTATGGCCACATTTTCCTCGTCGTTAATCGCGCGGACGACCCTGAATATCTCCTTGACCAGAAGCGGGCTCAATCCCATGGAGGGCTCATCGAGCAACATGATCCTCGGCCTTGCCATAAGTGAGCGGCCCATGACGAGCATCTGGCGCTCACCGCCCGAGAGGTATCCGCTCGTGCGGCGCCGAAGATCAGAGAGCCTGGGGAAGTAGCCGTAGGTCTTGGCGAGGTCCTGGCCTATGCCGGCGGCGTCTTTCCGCATGTACGCTCCCACAAGCAGATTTTCCTCTACCGTGAGGTGTTCGAACAAACGCCTGCCTTCCATGACCTGAACAATTCCTAGGCGGACTATTTCCTCGGGATCCATCCGGTGGATCGGTTTCCCGTCGAGTTCAACGCTGCCGTCCGTCACCTCGCCCAACTCGGTTCGTAGAACTCCCGAAATGGCCTTGAGCGTTGTGGTCTTGCCCGCGCCGTTGGCGCCCAGCAAGGCCACGATCCTGCCGTCCGGGACCTGGGCGGAAACCCCCTTTAGGACGAGGATCACGTCGCTGTAGATCACCTCTGCGTTGTTGATTTGGAGCATGCTACCCTCATGCAACGCCGCGTTCAATGGAGCTGAAACCACGCGTGACGCCGGCCGTGAAGAAGCGTGGTAGGGGCGACCGGCCGGTAGCCCCTACAGCGGAATGGCCTGCCGCAGGCCCGCGTTGCAGGCGCTTACTTCTTCTCCTCCTTCGGCGGTGGTTTCAACAGCTCCAGAGTTGCCTTTGCCGCTTTCCCGGAGGTCATTCCCGTTGCCAGAATTTGGTACGAGCCTGGCGGAAGCGGTTTGGCCTCCTTGAAATCGGGTTTCATATTCGGTGTCCATCCCACCTGAAAAATCCAGTTCAAGGTGGCGACCGGGCTCATTTTTGCGTCGAACGCGCCTTTGTCGTCGGTTGTGGCGAACGCGAGTCCCACATTTTCGCCCTCGGCCACAGCCTTGACCTTCAGGCCCGCAGGCGGGATAAGCTCGACCACGACTACTTCACCTGGTCCGAAACCGGTCCCTTTGAACTGAATTGGCTCTTTGAGCAGGTCGGGTGTAAGAACGGCTTTTTCAGGAACCACCAGGATTTTGGCTTCCTCTGCCCGAGCGGTGTCCACGGACTGTGCAGCGATGACCAGGGCCGCAACTGCGAGTGCTCCCCACACCATCCACTTGTAGCTTTTCATGGTTTTGCCTCCTTATTCTCCACAAAAAGGGCGGAAAGGTTTACCACTTGTGCAGGGAAACCGCATCCGGGGTCTTGACCCAATCCGTGATAGGCACAATCTTTCCTCCCGTGACCTTGTAGAACTTCACTACGTCGCTGCCACGCCTCGAAGTGGGGCTGTACGCGCATGGGCCCAGAATGCCTTCTCTGCTGAGGCCCGTGACTTTCTGGTACGAATTGTAGATCTCTTCGCGTGTAAGCTTGTCCGCGCCTACGCGCTTTATCGCATCTTTGATGGCCCCGACCAGAGTTATAGCCGCGCCTACGCCCATGCCGTAGCCTTCGTTCATCTTGTCCGCCGGCTGGTTGCGATAAGTCGTCCACAGTCGCTTGAGCAAAGGATGATTCTGCGCTTCATCGCCTCTGAGGAAATAGGAGATGACCACCATCCCTTCCAGGGCCTCGGGATGAAGGCTGATGCCGAGAGCTGAAGGGCCCCAGTAATCCGAGATGAACTGAATCTTCTTGGGAAGCCCCAAACGTGACGCGTCCCTCATTACGTTGGTCTGGGTGGGATCTACGCCCCCCACGTAAATGTAGTTAACTCCCGCTTTTTCCAGTCTGGTGAGGTAAACGTCGTGGTTGAGGCTTCCTGGAGGGAACAACTCCGAGGGAAGTACCTCAACGCCTTGCTTTTCAGCGTATTCCTTGCCTCCTCGAAGCATCTCTCTTCCGTAGGCGTTGTCCCAGCTTAGCACGGCAATCTTGGGTTTCCCGGATTGTCCCTTCTTTTTCCAGTCGGCCAGCACCCAGTCGATTGTGGCCGCAAAGGCATCCTGATATGTGGGCCCCCAGGGCCAGAAGTTGCCTATGTGCGCCTGGAATTCGCCATCGCCGGGGACAAGGCAGACAAACTTGGCGCTACGGAGAAGGTTCTGGAGCATTTTGCCCACCGGAGTGCTCACGATTTCCATGGCGACTACGCTCGGGTCTCTGGCATAGCTCTTATAAGCAGACAACGCCCGAGCAACATCATAGCGAGTATCCACCCCGATGTATTTGATCTTCACACCGTCGATACCGCCTTTGGCGTTTACGTCCTTCAGGTAGTCCTCGATGCCGAAACTGCTTGGTAATGCCAAGCCTGCAACAGGGCCCGTAAAGTCCGAAAGGTCCAGAAACGCTACCTCCTTGGCCCAGGACACGCCGGGGAACAGACCCCATGACAGAAAAGCAGCGGAAATAACCACTACCGCCCAACGAATCCATCGAGTTCTCATTGTTTACCTCCCTTTGGTAGATTGAACCTGAGTGTGACCTCGCTCTCCACCAACCAACCGCGGTCAAAGTCCCCGACTCGGCGAGACACGTACCGCGGGCGCGCTCAACAGCCCTGCTAGTATGCAAACGGATAAAGTCTGATCGATGCCTTCATGATCTCCCAGCGGTGCGCAAGACCCCTGGGTTCTTTGATCAGAAACAGGGCCAACACCAGACCGAATGCGGACAGCCCCAGGCCGGCAGCCGGCGCGGTTCCAAGCCACGGAAACCATTGCGCGAAATATGGGGACAACATCAAAACTGATTCGTCCAGCGCCCGGATCAGAATGACTCCGAAGAAAACTCCGGGAATGCTTCCCAGACCGCCCACAATCAGCATACCGATGTACCACAAGCCCCGCAGGAGCTGAAACTGCTCAGGATGGCACACCCCGTGATAGTGGGCCCACAATGAACCGGCCACTCCCGCGTAAAAGCACGAGATGAAAAAAGCTAACAACTTGTAATAGTATATATTTATTCCCATCACCTGTGCGGCCAGGTCGTTGTCGCGTACTGCCACGAATGCCCTGCCCACGCGGGTTCGCACGATGTTCCTTGCTCCGTAGGTCATTGCCAGCATCACAGGTATGATGATGTAGAACATCCGCTCGTCACTGTCAAAAGCAAAGGGACCGATCTGCGGAGGGCTTACCGGGAGCCCGACGGACTTGCCCGTGATCTCCAGATGCTGGACAAGCCACATGGTGACGAAATGAATCGCTATGGTGGCGACCGCCAGGTAGAACCCCTTGATGCGCATTGAAGGAGCCCCGCCCAGCAAGCCGTACATTCCTGTGATCACTCCTGCTACCGGCATTGCGATCCAAAAGGACAGCCCGAGTTTTTCCGTCAGTATGGCCGACGAGTATGCGCCCACGGCCATGAAAGCTGCTTGCCCGAAGGAAACCTGGCCACAGTACCCGGTGACAATCTGAAGTCCCAATACCGCTATGACGGTGATGGCCAACGTATTGAGAACGCTGACAATGTAGTAAGAGCAGAACAGCGGCGCCGCCAGGAGAACCCCTACGGAAACCGTGAGCACTCCCCAACGAAGAGGGGTCCGAACAATGGCCATATCCTGCCTGTAGGTCTCATCGAATATGCCGCACGGTCTCCACATGTCAGATCCTCTCTATTCGTACAAGGCCCAGCAGGCCGTAAGGTCTTATGAGCAAGACTAGAAGCAGCAGCACGTATGCCGCGACCTCCTTCACTCCGCCCCCCACTATGGGGTCTAGATAGCCGGCGCTTACGTTTTCCAGGACTCCCAGCAGCAGGCCCGCCAGCAGTGCTCCGGGAAGGGAGTCCAGCCCGCCCACCAGTGCGACGATCAAGCCTTTGATACCCATGTAAGGCAAGGTGAAGTAGATGTCCGAGACATTTGCCAGGGCAATGCCCGCGAAAGTAGCTACAACCGTGGAAAGCATCCAGATATAGGAAAAGATTGATCTAACGGTAATTCCGGTACTCTGTGCAAGCTGATGATCTTCTGCGGTGGCGCGCATCCCCAGGCCCACCTTGGTGAAACGAAAGAAAACCGCAAGGCCGGCGAAAAGTAAGAGACTGGCTCCAAAACTGGCCAGTTGAGTTGTCGGAAGAGGTTTGCCCGCGACGGAAATGCTGCCCAATGGCAAGTACGCGGCAAAGCTCGCCGATTCCCCCTTCAGGATCAACTGGAACAAACCGTCCATCATGAGGAAGGTGGCGAAAGTGGTGAGGAATGCCGCAAACAACGGCTGGCCGATAAGCGGTCTCATAGCGAAGCGTTCCACAGCCCATCCCACGGCCGCGGCAAAGCACAGGGCCAGGACTAGGGCCACGACAATAGGCATCTTCAGTTGCACGAGAACAAACCAGAAAGCGAGAGCGCCGAAACCCATGAATTGCCCGTGAGCCAGGCTCACTACATGGGTGGACTTGTAAACCAGGACCATTGCAACAGCCACCATCGCGTACAGCCCGCCCTCGAGCAACCCGATAACAAGCAACTGTAAGAACTCGGTCATTGAGAGCTATAGCCTTTCACACCACGGCGTTGACGTGAATGGAAGTCCGGATAACGCCACGGCGCCCGTCCCTGTACGTGACGTGAGCTTCCACAGCTATCTCTTCAAGGTCGTTGTACAAGGCCTGGATGAGATCCTTGTAGCGGTCTTCCACAAAGGTGCGTCTCAGCTTGCGGGTGCGGGTAAGTTCGGCCTCATCCGCATCGAACTCCTTGTGAAGATTAACGAAGCGCCGGATGCGGGCATGCTCGGGAAGGGTTCGGTTGACCCTGCGGATCTCTTCCCGAACAAGGTTAATGACTTGCGGCTTCTGGCTAAGGTCGGTGAAAGTCGTGTACGGAATGTGATTGGCTTCCGCGTATCGTCCCACGTTGTTGAGGTCTATGTTGATCAGAGAAGTCACATAGTCGCGGTCTTCGCTGCCCACAACAATCGCGTCCTTGATGTACGGGCTGAATCGAAGTCGAACCTCGGAGTATTGCGGGGAGAATTTCCGGCCGCCGGAAAGCGTCTTGAGGTCCTCCATACGGTCAATGACGATGAGTTGTCCGTCATCGTTAATGTACCCGAAATCGCCGCTGCAATAGAACCCGTCCTTGAGCTTGGCCCGGGTCGCGTCCGGGTCTCTGTAGTACCCGGAATACATGTAACGGTTTTTGATCCGGATTTCTCCATCTTCGGCTATCAGGACTTCGGCCCAGGGCATGGGAGTGCCTGAGGTGTCGGGATGAATGCGGCCGCGCCTCGGGATTGAGATGACGCCCATTTCCGTGCTCGCGTAGAAGAGCTTGATCTCGATTCCGATCGCGAGGAAAAAACGCACGATATCAGGGCTGAGCGCCCCGCCCGCGCTGTACACCACATCTGCCCGGGACAGCCCCAGCCTGTCCCTGAGCGCCCTGAAGACTGCGTGATGAGCCAACCATGCTTGCAAACGCTGCCATGACCCCAGAGGTTTGCGGTCAATCTTCTGATCCGCGATCTTCAGCGCGACGGCGAGAAATTTCTTGTAAAGCAGGCGGCGAAGCCATGTGGAGTCGATGATTCTTGCCTGAACTACACTGTTGACGTTCTCCCAAAGCCGAGCGCCATAGAAAAACACAACAGGACCGATCTCTCGGATATTCGCCTGAACGGTCTCGGGTTCCTCGGGGAAGTTCACCCTCAGTCCGGCAACCAGTCCTCCGGCTATGCCGAGCGCCTGTTCGGTAGCCCAAGCGGGAGGAATAAAGGAAAGGTATTCCAGTCCTTCTTTGTCCCAGCCGTCCACTCGGGCCCAGTCCCGGATTCCTTCCACGAGCCAGCGTTGACTGAGCATGGCTCCCTTGGGCAGGCCTGTGGTGCCGGACGAGTAGCAAATTACTGCGATGTCGTCGGGAGTGCCTTGGTCCACGAGATTGTCGAAAAGCTCCGGATGATCTGTTCCGAAGCGCCGGCCTTCTTCCATCACCTGATCCATGGACACGAGATCCGGATGGTCGTACCCCCACAGCCCTTTGGGGTCCCAGTAGATTATCTTGCGCAGAAGCGGCAGTTCGTGCCGAATCTGAAGCACCTTGTCCACCTGTTCCTGGTCATGGGCCACCACAAAGGAGGATTCCGAATGTTCCAGAAAGTACTTCACCTCAGCAGCCTGGCAGTCAGTGTAGATGCCCACGGCAATGCCCCCTGCGCACTGCGCGGCAAGTTCGGCCCAGAACCATTCGGGCTTGTTCTCCCCGATTATGGAGATCTTATCGCCTTTGCCGAATCCGAGTTTCACCATGCCCAGGCAAAGATCCCTTGCCTTGTCGTAGTAGTCCTTCCATGAGTATTTCTGCCATACTCCGCGGTCCTTGACGCGCATAGCGGTGACCTTGTCTCCCAGGATGTTAGCCCGCTCTCTGAGCAACTTCGGAAGAGTATCCAGGTCGCTGCGGCCAAACCTACCGTCCACGGCTCACTCCTCTTCTCCAAGGTACGCCTGCACGACCCGCGGATTCCGAACGGTCTCATGAGGCGCGGAATCGGCTATTTTGATCCCGAAGTCCAGCACCACACTCCTGTGGGCAAGGTCCAAGACCACGTCCATGTCGTGTTCCACTATCATCATTGGGATGCGCCGCAGTTCGGACACATCGAGGATAAATCGGGCCATGTCCTCCTTTTCCTCGACGTTCATTCCCGCCATGGGCTCATCCAGGAGCAGCAGAGTGGGATCCATGGCCAAGGCACGGCCCAATTCCACCCGCTTTCGGACGCCGTAGGGAAGTGTGCCTACAATCTCCCCGCGAACGGACTCCATTTCGAGGAAGTCGATTATGTCCTCCACCACTTGCCTGTGGCGGATCTCCTCCTTGAGTGCGGGCCCGAAGAACAATGCGCCTGCAAGTGCGCCGCGTTTCATGTGTATATGGCGCGCAGCCATAAGGTTCTCCACGACGGTTAGTCCCGTATAAAGCTCGATGTTCTGAAATGTTCGGGAAATGCCCAACTTTGCGATGGCATGGGCTTGCATGTTATGGATGGGCTTGCCCTTGAAGCGGATGCTCCCGGACTGGGCCCGATAGAATCCGTTGATACAGTTGAGAAGGCTAGACTTGCCCGCCCCGTTCGGCCCGATCACCGCCAGGATTTCGTGATTGCCCACATGAAGATCTACGCCGCCGAGCGCCTGAAGTCCGCCGAACTGAAGCCGCAAGCCCTCGACTTCCAACACGTTATGGACTGGCATGCGATTCCTTCCGCTCTACCCGCGAGTCCGGTTCGAACAAACACAAAGATCCAGACAATCGGCTTAAATACTGTGGCCCGTAGAATCCCGCATTGCCGGTCGCGAGCAGCCGGCAGCAGGAGACTTGACGAATCAACGGCTCAGGGCTTCACAGTGGTGATTTCTTGAACGCCAACCGATCCCCAATGAATGACAGGTCGGACCGGATCTGTCAACATCTTCCTGAACGGAATGCATCCATCAGGTCTGGTGGAGCAGGAGAACGTGGGGCAGGTCTGTTTTGTTTGGTGATTGTCTCGCCATTAGGCGTATCCAATGGTGTGCGGATCGGCCTGACCCCTCGCCCTG